>JABDLU010000184.1 GCA_013002865.1 Acidimicrobiia bacterium
GCCCCCCATCGACGGCGTATGGAACAGAACCTGGCGACGGTTCTCGGCCTCCCTGTTGATCTGGTCTCGGTGAAGGCGACCACCACCGACCACCTCGGCTGGATTGGTTCGGGGGACGGCATCGCCGCTACCGCGGTGGTGACGGCGGATCCGACCTAGGGACCCGCCGGCCGCTAGCGTCGTTCCCCAGCCACGCCGTGGAGACCATGCGCAACCGCCTGGAACAAGTCAAAGACAGCCTGTTCTTCGTACCGGCCATCTACATCATCGGGGCCGCCTTTCTGGCCTGGGGATTGAACCGGATCGACTCTTCGGCAGTCCCCCAGGACCTCGTCTTCCTGCTGCCGACGTCGCTGGAGGGGGCCCGCCTGGTGTTCTCCACGGTGGCATCAGCCACCATCACCGTGTCGGCGCTGGTGTTCTCTATCACCGCCATCTCCGTTCAACTCGCCAGCGATTATTCGCCCCGAGTTCTGGGTGAATTCCTGCGCGACTCGTTCCAGAAGAACGTGGTCGGCTGGGTCAGTGCCACCTTCACGTTTGCCCTGCTGTCGCTGGCCACACTCGGTGCCGAGCCCACCCAGGCTGCTGAGGGAAACGTGGCTAGTTGGGCAGCGACGACCGCGGTGATTCTGGCGGTCGGCTCGGTCCTGGCGATCGTGGCGTTCATCGATCGAACCACCACGCGTGTCCGGGTCGAGCACATCGTTCGGCGGATCTCGGCCAGCTCCAGCGCGGCGATGCGCAACCACTTCTCCGACCAGAGCACCGACATCGCCAGTGAAGGGTGGGAGCTGGCGCCCGACACCGACTCCACGACGGTGCGGGCGACCGACAGTGGCTGGGTGCGGCGGATACGACCGCGCGAGCTCCTGGCCGAATTGCAACCGGGCATGGTGGCGAGAATCGACGTGCGAGTGGGCGACTATGTGACGGTCGACGACCGCCTGCTCACCGTGTGGCAGTCCGAAGAAGCGGAGGAAGTGGACCTCGGTGGTTCGTCCATCCTCATCGGACCAAGCCGGAGCAGCGACCACGACCCGGGATTCGGCCTGCGCCAGCTGCTCGATATTGCGCTGCGTGCCCTGTCGCCGGGCATCAACGACCCGGGAACCGCCGTCGCCGTCGTGTATCACCTGGTGGAGCCGCTGCGGGTTGCCTTGACCGGCTATCCCCGGTCACGGTTCTTTCACGACGGTGACCGGCACGTCGCCATGCCACTGGCTTCCGACCGGGAAGACTTCGTCCGGGACACCCTCGCCGAGCTTCGGCAAGCCCTCGGCGGCCAGGTGCTGGTTGCCACTGCCATGGTCGACATCATCGGCTCGCTCAAAGAGCAACTGCGCGATAGCGCCCTCGATGAGCGATCCCGGGTGCTCGACAAAGAGCTCGAGCTGCTGCTCGAGGAGATCGACACCTGGGATCTCCTCTCGGCCGACCGGGAACCGATCATCCGCACGCTGCGCCGCAAGCGCCTGATGGATGGGTTGGCAGACGACGCCCCGGCGGTGGCCTGGCTGGAGGGCTGACCGGGACTAGGCCGGCGCCAGACCGCTCCGGATGGCGGCCGGATCGTCGGTGATGATCCCGGTGGCACCGGCGTCTCTGAGCCGCCGGGCGAATCCGGGGTCGTTCACGGTCCACACCAGCACCAGCATGCTGCGCTCACGTGCCGCAGTAATCGCCGGGATCGGGTCCGTCAGTTGCGATCCGTGGGGGTGTACCGCGTTGTGGCCTCGTTCCCGGGCGGACACGACGGCTGCCTCGACCTCGCTGCCGGGCACGAGGAGCTGACCGGTTGAGATGTCATCAGACAGGCTGCGCACGCGGTCGATGGTCGCCGGATTGAAGGAGGACACGATGACACGGTCATCCCAGCCGTGGTCGACCAGCCAGCGAACGGTCATGTCGGCACTTCGATGCGCCGGGTCGAAGTCGGGGTCAGACGGGGAGTTCTTGATCTCGACGTTGACCAGCATCCCGTCGCACGCTTCCATGGCCTCGGCCAGCGTGAGCAGCCCGGGTGCCCGCCGGCGTAGATCTTCCAGCTCAGCCTCCACGATGACGGTGCCGTCGCCGACGGTCGGGTCGTGGTGGACCACCAGCCGATCGTCGGCTGTGCGGCGCACGTCGAGCTCGACGCCGTCGGCGCCCTGCTCGGCCGCGATCCGAAACGCCTCCCGGCTGTTGTCGGCCGCATAGGCGGAGGCGCCGCGGTGCCCGAGTATCAGAAAGTCGGTCGGCGTCAGCATGGCGGCCAACCTACCTACCATGGCCGCCATGCGCGTCTTCAACTCGCTCGGACGGGAGCTCCAGGAATTCGTGCCGCGCCAGGCGGGGCAGGTTTCGATGTACGTATGCGGCCCCACCGTCCAGTCCTCACCCCACATCGGCCACGGTCGCAGCGCGGTCGCCTTCGATGTGATCGGCCGGTATCTCGAATGGTCCGGCTACGACGTCACGTATGTGGTCAACATCACCGATGTCGAAGACAAGATCATTGCCGCCGCAGCCGAGCGCGGGCTCACCCCCGAGCGGGTCGCCGCCGAAACGAGTGCGCAATTCCGCTCCGCCTATGACGCTCTCAATATCCGCCGGCCCGACATCGAGCCGCGGGCGACCGAGCACATTGCTGAGATGATCGGTCTCATCGAGAAGCTCATTGCCGGCGGGCATGCCTATGCGGCGGACAACGGAGACGTCTATTTCCGGGTGCGTTCCTTCGCCGACTACGGCCGCCTGTCGGGCCGCAAGATCGACGATCTGATCTCGGGTGCCCGCATCGAGCCCGGCGAGGACAAAGAGGATCCCCTCGACTTCGCTCTCTGGAAAGCCGCCAAGCCGGGCGAGCCACGCTGGGAGTCGCCGTGGGGACCTGGCCGTCCCGGCTGGCACATCGAATGCTCGGCGATGGCGCGCCGCTACCTCGGCGATGGCTTCGATATTCACGGCGGCGGCACCGACCTGGTGTTTCCTCACCATGAGAACGAGGTCGCCCAGTCCGAAGCCGCTCACGGGCCCCCCTTTGCCCGCTACTGGCTGCACAACGGCATGGTCAACCTCGGGGGGCAGAAGATGGCCAAGTCGACCGGGCGCATCGTCGACCTCCTCGGAGCCCTGGACGAGTATCCACCCATGGCCATCCGGCTGTTCTATTTGCGCACGCACTACCGCCGTCCCGTCGACTTCACCACCGAGGCGCTGGAGGACGCCGGCGCCTCGCTCGAGCGGCTCCGCTCCTTCCGGCGGCGCTTTTCCGGGGAGCCGGAGATCGATGCCGCTCCGGAAGTCCTCGATCGGTTTCGCGCATTCATGGAGGACGACTTCGACACCGCGGGGGCGTTGTCCGTGCTGTTCGAGGTGGTCCGGGAGGGCAATGCCCGCCTCGACGCCGGGCAGGATGCCGAAGAATGGGTTGCCGCCTACGACGACATCATGGGTGTGTTGGGGCTGGCAGAGCCCGAGGATTCGCTCGACGATCTGCGGGCGGCGATCGATTCGCTCGCCGGGTCCCTCGATGTTGCGGCAGCCGAGGATCCGGCGGCGACGGTTGAGCGCATCGTCGAGTTGCGGGACCGGGCGCGGACCGAGGAGGACTGGGCCCGGTCGGACGAACTGCGCGATGCGCTCACGCACATCGGCATCATTGTTGAGGACGCAGCCGGTGGCACCCGCTGGCATCGGCAGTAGGGTGGAAGGCGTTCACGCCGTGGCCGCCGCTCTGGCGGCCGGGCGGGTGCGTCACCTCACCGTTGAGCGCCATCGCGACCTCTCGCTGCTTGGTGAGGCGGCCCGGTCGGTCCCGGTTTCGCACGTTGACGACGTCCGGCCGCAGGCGGAAACCACTGCGCCGCAGGGTGTCATCGCCGATTGTGAGCCGATCATCACCGTCGGCCTCAAGGAGCTGGTCGGCTCAGCCGCTGCCCCGGCCATCATGGTGCTCGACCACGTCGAGGATCCCCACAACCTCGGGGCAGTTGCCCGCTCCGCCCGGGCAGCCTCGGCAACCGGACTGGTCGTTGCCGCCCGCCGGTCGGCCCCATTCGGCGCCGCCGCCTTCAAGGCCGCGGCCGGCGCCCTCGAGACCCTCCCGGTGTGCATCGTGAACTCGGTCGCCGATGCGGTCACCCGGCTCGAACAGCTCGGCGTCTGGACGGTCGGCCTCGATGCCGGCGGTCCCGAGCCGCTCTTCGGGTGTGAGTTGTTCACGGAACCGTGTGCCGTGGTGATCGGCGGAGAGGGCAGGGGACTGAGCCGGCTCGTTGGTGACCGGGTCAGCAAGCGAGTGCACATCCCGATGGCCGCCGGGGTCGAGTCGCTCAACGCGTCGGTGTCGGCGGCGCTGGCAATGTACGAGGTGATGCGGATGCGCGCCGATGGGTGACGTCCCGACTGACGCAGCCCGCGGAAAAGAGACCCCTGGGCCTAGTCGCCCGCAGCGGAGCCGAGCATGACTGCGGCACCAAAGTGGAGTGCTATTGCCGGGATTGCGCTGGTTGTCATCTTTGGCCTCGTCGTCCTGCCGCTCCCGTTCTACGGGGACCAGGCGCTCTTCGCCGTGTACGGCGAGCGCATCACCGCAGGCGGCGTCTTGTATCGCGATCTGTGGGATCCAAAACAACCGGCCACGTTCCTCTTTTACGCCCTGGGCGGGAGCGTGTTCGGGTTTGGAGAAGTCGGCCTGCACCTTTTCGAGCTGGTCTATTGGGTCGGATTCATCGTCCTGGTAATGCGCTGGACGCGTCGCATCTACTCGTTGGGGGTAACGCCGGTTCTGGTTGGTGTGTTGAGCGTGGGGATCGTGTATTTGAACGGTGACTCGACCGTCACGGGTCAGACCGAGCTACTGGTTGGCTTTCCGCTGTTCGTGACCGTGTGGTTCCTGTACTCGAGTATGCGACCCACGGAGGAATCGAAAGTATCGATGCTGCTTGCAGGGGTCTTCTCGGGGTTCGTGCTGCTTTTCAAGTTCGTCTTTGGTCCGATCTTGATAGCTCTCTGGGTGTTCACCCTTCGACGGACGGTTCGACCGTGGGAGTGCCTCGGGCGTCTGGTCGCGGGGACGGCGGTGCCCTTGGCGGTTTTTGCGGCCTACCTCGCCCTAAACGGAGCTCTCGGTGACTTCCTCTGGGCCAGCTTTGTTTACCCGCTCAAGGCGCTCGGCGTGCCGGGAGCCCAGAAGGGCGTCGGCGAGCTCGTCCGGTTGATGGGTAGCTTTGCCATCCACTACGCGCTCACCGGGGCCTTCGCTGCGCTGGGTTTGTGGCGATACATTCGCGAACCGTCACCCCGCAACGAGTGGGTATCGCTGGCCGTGATATGGCTCGTGGCGGGAACCGTTGTGATCATCGCACAGCGGACGGCCTGGTGGGGGTACCACGCCATGCTGCTCCTGATCCCGGTGGCACTTATTGCCGGGTACGGGATTGAGGAGCTGGCAGAGCATTGGAGCTCCCTGTCCCGTGTTAGGTTGATCGCTCTTCTCGTCGCGGGTGCGCTGCTTCTAGTCCCAGCGGGTGGGGCCTTCGCTCGGCAGACGGACCTTCTCGTTCGCCACCGGTTCGCGTTGTCCACCGCCGACCGTGCCTCGTACAGGGAGGCAGCTGACCCGGGCTACGCGGCTCGCGCCCGGTACGGTGCCTTCCTGACCCAGCTGGACACACAAGCCGGACCCATCTATGTGTATGGAAGCCCCCTGTACTACTTCTTTTCCGGGCGACCGTCTGCTTCTCGAATACATGGCTGGTCAACGCAGTACTGGAGTCAAGACATGTGGCTCGAGGTGCTTGATGATTTGGCAGAGACCCAACCGCCGTTCGTCCTGATGGCCCGAGAGGAGAGGGTGGAGCGAACACACCCCGAGACGCTTGATTTCCTACTCGGGCGATACGTTATCCTCAACGAGGACCCTCAGCTCGGGACGTGGTACCAGTTGCCGAGCCGATGAGTGGACGGGTTGCTAGGTGTTCACCGGACGGGCGTTTTCCGCCCGCTTCGCTTCGCTCGGAGCCGGGGGAACCGACAAGAAGCGGAGGGCGATCTGGACCATGGGGCCGATCGAGACGAGGAACCAGACGGTTCCCCAGCCGACGGTGCCGCCCAGCAGGTAGCCACTCGCCAGGGCCAGGGCTTCGATAGCGAAGCGGGCTTTCCAGAGGGTGATGCCACGCCGGGCCAGGGCGGTCATCAGGCCATCGCGGGGTCCCGGACCGAGCCGAACACCGAGGTAGAGACCGGAGCCGACTGCCACCACCGCCGGTCCGGTGAGTGTCAATGCGGCGCGGGCCAACCAGCTGGAGGGTTCATCGAACACGAAGAGGGTGGCATCGATCGCCAGTCCGATGAGCAGCATGTTGGCGATGGTCCCGAGCCCGATTGGCTCGCGCAGCGCCAGCATGGCCACGATCAGGACGGCCCCGACCAGGATGACGGCGGTCCCGATCGTCAGAGGGGTGATCTCCGATAGCCCCTGATGGAACACATCCCAGCCGGGCAGGCCGTAGTCGCCCAGGACGATCATCGCGATCCCGATGCCGAACACCACCAGCCCGAGCACCAGGCGGGGGGTGCGCCGCAGCTGGGTCGATATGGGGAGCATCGCCG
>JABDLU010000214.1 GCA_013002865.1 Acidimicrobiia bacterium
GCGCTGGGTAGCCTGCTCCCCCATGACCACTCCATTTGATCAGCCGCCCGCCTGGGTGGCCGATGCCGTCTTCTATCAGATCTTTCCGGACCGGTTCGCTTCCTCTGACCGGTTGACCAAACCCCGCAACCTGGAGCCGTGGGATGAGTACCCCACCTTCCACGGATATAAGGGTGGCGACCTCTACGGAGTCCTCGAGCATCTCGACTGGATCACCGATCTGGGCGTCAACGCCATCTATTTCAACCCGATCTTCCAGTCGGCTTCCAACCATCGGTATCACACCCACGACTTCTACAAGGTCGACCCGCTCCTCGGCGGCGATGAGGCGTTCAACGAATTGCTCCGGGCGTGTCACTCCCGCGGCATCCGGGTGATCCTCGATGGGGTGTTCAATCACGCCAGCCGGGGGTTCTTTCAGTTCAACGACCTGCTCGAAAGCGGATCGGACTCGCCGTGGATCGACTGGTGGCACGTCGACCGGTTCCCGCTCCAGGCCTACAACCACGAGGAGCCCGCCGCGTACGGGGCGTGGTGGGGACTGCATGCCCTCCCCAAGTTCAACACCGAGAACCCCGAGGTCCGCGAGTACCTCATGCAGGTCGGTGAGCACTGGATGGAGAAGGGCATCGACGGCTGGCGCCTCGACGTCCCCGAGGAGATCCAGACCGAGGGGTTCTGGCAAGAGTTCCGTCACCGGGTTCGGGCGATCAATCCCGACGCCTACATCGTCAGCGAGATCTGGGGCGACGCCAGTGGGTGGATGGGTGATCGGTTCGATGGCGCCATGAACTATCTCCTCACCGGGCACATCTTTCGCTACGTCGGGGGGCAGCGCGTCGTCGACGAGGTGGTGGAAGGCATCACCTACGAGGTGCGGCCGCCGCAGGATGCCGGGGGCTTTGCCGACGGCATCGACCACCTGTACAACCTGTACGGCGCGGAGGGATTGAAGGGCCACCTCAACTTGCTCGGATCCCACGACACGCCCCGTGCCATGTCGGTGCTGGGCGGCGACTCGCAGTCGATGATTCTGTCCACGTTCCTGATGTTCATGTTCCCCGGTGCGCCCTGCGTGTACTACGGCGATGAGATCGGCATGGAGGGATTGCGGGATCCCGACTGCCGCCGGGCCTTTCCCTGGGCGCACGAGCAGTCCTGGGACCGGGACGTGCTGGAGGCGACCAGGTCGCTGATCGCCCTCCGCAAGTCGTGGGAACCGCTGCGCCACGGCGAGTACCGGCGGCTGTGGCCACTGCCCGGTGACTACCAGGTCGGCTTGTACGTGTTCGAGCGTCGGACCGAGCACGAGCGGGTGGTGGTCGCCGTGAATAGTTCAGATAGTGCGGAGTCGGCGGAAGTGCCCGGCATCGACGGATCGGATTTCCATACGTTGTGGGGTTCGGGCGGCATCTCCGACGACGGCGAAACCACTGGTATCGCCCTCAAAGAACGCAGCGCCGCCGTATGGCGCGTGGGGTGAGCTGGTTCGATAACTCGGGAGCACAGGAACGCGCCATGCAACCCGCAGGGTTGCCCACCCCCCTCCTTGCCTCCCCCACCTTCACCCAAGAACACAGGAACGCGCTTTCACCCCCCTCCTTGCCTCCCCCACCTTCGGCGGGGGAGGTAGATCCTTCTGGGGCGAACTGCTCGACGTCGAGTTCCAGGTGGTGGAGCCGTTCGGTTTTCTCGCCCACGGCGCGGATCGCAAAGTCACGCTCTGGCTGCAGCGGGTGCCGGAGGAGAAGGCGGGGAAGAACCGGGTTCACCTCGACTTCGTGGCCGGCGACATGGAAGCGGCCGTAACCAAGGTGGAATCGTTGGGCGGCACGGCCGGTGAGCGCCACACCTGGCACGACTTCGTCTGGACCATGTGCCGGGACCCGGAGGGCAACGTGTTCGACATCATGCAAGCGCAGCCGCCGACAGCCGAGTAGGCGCTACCGCATCCGGAACAGCACGTTGGCGATCTTCCACCCATCGGGTGTCCGGGTCAGGTGCAAATAATCGACGTACTCGGGCGAGACCGTCCGGGCCGCCGCGATGTCCCCGGAGATCCCATCGACGAACACCTCGAACTCCGGATCCACTTGCTCGCCACCGCCGGACGCGGTCATCTCCACCATCCGGGCCTTGGTCACTACCCGAAAGCCTGCTTCTCCGGTTTCCTCGTCGACGACGATGATCCGCTTGACCAGGTCGTCGTGCAGCGCCCGATCCATCCGGGCGGTGTCCCCTCCGTACCAGCCCTCGATGTAATCGGCGGCAGCGGCTTCAACGGCGGCTACGTCCTGGTCATCCATGCTGCGACGCTACCAGCGAGTCGCCGACGCAGTCCCCGCAGTGTCACACCCACCCGTCACACTGGACTCACGAGGAGGACAGAAAGCGATCGATCATCATGGCAACGGCCAATCCACGGCGGGAAGATCTGTATGCTCGGCTCGAGGAAGTCCTCGGCAATCCCCACGCAGATGCGCTCATGACCTACCTACCCCACGACCCCGGAGCGGAGGTCGCGACCAAGTCCGACATCACGGCTCTCGGAGCGCGCATTGACAACCTGGCCGACGAGATGCGGCGGGGTTTCGACCAGGTGCACGCCCGGCTCGAGCAGGTCGACACCCGGCTCGACCAGGTGGACGCCCGGTTTGGACAGGTCGACGATCGGTTCACGGAGATGCAGCGTCAGTTCGAGCGGATGGATCGTCGGTTCGAGCAGATGGAGGACCGCTTCCATCTCATTCGCGATGACCTGCGGGATCAGATGAAGACCTTCGCGCTCACGACGGTGGGGGCGATGACCGGTCTGACCGCCATCTATGCCGGCCTGCTGGCCGCCATCATCTAGCCGAGGAGTTCCTTCACGGCAGTTTGGATCCCGCGGGGGACGGCGATCAGGCCGGGCACGAGCGGGTCCGGATTGTTGAAGGAGGGATCGGAACCGTCGGGATAGGTGACTACGCCTCCGCCGGCTGAAACCAGGGCGGTCCCGGCGGCGATGTCCCACTCGTTCTTTGGCGTCAGGGTCCAGGTGGCGTCGGCCAGTCCGGCGGCAACCAGCGCCATCTTGTACGCCACCGAACCCATCGGCCGCACGACGATCGGCCCGTCCCGGAACTGATCCCATTCGCCGCGACGCACCTCGCTCCGGCTGGCCAGCACCTCGGCGCCGGCGACCTGATCGATCGCCCGCACCCCGGCGGGCCGGCCATTGAGCGTTACGCCGGTTTCCAGCGAGCCGACCACCCGTTGCGCCATCGCAAGGTTGGCGATCCCGCCCGCAACCGCCAATCCCCCTTCGACGAGGCCAATGGAGACGCACCACTCGGGAATTCCGTCGATGAACTCGCGGGTACCGTCGAGCGGATCGACCACCCACACGCGGGAGGCCGCCAGCCGCTCCGGGCTGTCGACGGTCTCCTCGGAGAGCCAGCCGTCGCCATCCTCCGGAAGCAACTCACGCAGCAAGGCATCGACCTTCTCGTCCGCCTCCGTCACCGGATCGCCGCCGCTCTTGCGGGTGGCGTCGATGAAGCCGGGCGTGTAATCGGCAAGGACCCTGGCCGCAGCCGTCAGCCCCTCTTCAATTCGTTGCAGGTCGCGGGCGCGGTTCATCTCACCTCTCACGTCTTCACAGTAGGTGCCCTCAGCCCGATGTCGAACGCTCGGCCCGGTCGAGGACCCCCTGGTACACGTCAGCGTAAAGGCGGGCGGCCGGTTCCCAGCCCCAATCGGTGGTCATGCCCACATGCTGGAGAGCCGCCCACAGCTCGGGCTGTTCCCGAAACACGCCCATCGCCCGGTGAACCGTATCGGCCAGGGCCTCCGGCGCGTAGTCGTAGAACCCGAACCCGTTGCCAAAGCCCGGGCCGGCCACGGCATCGACCACGGTCGTCAACAAGCCACCCGTTAACCGCACGACCGGCGGAGCCCCGTATCGCATGGCATAGAGGTTGCCGAGGCCGCCCGGCTCGAACCGCGACGGCATGAGAAACGAGTCCCCGCCCGCCCAGGTCAAGCGGGCCAACTCCTCGGTGTACGGGGCCCGCCAGACCGCGTGCGGCGCACGCTCCACCCAGGCATCCACCATCGCGTCCTCGTTGCCGCTGCCCACCGCCACCAGCCGGAGACCATCCGCTATCAGGCCGTCGATGACGGGATCCAGCAGCTCGAGGCCTTTCTGGCGGGCCATGCGGCCGACCATGCCGAAGATGACCCCGTCCCCGTCGATCCCGGTGCGATCGACCAGGGCGCGGCGGGCCAGCGTCCGGCCCTCCAGCGTCTCCGGACCGAACGGGGTGGGAATGTCCGTGTCGATCGCCGGGTCGAAGCGCTCGATGTCGATTCCATTCATGATGCCGATCACCGGGTGCTCCAGACCGGCCAGGAATTCGTGCAGTCCGGAGGAGACCTCAGGGTCCTCGGCGATCTGGCGGGCATACCCGGGGCTGACGGTGGTGACCTGGTCGGCGCTGAGGATGCCTGCTTTCAAGTAGTTGGCCTGGCCGTACCACTCCAGCAGCTGGTCGGCGGCCGGGTTCTCGGCGAACAGCTCGACGGACTCGGCCAAGGGGCCGATCACGGGGTACGCCGCATTGTGCAAGGTGAGCACGGTGGGGCTGGAACTGAGCAGGGCAGCTGCCGCCATCTGCGCGTCCTGGAGGTGCACGATGTCGAACTGCCCGCTGAGGGCACCGACCACTTGGCAGAACCGGCCCCAGCGCCACCACTCGTCGGGATAGCCGGTGCCGGGCTCGGGGCCGTAGATACCTGGCCGGTCGAAGGATTCGGGATCATCGACCAGCAGCACCTGGACGTCACCCTCCCAGTGAGTAAAGATCCGGTTGGCGGGACCCTCCCCCGGGCGGGGCTCGCCGACGTCAAACAGCCGCTGATAGCGGGGCATGATCACGGTGACGCTCAGCCCGAGAGCGCGTTCGGCGTGCGCGATGCCGGCCACCGCGTCTCCCAACCCACCAGACGTGGCCAGCGGCGCCAACTCCGCCGAGGCCAGCAACACCTTCACCGCATCCTCCTCATGGCGGCCACGCTAGGCGATTCCGGTTGACCGGCGCGGAAAGGCCAAAAGTCACGTGTGAAAGACTGGCAAAGTTGATACTCTTCCTTGCGCACTCCCGGTTCCCGGGAGTTATCCGCACGTCTGCGTGCGGTTCTGATCCAACACAGGAGTAATCCAATGCTTAAACGCTGGAAGGTGCTCACGGCTCTGTTGGCCGTGCTTGCGCTGGTAGCAGCCGCTTGCGGTGGTGACGATGGGGGCAGTGACACTACTGCCACACCGACCACGCAAGCCACAACGACAACGACCGTAGCCGACACGACCACCACCACCGAAGCGGCCGGTGATACCACCACGACGACGGCACCGCCGGTCGTCCGGGCCGACGCCGACCTGGTGATCTGGGCCGACGACACCCGTACCCCGGTCATCACGCCGTTTGCGGAGGCCTTCGCTGCCGACAACGGCTTGACCGTTGCCGTGCAGGAGCTCGGCTTTGGTGATATCCGCAGCCGCCTCGTCACGGCCGACCCGGCCGGTGAGGGCCCCGACATCATCATCGGCGCCCATGACTGGCTCGGCGAGCTGGTCACCAGCGGTGTGGTTGCTCCGATCGACTTGGCCGGTATTTCCGACCAGTTCCCCGACGTGGCCGTTAGCGCCTTTACCTATGAAGGACGCACCTACGGCGTTCCGTACGCGATCGAGAACATCGCGCTGATTCGCAACACCGACCTCGTCCCCGAGGCTCCGGCAACGTTTGAAGAGCTCGAGACGATCGCGCTCGGCCTGGTGGAAGACGGGACCGTTGAGGTTCCGCTCGCCCTGCAGGAAAACGGCAACGGCGACCCCTTCCACAACTACCCGTTGTTCACCGCTCTCGGTGGCTACGTGTTCGGATCACCGGAGTTCGGGTACGACCCGACCGACCTCGGCATCGACAGCCCGGGCGGCCTCGCCGCGGCCCGCAAGTTCGGTGAGTGGTCGGAGAACGGGCTCGTCAACATCGACATCACCTATGACGTCATGATCGAGTCCTTCAACTCCGGCAACGCCCCGTTCGCCATCACCGGCCCGTGGGCGGTCGGTAGCTTCACCGACGTCAACTACGTCGTCGAGCCCATCCCGCCCGTCGAAGGTGGCACGCCCGCCCCGTTCGTGGGAGTGCAGGGCTTCATGGTGGCGGCCAACGCCCAGAACCCGCTGATCGCCGAGACGTTCCTGCTCGACGTGATGTCGGGTGCAGAGGCGCAGACCGCGCTCTTCGAAGCCGGCGGCCGTCCTCCGGCCAACCTGACGGCGTTCGAAGCAGCTTCGGCCGACCCCGACATCCAGGGCTTTGGTGACTCGGGAGCCAACGGCTTCCCGATGCCGGCCATCCCCGAGATGGGCTCGGTGTGGAGCGCCTGGACGGACGCCTATGAGCTGATCTTCACGGGTACCGACCCGGAGACGGCCTTCACGGATGCGGCGGCCCAGATCCGCAACCTCATCGCAGGCGGCTGAACAACTAGCTAGATTCCGGCCCCATGACGGGGACGGACGTACAACAGGAGACCCGGCGGGATCAACCCCGCCGGGTCTCCTTTACATTGGGCTTCGGAGCCAAGCTTCTCTTCCTAGCGGTCGTCAACGGCTTCGCGGTGTTCGGCTTGCCGCGGATGATCGAGGAGAAGGCCTGGCTGTTTGCCGTCTTCACCGTCGTCGCCACCCTCGCCATCGACTGGATCTATCTGTCGAGCAAGGGCTCCACGCTGCCGCTGAAGTACCTCATCCCCGGCACCATCCTGCTGCTCGTCTTCCAGGTGTGGCCGGTGCTCAACACCGCCTACATTGCGTTCACCAACCTGGGGACCGGGAACATCCTCACCTTCGACCAGGCGCTCGATCAGATCCTGGAGGGCTCCACCTTCCCCACCGATGACGACCCGCGCCTCGACGCCCGCCCGCTCGGCATCTTGGAGGACGAAGAGATCACCGAGATCGCTCTGTATCTGGTCGACGAGGAGGGCATGCAATTCCTCGGCACCGTCGACGGCCTGGAAGAAGTGACCGACGAAGACCTGGTCGTCGAGGAGGATCGCGTTGTTGCGGTGGGCGACTACGTCGTGCTGGGTCTGGCGCAAGTGAGCCCGATCCAGGAGGAGTTCACCGCCCTCGAGATTCCGGCGGGCGACAACCGGCTGATCAAGCTGACCCGCGGCGTCAGCGGTGCGTCACTGGTGTCGCCGTCCCTCGACTACGACTCCGACACCGGGACCCTCACCGACGTCACCACGGGAATCGTGTACGAACAGGTCGAAGGGACCTTCACCGCTCCCACCGGCGAAACGATCACCCCGGGCTGGCGAGCAGTGATCGGCTTCGACAACTTCACCAAGGTGTTCACCAACGAGAACATCCGGGGCCCGTTCCTACGGGTATTCATCTGGACGTTCGTGTTCGCGATCGGATCGGTCTTCCTGACGTTCGTTGTCGGGCTCGGCCTGGCCATCACCCTCAACCAGCCCGACATGAAGGGCCAGCGCTTCTATCGCTCGTTGATGGTGATTCCCTACGCGCTGCCCAGCTTCCTGTCCGCCCTGATTTGGGCGGGCCTGCTGAATCAGGAGTTCGGGGTGATCAACGAGTTCTTGAACCTCGACGTGCCGTGGCTGCGCGACCAATGGTGGGCGAAGGGGTCGACACTGCTGGTCAACACCTGGCTGGGCTTCCCGTACATGTTCCTGATCTCGACCGGCGCACTCCAGGCCATCCCCGACAATCTCAAAGAGGCGGCCTCCATCGACGGTGCCACCAGCCGCCAGTCCTTCCGGCTGGTGACCCTGCCGCTGCTGCTGGTCTCACTCGCCCCCCTATTGATCGCGTCGTTCGCATTCAATTTCAACAACTTCAACACGATCTTCCTGCTGACGGGGGGCGGACCACCAATTCAGGGAGCGCAGACGCCGGCCGGCCACACCGACATCCTGATCAGCTACACCTACCGGCTGGCGTTTGAATCCGGCCGGGGTGCCGACTTCGGGCTGGCGGCCGGCATCGGGATTCTCATCTTCATGATCGTGGCAACCATTTCCGCCATTTCGTTCAAGCGGACGGCGGTATTCGAGGAGCTCAACCAATGACCACAGCAGACGAGACCCTCATGGCCGATCAAGCCCCGCCCGCCGTCGAGCAGAATCGCCGCACCTTCCGCCGCTGGATGCGGGAGCTGGGCTGGCGACACCTGGTCGCCATCGCCGCCATAGTGTTTGCGGTCTTTCCGGTGGTGTGGATCATCTCGGCGTCGGTCAACCCGACGGGAAGCCTCGTCGGTCAAACGCTGTGGCCCGACGAGCCGACGCTCGACAACTTCCGGGAGCTGATCGATCGGGACTTCGTGAAGGAGGGCTCGATCGCCTCGG
This sequence comes from Acidimicrobiia bacterium, assembly GCA_013002865.1. Classification (GTDB taxonomy): domain Bacteria; phylum Actinomycetota; class Acidimicrobiia; order Spongiisociales; family SHLN01; genus SHLN01. The sequence continues at coordinate 8,431 of JABDLU010000214.1, forward strand.
CAGGTGAGATCAGCGTGCCGTACGTTGACTGGTTCCGGAACACGATGATCATCGCCGGGGCCGCCGCCATCGGCCAGACGTTCCTGTCGGCGCTAGCCGCCTACGCCTTCTCCCGCATGCGATTCTGGGGCCGCCGGGTCGGGTTACTCAGCGTGCTGCTGGTGCAGATGTTCCCGCAGCTGCTGGCCTTCACCGCCATCTTCATTCTGATGACCGACATGAAAGACGTGTTCCCCGGCATCGGTCTCGGCACCCAGGCCGGTCTCATCCTCGTCTACCTGGGGGGCGCGCTCGGGGTCAACACCTGGCTGATGAAAGGCTTCTTCGACACCATCCCTCGCGATCTGGACGAAGCCGCCAAGGTCGATGGCGCGTCACCCAACCAGATCTTCTTCCGGGTGATCCTGCCGCTGGCGGCGCCGATCCTGGCCGTGATCGCCCTGCTGTCCTTCATCTTCACCATCAACGACTTCGTCATCGCCTCGGCGGTGCTCGGCCAGGGTGACGACACCAACTTCACCCTCGCCATCGGCCTGCAACGCTTCCTGGGAGATCGGTTCGCCCAGAACTGGGGCGCATTCGCCGCCGGCGCCCTCATGGCGGGCATCCCGGTCATCATCCTGTTCCAGATGCTCCAACGCTTCATCGTCAGCGGCCTGACCCAGGGCGGGGTGAAGGGGTAGGGGCTTCGCCCCGGTCAGTGGTCGGTGGTCAGTGGTCAGTGGCCTCGAGGGCATCAGGCATCAGGCATCAGGCATCAGGCAAGTTGCCAGTTGCAGGTTCCAAGTTGCAAGCCAGAAGGCATCGGGCATCGGTCGTTGCTCATCGCCGATAGCCGATAGCCGATAGCCGGTCGTTGCCGATCGCCGATTGCCGATCGCTGATTGCTGATTGCTGATTGCTGATAGCCGATTGCCGACAGCCGACAGCCTCTGGCCGGCAACTTGGAACTGGCAACCTGCAACTCGCAACTCCCCCCGCGATAGCGTCCCCCCATGACC
>JABDLU010000215.1 GCA_013002865.1 Acidimicrobiia bacterium
TCGAAGCCATGAAGATGGAGAACGAGATCAAGGCTCCGGTCGAAGGCGAGGTCGTCGACCTCCGCGTTCAGGCCGGCGACAGCGTCGCCAACGGCGCCATCCTGGCAATGGTCCGGGGCTGACGGCTGACGAGGACCCGCGGCCGGCAACCGGAGACCGGCGACCCGCTACGGCCGGTACTCGCCGAAGACCTCCCGCAGCACGCCGCTGACTTCGCCCACGGTCGCCCCGGCCGCGAGCGCCGCCTTCATCGGGTACAGCAGATTGTCGGGGCCGGCGGCCGCGACGCGAACCGCATCCAGCACGCTCGACACGTCACCCCGGTTGGCGCGGTGTTCGGCCAGGCGCTTGATCTGCGCGGGTTCAAGGGCGGGATCGAGGGCGAGGGGCGGGACGTGGTCATCCTCGTCGATCTGGAACCGGTTGACCCCGACGATGATCTGCTCACCGGTCTCGATGGCGCGAGCGGTCTCATAGGCAGAATCCTCGATCATCCCCTGAACCAGTCCGGTCTCCACCGCCGCCACCGCGCCACCGTTGCGGTCGATCAGGTGGATGATCTCAGTGGCGCGCTCCTGGAGCCGGTCGGTCAGGTGCTCGACGACGTAGGACCCGGCCAGTGGATCGACGGTCTCTGTGACGCCGCTCTCGTAGCCGATGATCTGCTGGGTACGCAGTGCCAGCGTTGCCGCTTCTTCCGTCGGCAAGCCGAGGGCCTCATCGAACGAGTTGGTATGAAGCGACTGGGTGCCGCCGAGCACGGCGCTGAGCGCCTCGAGGGCGGTGCGAACCACGTTGGTCAACGGCTGTTGAGCGGTCAGAGAACTGCCGGCGGTCTGGGTATGGAAGCGCATGCGCCACGACGCCGGATTCGACGCTCCCACCCGGTCTCGCATCAAATGCGCCCACAACCGCCGCGCCGCCCGGAACTTGGCAACTTCCTCGAGGAAGTTGCTGTGGGAGTTCCAGAAGAACGAGAGCCGCGGGGCGAAGTCGTCGACATCGAGACCAGCGGCGCGGGCGGCGTCCACATACGCCAGCGCGTTTGCCAGGGTGAGCCCGATCTCCTCGGCGGCGGTGGAACCGGCCTCGCGTATGTGATACCCGGAGATGGAAATGGTGTTCCAGTTGGGGAGCTCGGCTGCGCAGTAAGCGAACAGATCTGTGACCAGCCGCATCGAAGGCTCCGGCGGGTAGATGTAGGTGCCCCGGGCGGCGTACTCCTTGAGGATGTCGTTCTGGACGGTTCCTCCGATGTCGGCCGGATCGACTCCCTGCTCTTCCGCAACCAACTGGTAGAGCAGGAGCAAGGCGGCGGCAGTGGCGTTGATGGTCATCGATGTCGTGACGGTGTCGAGCGGTATGCCGTCCAACAGGGTTCGCATGTCCTCGAGTGAGTCGATGGCCACCCCGACCTTGCCGACCTCGCCGGCGGCGATTGGATCGTCTGAGTCGTACCCCATCTGGGTCGGAAGGTCGAACGCCACCGACAGGCCGGTCTGGCCGGCTTCGAGCAATGCCTTGAAGCGGCCGTTGGTTGCGGCGGCATCGCCGAACCCGGCGTACTGGCGCATCGTCCACAGCCGGCCCCGGTACATCGTGGGGTAAGGACCGCGCGTGAACGGGAATTCGCCGGGAGCGCCCAGCTCGGGCGGGTCCACGGAGGGCCCATGGACCGTATCCAGGGAGATCTTGTGTCCAGGGGTGGTATTCGCGGAGTTATCCATCGCTCGGTATATGCTGGCGCCGGTCAAATGCTACCCGGGAACCCGCTGCGGCCCCGGTGCCCTCTAACCCAGAGCGATGAGCTTGCCCGATCCCGAGATCACGATTCACCAGGCCGAGTGGCGCGAGCGCCGCGGCCGCTTGGTTCCCGCCCTCGCCATCCTGCTCGTCGCAGGTGTGTTCATGGGGGCGTGGGTCGGCCTGTTCGCATTCATGGGGGCCAACCCACCGGCCAAGGCGTACGACTGGGTGGAAGAGACGCTGCTGCCCGAGACCAACCCGGGCGGGATCCCCCAATTCCCCAATCTGAGCCGCCTGTCGACGCTGTTCTCTGCCGACGGCGTCCAGCTCGCCGAGCTCTCCCTGCGCGGCAGCCTTCCGGTTTCGATCGAGGCGATACCCGAGCACGTCAGTGGCGCGATCCTGGCGGCCGAGGACGGCGATTTCTACAGCCACCGGGGCGCCGACTTCGAATCGACCCTTCGGGCGGCCGTTGCGACCGTGCGCGGGACATCGATCCAGGGTGGATCGACCATCACCCAGCAGGTGGTGCGCAACCTCGGCATCGTCGGCCGGGAGAAGACGGTGCAGCGCAAGATCGCCGAGATTGCCTGGGCGGCCGAGATGGAGCGCAAGTACTCCAAGGACGCCATTCTCGAGTTCTATTTGAACTCGGTGTACTTCGGCTGGAACGCCTACGGCATCCGGGCCGCCGGCCTCGAGTATTTCGGTAAGGAGCTCTCGGCGCTCTCCGTCGGCGAGGCGGCCGCCCTGGCAACCATCATCCGCAACCCGTCGCTGTACGACCCGCGGGACACCACCCCGAACGAACGCGGCCAGATCGGCCAAAGGCTGGTTGAAGAACGACGAGTCAGCGTGCTCGGCGAAATGGTCGAGCTCGGCCTCATCACCGAAGGTGAGGCTGAAGCCGCCGCGGCCATCCCCCTTTCGGCCACAGTCATCCCCCACCAGAACTTCCCCGAGCCGGCCGAGCTGGTCCGCATCTCCGCGGTCGGCTCCCTCCTCAACGACCCCAAGTTCGATGCCGTGCTGGGGACCACCCCGGAGGATCGCCTCGTTGCGATCTTCGGCTGCCCGGCAGACGATGTCGACTGTGAGCTCGAGTCCCGACTCAAGGGGGGACTGAAGATCACCACGACGGTCGACTTCGAGTTCCAACAGCGCGCCAACGAGATCCTGCGTAGCTGGCTGCCGGTGTCACCCGGTGGAGCGGCCGCACCGACCGGCGCCATCTCGACCATCGAGAACGCAACCGGTGCCATCCGGGTGATGGCGGGCGGTCTCGACTTCGGCGACGACATCGAGGCCGGCCAGCGTGACTACAACCTCGCCACGGAGGGCCAGCGACAGCCCGGCTCATCCGCCAAGCCGTTTGCGCTCGCCGCCTACCTCGAGCAAGGCGGAAGCCTCAATTCATATTGGAACATCTCGTCTCCGCTCGTCATCGAGTGTGATGTGCCGTGCGGGCCCAATGGGGGACTGGAGTGGACGGTCCGGGGTGGTCGAGCCGCCGGCGGCCTGCGCAGCCTGGAGGCCTCGACGTACTTCTCGACCAACCCGACCTTCGCCCAGATCGCCGTCGAGGTCGGTCCGGAAGCCATGGCCGAGATGGCCAACCGGCTCGGCGTTTCCGCCGAGCTCCCGCTGGTCTATTCCCTCGCTCTCGGAGCAGGTGAGGTGAGTCCGCTCGATATGTCCGCGGCGTACTCGACATTCGCGAATTACGGCGTCAAGCACGACCCGTACCTCATAGAACGCATCGAGGACGAGGAGGGCAACGTTCTCTTCGAGGCGGTGCCGACCGGCGAGCGCGTATTGGACGAGGCACTAGCGGCCGTCATCGTCAATACCATGGAGAAGGTCGTGTCCGTGCCCGGCGCCACCGGGAACCGCGCCAACATCGGCCGCCCGCAGGCCGGTAAGACCGGAACCAACCAGAGTTTCCGCGACGCCTGGTTCGTCGGCTATGTGCCGCAATATTCGACTGCAGTCTGGGTCGGCTATGCGGATGCCCAGATCCCGATGACGAACATCACCATCAACGGGGAGTTCTTCAACCGGGTGTTCGGCGGCAGCGTGCCTGCCCCGATCTGGGCCGAGTTCATGAGCGAGTTCCTGGCCGACGTGCCGGTCGAAGACTTCCCGCCCCTCCCCGAAGGCACCAGCAAGTTCTATGTGACGCCGTCGAGCGACGTCCCCGACCTGCTGAGCGACCCGCTGCTCACCCAGAAGGAGGCCGAGCAGCGCGTGTACTTCGCCCACCTCCGGCCCGTGGTCGAACTGGTGCCGTCGCTCGAGCCCATGGGGACGATCCTCAGCCAGTCCCCCGAGGCGGGTGCCCGGCTCAGCCACAACGGTGAGGTGTTCATCGAGATCTCAAACGGCGAGCCGCCGACCATACCGCTGCCCAACCTGATCGGGTTGACGAGAACCGAAGCCAACCTGCGAATGGCCGAGATCGCCGCCGAGACCGAGATCCTGGTTGCACTGGTTCCCGAGTTCGTGGTTTCAGACGAGGCTTCGTGGGGCAGGATCATCTCGACCCTGCCGCCACCCGGGACCGAGGTCGGAGCCGACGACACGGTGATCATTGTGATCGGGCGCGCCCCCGATGATGGATAGTCGCTAGTCGCTAGTCGTTAGTCGTTGGTCGTTAGTTGCTGAGTGGTGGCCAGGGCCTCTCGCTGGAGCGCCTGTGGGAGGCGGCGCAGCAGAGGATCCGGTAGCGGCGGGACCGTTGAGCGAACCCACACCTCGCGTCCCTGCTCCACGACCAGGCCGGCTCGAGCGAGGGTCGGAGTGGTGGTCGGCCGGAGGATGGGCTGCGACCTCTCAGCAGCCCGGGCCAGCCGCAGCAACGCTGCAACCGATGCCGGGCCGATCGCGGCTGTCCAGAAGCGCCGCACGTAGGGGTGGCGGACCGGATAACCATCTTGCCCGGTCAGCAACCGCGGGGTGACCGGTTGACGGCGTCGCACCGTCGGACGGGGGCTGCGGCCCGCAGCGCCGGGCACCGGAATGGGAGGACGAGCATTTCGACGTGACGCTGCGGACCGCATGACCCAATCAATACCATTCAACATGTTCTAACGTCAATTAGTATGGTTCAAGAGCGCGAAAGAAAGTCCTGGTGAGTGGTCGATGGTCAGTGGTCTCAGGCAGTTGCAGGTTGCAAGTTGCAGGTTGCAGGTTGCAGGTTGCAAGTTGCAAGTCAAGAAGGCATCAGGCATCAGGCGTCAGGCGTCAGGCGTCAGGCGTCAGGCGTCAGGCATACCTCCCCCGCCGAAGGTGGGGGAGGCAAGGAGGGGGGTGAGAGTGCGTTCCCGTGTTCTTGAGTTGCCAGTTGCAAGTTCCAAGTTCCAAGCCAGAGCGCAGGCAGGGCGAGGGAGGGAGACCCCGAGTTTGGCGAAGCCAAACTCGCTAGGAACCCGAAGGGTTCCCGGCGACCGGCGACCGGCAACCGGCGACCGGCGACGCCGAAATCCTCCCCATCACATACAATCGGGCCCATGGCGACATTCAAAGAGCTGGTGGCTGCGGCACGGGAGGTCATCGACGAGGTCACCCCTGAGGGGGCTGAGGCCCGGCTCGGGAGCGCGGTCTTCGTCGACGTGCGGGAAGCCGATGAGCACACCACCGGCGCCATTCCCGGGTCGAGCCACATCCCCCGCGGGGTGCTGGAGAGCTCGGCGGCAAGCCGCCTGCGCGATCCCTCGGCCGAAATCATTCTCTACTGCGCGGTTGGCGAGCGCTCGGCGCTCGCCGCGTTGAGCCTGCTGGAGCTCGGGTACACCAACGTCGCATCACTGGCCGGTGGGGTGGAGCGGTGGAAGCGAGAAGGCCGGCGGTGGGACACGCCGTTGACGCTGCGCCCTGATCAACGGAGCCGCTACAGCCGCCACCTGTTGCTCCCGGAGGTCGGCGAGGAGGGTCAGGGACGGTTGCTGGACGCCCGGGTGATGCTGGTGGGCGCCGGTGGGCTCGGATCCCCGGCCGCCCTCTATCTCGCCGCGGCCGGCGTCGGAACGCTCGGCATCGTCGACCACGATGTCGTCGACGTCTCCAATCTGCAACGCCAGGTCCTACACGGAACCGACCGGATCGGCAGTCCCAAAGTCGAGTCGGCCCGCGAGACGATCCGCGCCCTCAATCCAGACGTCGAGGTGGTCGCCTACAAAGAGCGGTTCTCGGCCGACAATGCGGTCGAGCTGGTGAGCGGATACGACGTGGTCATCGACGGCGCCGACAACTTCCCGACCCGCTATCTCCTCAACGATGCCTCGCTCCACGCCCGCACGCCGGTCGTGCACGGCTCGGTCTTCCGGTTCGAAGGTCAGGCCACCGTGTTCTCCCCCTACGCCGGGCCGTGCTACCGCTGCCTGTCGGCCACGCCGCCCCCGGCCGAGCTGGCTCCGTCCTGCGCCGAGGCCGGTGTCCTCGGGGTCGTTCCCGGCATCATCGGATCCATCCAGGCTCTCGAGGCGATCAAGCTGATCTTGCACATCGGGGAACCGCTGATTGGGACGCTGCTCATCTTCGACGCCCTCGACGGAGAGTTCCGGCGACTCCGCTTCAACCGGGATCCCAACTGCCCGGCCTGCGCCGACGAATCGGCACCGCCCGTCATCGTCGAATACGACGAATACTGCGTACCCGCCGGGAGCGCTAGTCGGCCGGCCTGATCCGAAAGGGCTGAGGATCGTGGGGTAGCCAGGACCCCGGCGACCTACGGCGATCGGCCGCTCGTGTGATAGGTCAAACCGAGGCGACTCGTCCACTCGTAGTCGCCAGTGTCGAGCCGCCGATAGGCCCAGCCCACGTTTCGCAGCCGGTGATCGTGCCGGCACAGCGGAGCGAGGTTCGTGACGCTGGTGGCGCCGCTCTCGCCGTACGGCGTCATGTGGTCGAGGTCGCAATCTTCCGCCGGCATGCGACAGCCAGGAAAGACGCAGCCGGGATCTCGAGTTTTGACTCGACGCTGCGTTGCCGCGTCGGGACGTCGCCTGGTTAGACCCGTGCTGAGGACGGCACCGCTTTCCGGGTCACGCACAGCAAACCGCCACTCCCCTCGCTGCTGCTCCTCGGATGATCGCTGAGTTGGGCGAGTGTGTCCAGGTCGACCTGGAGATCCACGACGCCGCCCGCACCCTCACTCCGGCCCGCCAAGAGATCGAGGAAAACATCGGCCCGAATCTGATCCATGGTCCGCGATTCCCCGTCCCGGCGCAGCGACCGAGCCATCCGGTTGATCCTGCGGGTGATCGCTGCCACACGGTGCGGGGGGAGGTCCAGCCCAAACAAATGCGCCGTGCCGTCCACGCCGGCCTCGGACACCACCCGGCGGTCGGTGACGGCCGTGTGATACCGGTCCCGCCCCTCCTCGGGATCGACCTCCAGACACGCCCGGCGAAGACGGGCTCCCAGCTGACCGGTAGTGAGATGCGGGGCCTCCCCGACTAACCGATCGACTACCCGGCGAGCGGCCGCCACCGTCAGATGCTCTGTCCCCTTGACGAGGACCCAGGCCCGGCGCCGATCGATGTCGCCCGCCGCCAGCAGCCGCCACACGGCGGGTAGCCGGCGGCGAAGGTCCAGAGCGAAGCTGAGCTCACTGTCTGCCGTCCGGCGAGTCAGCCGAAGGGCCGTCCGGATCTCAGCTGCCGACGACTCGGCGGCCAGTTGCGGGTCGTCTTCGACGGCATCGATGCAATCTGACACCGCAGCCATCGACCGGAGCATCTGTGCGGCGAAGTGTGAGGCCATCCGCTGCTGTGCCTTCAGCACTCGAAGACGCTCCTGGGGCGTGAGCGTCGTGTCATCGATGCACGCCAGTCGGGCGGCCAGGAGCGGGCCCGGCTCCATCTCATCGAGCGGCGGCAACGGCGCGCTCGGCGCCACGTCGGCATAGGCGGCCGCGACCACCTCGTCAGGCGCATCGTGAAACAGCTCATCTCTATCGAACATATGTTCGACTCTATCAGCGCCCGGTGACACAAAAACAGACACCTATGGGACAGAGCGACCTGGAAGGAATGCCCTGCCCTTTGGCACCAATTTCGCGATACCCGTACAATCGACCCGGGCATAAAGGAAGCGGAGAATATGCCGAAACAGCTGCCATGAGTAGCTCCATTGCCGCGCGCGCTGGGCGCTGGCTGAGCCTCGGCCTGATCCTGGCGCTGCTAGCCGTCCCGGGGATGGCCGCGGCCGACGAACCAACCGAGCCCACCTTCACCGTTTCCGGCGGTGGCTACGGTCACGGCACCGGCATGAGCCAGTACGGCGCCCAGGGCCAGGCTCTCGACGGGCGCACCTGGGAGGACATCCTCAGCACCTACTTCACCGGGGTCGATTTCGCATTCCTACAGGAGAATCCCGGGCCGTCCCAGATCGGGGACGAGGGGCCCGTGTGGGTCGGCCTCGAACAGAACCTCACCAGTAAGAACATCAAGATCTGGCCGCTCACCGGCGACCCCCACCACGTCACCGTCACCCGAGGCGGCCAGAGCGCCGTCGTGCTCCCCTACAACACGCTCTCGTTTGGGTTCACCGCACAGGGTTGCACGTTCAGCGTCGGGGCAGTCTCCTGGGAACCGGGCTCGTGCAGTTTTGATATTGAGTGGGACGGATGGGCCGATTCCCCCACCGTCGTGCTTGACACCACGATCGCAAACGGCAGCCCGTCGTGCGACACGGGCTCGGAGCGGTGCTACAGCCGCGGCTCGCTGCTCATCCGACCAAACGCCGCATCCGGTGGGACCGTGACGGGCTTCCATCTCGTTTCCCGCCTCGATATCGAGGACTATCTCTACGGCCTGCTCGAGGTCCCCTATAGCTGGCACCCCGAAGCCCTCGAGGCGCAAGCCGTGGCCGGCCGCTCCTACGCCGCCAACAAGCAGGCATTGCGGGGCTCGCCCGAGACCTCAACATTGCGACAGGAGCTCTGCTGGTGCCAGCTGTACGACTCGACCGTCGACCAGGTCTACGGCGGCTGGGGACGCGGGGTGCCGGCCTGGCTGGATGCCGTTGACGCCACCGCCGGGATCGTGCTCTATCACCCCGATGTAGCCGCCCCGTCGTTCCACCCCCGCCCCGGCGCACCGATTGCCGTGCCGACGTTCTACTCATCGTCGACCTTCGGCCATACCGAGGACAGCGGCGTCGCCTTCGGCTCCGGCTTCACGCCCGGCTACCTGGTGGGAGTGCCCGACCCGTGGTCACTCTCCCCCGGGGCCAACAACCCGCTCGGCACCTGGGAAAAGGTCTTCGATCACCGTGACCTGGCCGCCCTGGTAGGTCTCGACACCCTCGATGACGTGTCGATTATCAGCTGGCTGCGGGAAGGCACCGCGAACCAATCGGCCTACCAGATCACGTTCACCGGCACCGACAACGGGGCGCCGGCTTCGGTGACCCGGTTCGCTCGCCAGCTCCGCTCCCAGCTCGGCCTGTATTCGATGCAGATCACCGGTGTCGAGAAGTTCGTGCCCGACGGCTACGTGGACACCGGCGGCGGGTCCGACGTCGCCGATGAAGTCGCTCTGCACGACCCGGCTACCGGCCGCTGGTACATCCGGGATGCCGGCGGCACCGCCCGGGCACCCTTCTATTACGGCATCCCGGGCGACGTCCCGCTGACCTGTGACTGGAACGGCGCCGACGGCGTGAGCACGGTTGGGCTCTACCGCCCGAGCGCCGGTTACATGTATCTGCGCAACTCGAACACCTTCGGAGTTGCCGATCTCGACTTCCACTTCGGGATTCCCGAGGACCGGCCGATCTGCGGTGACTGGGATGGGAACGGCACCGAGACGATCGGCGTGTTCCGACCCTCGAGCGGGGTCTTCTACCTGGCCAACGTCAACGAGACCCGCTTCGCCGACATCGAACTGTCGCTGGCGGCACCGGGCTCGGTGCCGTTGGCCGGCGACTGGGACGGTGACGGTTTCGACACCGTCGGCCTGTATGATCCGGCGACCCGCAGGCTGTCGCTCACCAACTCGCTGACAAACCCGACCATCGACGTCAGCTACGACTACAACACCATTCCCGAGGACCGCATTATTGCCGGCGATTGGGACGGCGACGGCCGTGACAGCGTCGGGGTGTTTCGCCCGCCCGACGTGGCGTTCTATCTTCGGGACGATTTCCAAATGACATTCGCCAATCACGTGATCGAAGGATTCGGATCGGCCGGCATGACGCCGGTGGCCGGAGTGTGGGACGCCGGTTGAGCCCGGTCTCCCTCGTCCTGGTCACGCACAACTCCGAAGCCCACATTGAGGCGTCGCTCGGGAGCCTGCTCGGCGACCCCGCCGGCCCGGACGAGATCATCGTCGTCGACAACGCCTCGACCGACGGCACTGTCGGCATCGTTGAGCGGCTCGGCGTCAAGCTGGTCAGCCTCGACGAGAACCACGGCTTTGCGTACGGGTGCAATCTGGGCGCCTCGCTGACCCGCGGGGAGGTCGTGGCCTTCCTCAATCCCGACACCGAGCCGGAGCACGGATGGCTCACCCCCCTGGTCGATGCGATCCAACGCCCCGGAGTGGGCGCCGCCATGCCGGTAATGGACCTCACTTACCAACGCGGCCACTGGTTCACCTCACGCAGCGCCCTCACCTATCTCGGGTTCGCCTGGTCGACCGACAGCGGCGATCCGATCCCGCCCGATCTCGCCGAGATCGACGTCCCATTTGCATCGGGCGCGGCGTTCGTCATGAAGCGCAGCCTGTTCGACCATCTAGGTGGCTTCCGTGACGAATACTTTCTCTACCTGGAGGACGTCGACCTCGGCTGGCGACTCCGCCTGATGGGGCTGCGCAGTGTCCAGGTGCCCGATTCCCGGGTGGCCCACGACTACGAGTTCGGCCGGCACGAACGCAAGATGTACTACCTGGAACGCAACCGCCTCCGCATGGTCTGGGCGAATTATGAATCCGCCACCCTCACCCTGCTCGCCCCCGCCCTGATCATGGTGGAGTTCGCCGTCCTAGCGGCGGCGATCCGCCACGGCTGGATCGATCAGAAGCTGCAGAGCTACCGCGGCTTCTGGCAGCTGCGGAGCCTGCTCCGCCAGGAGCGAGCCCGGTCACACTCGATCCGGACCGTCGGTGATGCCGAGATACTGGCCACGATGGATGCCGCCTTCGACGGGATCAACCAGTTTGAGATCCACCCGATCGTGCGAGCCCTCAACCGGCTCGCCGTCGGGTATCTGCGAGTCGTGCAGCGCCTGGTGGCGTAGCCCGCCGCGGCGGGCCGGTCAGCTCAGCAGCGAACCCAACCTGCTCGACAGCACCTCGCACAGACCGTCGACATCTTCCGAGGCGTCCGGCACATCCGACCAGTCGACGAACCGTTTCGGGGTCGCCGGGAGCTCCTCGAGCCGGCATCCGAGCGATACCACGATGTCGGCGGCTGCGATCTGTCCACGGTCCACCCGACGAGGCACATCGGAAAACTCGAGGGTGCGTCGCGCCAGGGCGGCGAGGGCGACCGGGTTGATCGCCGGGTCGGGCTCGGTGCCGGCGTTCGAGACGGTTAGATCGATTCCGTCCCGTCGCGCCAGATCGCGCAACAGCGCGGTGGCGAGCACCGACTTGGCTGCTCCGTGCGGGCACAGGAAGAGCACATGCATCTACAGCACCCCTGCCAGCAGGCCGATGGCGGCGGCGGACACGACGACGGGCAGGATGCGCCACCGGGCGCGAAACAGCGCCCAGACGGCACCGACGGCAATCGCCACCCCGAGCCAATCAACCGTGGCGAGGGTCGGCGACAGGAGCCGGGCGCCGAGCCACTCCCGCTCGACCACCTCACCGAAGAGGGTGTACACGCCGAACCACACCCCGAGGTTGAGCACCACGCCGACAACGGCAGCAGTGATCGTCGACAGGGCACCGGAGAGGGTGGGGCGGTTCTTGAGCCGCTCGACGTGCGGGGCCCCGGCCAGGATCCAGAGGAAGGACGGCACGAACGTGACCCAGGTTGTGAGGACCGCGCCAAGCGTGCCTGCGACCAGCGGGGACAGCGTGCCCGGGGAGCGGTGGGCGCCGAGAAACCCGACGAACTGGGTGACCTGGATGAGCGGACCGGGGGTCGTTTCCGCGAGTCCCAGGCCATCGACCATCTCGCCGGGCTCGAGCCAGCCGTACACCTCGACGGCCTGCTGGGCCATGTATGCCAGCACCGAATAGGCGCCGCCGAACGTCACCACTGCGGCCTGGGAGAAGAAGACGCCGATGTCACTCCACACCGAGCCCCAGCCGGTGACCGCCCCGATGATCAGCACGGGCCCGAGCCACAACGCCAGCCCGGCGATGATCACGAGGGCGGTCTGTGACCACCGGGGCGGGGGCGCCACCACCCCGTCGGGTGCGTCGTGGGCGGATACGGTGACAAACACATCCGGCCGGTAGTGCGCTCCGGCGAGGCCGACGAGGCCGGCCGACAGGACGATCAGCGGAAAGGGCAGCTCGTAGAAGAAGATGGCGACAAATGAGGCGGCGGCTATCGAGAGCATCGTCGATTTCTTGACCGTTCGGCGGCCGATCCGCAACACCGCCTGGGCCACAATCGCAACGACGGCCGGCCCCACCCCACGGAAGATGCCTTCCACCCAGGCCACGTCGCCCCATCCAGCGTCAAGCACACTGAGCACGAGAATCGATACGAAGCCGGGCAGGATGAAGAGCCCGCCCGCCAGCAGGCCGCCTTTGATCCCCCTGGTGAGCCAGCCGAGATAGGTGGCGAGTTGCTGGGCCTCCGGACCCGGCAGCAGCATGCAGTAGTTGAGCGCGTGCAAGAACGAGGACTCCGCCACCCACCCGCGGCGCTCGACTATCTCGTCGTGCATGGCGGCAATCTGGCCGGCGGGGCCGCCGAAGCTGTTGGCGGCCACGGTGCTCCATGCCCGCACATCCTCTCCATCAATCCGGCCAGATGTAACCGTGGTTTCAGTCATATCGATACCGTACTAGGGTGCAACCATGGTTACAAACCCAAATTGGGTGCTGCTGTCGTACCGGATCCCCCGCGAGCCGTCTACGCCCCGGATCGCCGTGTGGCGCCGGCTCAAACGCCTCGGCGTTGCCCAGCTCGGTGACGGGCTGGTGGCGCTCCCGTACGACTCGGCGACCAAGGAAGCCCTCGAGTGGGTGGCCACGATGATTGAAGAGGCGGACGGCCACGCCTCGATGTGGATCGCCACACCAACGATCCGGCGCTACGGCCGGGATCTGGCCGACGAGCTCATGGAGCAGCGGGCCGCCGAATACCGTGAGCTCATCGAGCAGGCACACGCCGCGGCCGATGCCGGCGAGTCGGCGCGATCCCGGCGAGCGTTGCGGGCCGAATTGCGCCGCATCGAGCGGCGGGACTATTTCGCTGTCCCCGAGCGCGCCGCAGCTCGCGAAGCCGTCAACCGGCTCGAGTCCATTGCGAGGTCGGAGCCATGAAATGGGCGACTCGCACCGGCGTGCATGTCGACCGGGCGGCGACCGCCTGGCTCATCCGACGGGAGATCGATCCCGGCGCCGAGTTCATATTCGTTGAAGATCCCGACGACGTCCCGGCCGATGCCACCGCGTTCGACATGGTCGGCGCCACATTGTCCCATCGGGGCGACATGGTGACCTTCGAGACCGTGCTGGAGGACTACGAAATCACCGATCCGGCGATGGCCGCGGTCGGACGAATCGTCCATGAGGCCGATGTCGCCGACGACCTCTACGACGCCCCGGAGGCCGCCGGGCTCGACGCCATCATCCGGGGGTTGTCCATCGCGGAAACAGACGAGGCGATCCTCGAGATCACACGGCCCCTGTTCGACGGGCTGTACCTGGCGATCGAACGGCGCCTCGGCTGAGGCCGATTGCTACCAGCGCCCGGCGAGGGCGGATCCGGTCGACCGATCGGCCGAAATCACGACGGTGTCGGCGGCGGGATCGAGTCCCAGCGAGAGATGGAATTCACTCGTGGCGGGGCGATACACGCCGAGCGCATCGGCGCCGGTGCCGTCCCAATCGCCGGCGATGAGCTGCTCGCCGGCGCTCAGCACCGGTCCGGGGATGGCCAGCACGTTGCCGATGGTGGTCCCCCCGTCGGTCAGATAGAGGGTCCCGGTGGCCGGGCGCAGCATGGCGACACTGTCATAGCCCGTCCCGAACCAGTCGCCGGCGATCGGAACATCCCCGACTTCACCGAAGCGCAGCTCGGCGTGGGCCGGCCCGATCGAGTTGGTGTTGCGTAGGAATACCGTGCCGGACTCCGGGCGGAAGACGCCGATCGTCTGGACACCATCGCCATCCCAGTCCCCGCACAGCGCAACGTCGCCGGGAGAGCCGTAGAACACACCGGGAGCACCCTCGCCCAGAGACAGGTGGCCGGTTTGGAACAGGCCCACCGTGGTGGTTCCGTCGCCGTTCCAGTCACAGGCCAGCGGCTGATCGCCCGGAGCGCCGGATACGAGGCCGGAGTCGGCCCCGTCGGTCGACCACCAGGCGCCGGTCGCGGCGTCGTACAGTGCCGGGCGGTCGGCGCCGGGCGAAAGCGGACCGGGCTGGTGCGCCGGCAGGCCGTCTTCGCCCCGCATGAAGAGCACGGTCACGTACAGGGTGCCGTCGTCTCGAATGACCACCCCGACGCCGGCGTAGTTGTAGTTGCCGACGACATTGGCTTGATGAGTCGGCGACTCCCAAAACGCCCGGTCCAATTCGGCTACCTCATAGCCGACACCGACGTTCTCACCGAGTAAATGCCACCCGTCGGCCACCCGCCCGAGGTTGTCGCTGTGGCAGATCCGCTGGCCGGCGCTGCACCTGCCGTCTGCCTGATACCGGCTGTGCGCGCGGGCGTCGTCGACCAGATCCCAGTAGACGCCGAGCGGCGCCAATCCGAGCTGGGACCGGCGCTGATTGATGCGATCGAGGAACTCGGCCTCGGCGGCCGTCTCGTCGGGCGACTGGGCTCCCGCGGGCAAGGCCGCCGCTGCGCCGAGTACCAGCAAGGCAGTCAGCAGGATGACGAGTCGCCGCACGCCCATTCGTGTTGTCACTTTCCGTGGTATCAGCCGCTACAGAAAGCATCGGAAACCCCGGAAATACCTTGAATTGGTCAGTGGTCGGTGGTCAGTGGTCAGAAGGCATCAGGCAGTTGCCAGTTGCCAGTTCCAAGTTCCAAGTCAGAAGGATTCCGCCAAGGCGAGCGGAGTTGCGGAGCAACTCCCAAGGAACCCGAAGGATTCCCGGCATCAGGCATCAGGCAACGGCTTACCTCCCCCGCCGAAGGTGGGGGAGGCAAGGAGGGGGGTGAAAGCGCGTTCCTGTGCTCCTGATTGGGTTGCCAGTTGCAGGTTCCAAGCTGCAAGTCAGAAGGCCTCGGGCGACGGGCGACGGGCGACCGGCGACCGGCGACGGGCGTCGGGCCTCTAACGACCAACGACTAAGGACTAACGACTATCCGCCTACCCCGCTACTACCGCCTCTACGAAGCCGGGGCTGACGTCGAGGGTGTAGTCGGCGAGGCCGAACGTGTTGGTCATGCGGAAATAGACCTTGTTGTCGGATGGGCGGTACACGGCCACCGTGTCGCTGCCATCTCCGTTCCAGTCTCCGGCCAGGATTCGATCCGACGGCAGGCCGTAGTAGAACTCGAAGTGAGCGGGGCCGGTGTCGAGTGAGTTGCGGAAGTACACGTAGCCGCTCGACTCCCGGTAGAGCCCGACCGTGTCGACGCCGTCGCCGTTGAAGTCGCCCGTGAACGGGCGGTCACCGGGCACCCCGTACCAGAAGTCGTGGTCGGCCGGCCCGGTCCCGAGCGAGTTCTTGATGAACACCCGGCCGTTGCGGTAGATCCCGACGGTGTCACACCCGTCGTTGTTGAAGTCGCCAACGATGGGAATGTCCCCCGGGATTCCAAAAAAGAAGTCCATGTCGGCTTCGCCGAAGGTGTTGCTGTTGCGGAGATACACAAACCCGCTCGACTCCCGATACATGCCGGGCGTGGCGGTCCCGTTGCAGTTCCAATCCCCCATCAGCGGCACGTCGGACGGATTGCCGTAGTAGAACTCGTTGACCGTCGCCGCCGGATGGATCTCGGACAGCAGGTTGATCTCCGAGCCCGGGTCGACGAACGCCAGGGTGTCGCAGTCCATGCCCTCATCACACGGCGGCGCGTACTGCATGAAGTTGAGCGGACCGGGCTGGAACCAGTTGGTCAGCGGCCACTGATACCCGGTCGTTGAGCGGCGCATGCCGTCCTCGAACCCCCAGTAGCCGGGATACTCGACATCGTTCTGCCAGAACTTCCAGTCCCGGTCGGGGTTGAACGAGTTCTCGTCGATGTTGAAGTAGATGAAGCCCACGAGGTTGGGGTCTTCTTGCACCTCGGTGAACATGTCCCGGATCCACTGGTTCTTGTCGCCGCCGCTGCTGACGCTGGCGGTCTGGCTCAGCAGCATCGGCTTGTCCGTGGCGCCCGGAATGGTGTCGCGGACCTCATCGACCCATTGCCCGATAGACAGGGGCGGGTTCATCCAGCCGTTCGAGCCGGGATGGTCGCCGAAGTTATAGGTGCTGAGCGTGATCAGGTCGACGATGCCATCACCTGGGTAGTAGTCGGCGATCGAGTACGGCTCTTCCGACCATCCGTTCGGCGCAAACGCCCACCGCACCATGTCGGGATCAGTCACGGTCGATTCCACGATGGTGCGGATCTTGGAGTAGGCCAGTTTGAAGTTGGTCGGGTCCATGCCGTAGTTCACCCACGAACCGTTCATCTCCTGGAGCGGTGCGATGATCAGCGAGCGGCCGCCCCCCTGGTCGAGCCAATCCCTGACTTCCTCAGCCCAGACCGTGATCTGGCTATCGAGCGACCCTGAGGCGATGACGGCGGCGGTCTCGGTGAACTGCAGGTTGGAAAACGGGGTCGACTGCGCCTCCCACGCCTCCTCCAGCGTCCAGTAGGTCGACTGGGGCCAGCTGTTGTTCTCGTAGATGCTGTGAAAGCGCCCCGCGAAGGTGAGCCGCTGCCAGGTCTGGCCGGCCAGGGTGTCGAATTCGGGCTCGAACCAGAACACGTTCGGATACAACCCGGCGAAGATGTCGCCCGAACCGATGATGGGCTCGGGTCCCGGTGGCAGCGCCTCGGCCCGCCGATCCGCCCCGGGGAGGGTGGCGACGAGGGCGAGGGCAATGATCGGTATAGCAATCCTGCGCATGGTGAGGACATCGGCGAAGGGCCGATTTCCTGAAGGGTATGCTCCCGCCGTGCCGCCGTCTGTGACGATCATTCTGCCCGTGCTCGATGAGGCTGATCACCTCGAGGCCTGCCTGGCCAGCCTGCAGGCTCAGGACTACGAAGGATCGGTCGAGATCGTAGTAGCCGACGGAGGGTCGACGGACGGGTCGCGCACCGAGCTGGAGCGCCGCCAGGCCGCCGGTGAGCTGGTTCTGGTCGACAACCCGCAGCGACGGCAGTGGGCGGGCCTCAATCGGGCGGCCGAACGGGCGAGCGGCGAGATCCTGGTCAGGGTCGACGGGCATTCCACCTATGCCCCCGATTATGTCAGCCGGTCGGTGGCGGCCCTCACCGGGTCCGGGGTGACGGCGGCGGGTGGCCGCATGATCCCGGCGAGCGACAGCCCGGTCGGACGGGCCGTGGTTTCGGCGATGGCCTCCCGCTGGGCGGTCGGCCCGGCCCGGTACCGCCACCAGGACCACCCATCCCTGGTCGACACCGTGTATCTGGGCGCGTTCCGGCGCGACGACTTCCATCGGCTGGGCGGCTTCCGCGACCTACCCGGGGTTGCCGAGGACGCCGACCTGTATTTCCGCTGGCGCCGGCAAGGCGCCACGGTGCTGCTCGATCCGTCCATCAAATCCGACTACCGGCCACGGGAGTCCTGGAGGGCGCTGTCCCGCCAGTACTTCCGCTACGGCTGGGGCAAGGCCGACATGGTGTATGCCAACCGGGTGCTGCCCAGCCTCCGGCCACTGGCGCCGCTCGCGCTGGTCGTTGGCCTGATCGCCGGCATCGGCCTGGCCGCCGCCGGCTTCTACTGGCCGCCGGCCGCCCTGCTCGCCGCCTGGCTGATCGTGTTGATACTCGTGGCATCCGGTGCCGGCCCACCGATCGCCCACCGGATGCGGACTGCGTGGGCGACCGCGCTGATGCAGCTCGCCTACGGTGCCGGCCTGCTGCTCGGCTTGTTGCGGGGCCCCGGCCCTCGCCGCCATCTCCGTCAGGCGTGAGGCGTGTGGTACCAGCCCCGCACCCGGGCGCTCATCAGCCGGACCGGCACCCACACCAGCCCGAACACCGCCAGCAGCGGATAGCGCCATAGGTAGCGGGCCGGAACCCGGTCTCGCATCAAAAACACCAGCGGCGCCAGAACCTGTATCAGGGCCAGGCCTCCCCACACCCACCACGGCCACAACAAGTCGGTGAACAGGGAGAAAACCGCCAGCAGCACGGCGATCCCGACCATGAACGTGCGGCCCGGCTGGCTCTGGCGGATCACGAGGTCGATCAACCCCCACGAGCGGCGCCGCACCGCCTGGGAGATCAGCCCAAGGCGGTGGCTCCTGGCCACGGACCGCTTACCCGACATCCACCGGGCCCTCTGTTTCATGGCGACCGACATGGAGACGGGCTTCTGGTCGTACACCCGCACCGTGTGGAGCCAGCCGATGCGATGCCCGGACTGGGCCAGGCGAGCAGCCTGCTCCGAGTCCTCGGTCAGAACGCCGCTCGGGGTTCCGAGCACCCAGGTCGCCGTCGGAGCGAACGCCGTCCCCGTGCCACCGAGGTCGGGAGTCCACCCCAGGTTGTGCCGGGCCAACTGCACCATGCGGCTGCTCGCCCAGTAGCTGAGTGCGGATGCGGTTGCCAGCCACGACTCGTCGGGGTTTGAGCTGTCGACGTAGGCCTGGGCGGCGTCGAAGCCGTTGTCGAGCGCGTCGACCATGCCCGCCAGGAAGTCGGGCGGGATCTGGTTGTCGGCGTCGAGGATCACCAGCGACTCATCCGGCGCCAGGGGCTGTTCGGCCAGGTACCACGCAATGGCCGGGCCCTTCCCGTCTGGGCCGGAGGAACGTTCGGCCACCTCGACCGATGCGGCCGCCGCCACAGTCCCATCGGTGCAGCGATCGGCCAGCACGACCACCCTGGTCAGGTCCGCCGGGTATGTCTGCGCCGCCAGGTCGGCCAGCAGCGTGCCGATGACCGCAGCCTCATTGTGCGCCGGTATGACCACGCGGACCCGGCGCTTGCGTTGCCCGCGCCGGATCACCGCCTGATCGCGCAGGCCCCAGAGGGCGACGAAGAGGTTGTATCCGGCGAGGGCAGCCACGAGGACCTGGGAAACCAGGAGAAGGAGGCGTAACATCGCTCCCCGCAGGCTACCCGGGGTCACCCATGACAAATTCCATCGTCGTCGCGCTCGGCACTCGTCCCGAGATCATCAAGCTGGCGCCCATCATCGCCGAGCTCGGTGACCGGGCCCGGGTCGTTCACACCGGCCAGCACTACGACGAGAAGCTCTCCAAGGTGTTCTTCGATGCCTTCGGGTTGCCCGAGCCGGCATACCGGCTCGCCATCGGCGGCGAGACTCGCGCCACCCAGATCGGCGAGGCAACCAGCCGCCTCGGTGAGCACCTGGCGGCCGAGCCGGCCCGGGCAGTCGTGGTCCAGGGCGATACGAATACGACGGTCGGCGCCGCCCTGGCTGCCAATGCGACCGGAACGCCCCTCGTACACATCGAGGCCGGGCTGCGGTCCTTCGACCGTGCCATGCCCGAGGAGCACAACCGTATCGTGACCGACGTGCTCTCGGATCTGCTGTGTGCCCCCACCGAGGTGAGCCGCAAGAATCTGCTCGAGAGCGGCATCCCGGCCGACCGGATCACGGTGACCGGCAACACGGTGGTCGAAGCCGTGGAAACCTTGCTGCCCCGGGACCGGGACGGCTTTCTGGCCAAGCACGATGTGGAACCGGCCGGCTATCTGCTGGCCACCTTCCATCGTCCCGAAAACGTCGACGACCCCGCCACCCTGCGGGTGATCCTCGAAGAACTGGCCGCCCTCCCCCTCCCCACCGTCCTCCCGATGCACCCCCGCACCCGGGCTCGGGTCGAGTCCTTCGGCCTCGGCGACCAGCTCGCCCGGCTGCGAGTAGTCGAGCCGGTCGGGTTCCAGGAGTTTCTGGCGCTGTCGGCCGAGTGTGCCGCCGTGGTGTCCGATTCCGGCGGCGTGCAGGAGGAGGTCAGCGTGTTGAAGCGCCCGGTACTGGTCGTGCGCCGCTCGACCGAGCGCCCCGAAGTGCTCGGTACCTTCGCCGAGCGAGTTCTTCCCGGCCCCGATATCGGCCGCATCGTCGGCGGATGGATTGACCAGCTTCCCGAGCTCCATGCTCGTCTGGCGGAAATCCCCAGCCCATATGGGAGCGGCGACGCCGCCGCCCGGTCGGTGGTCGCCATCGACGAGATGCTCGCCGGCTGATCGCCACAGCCCGGCCGCCCCCGGCCGGTACCATGGCCCCGAGTACGGGTGCCGACCATTGAGCGCTGCCATGCGATTCGCCTACATCACCAGCCATCTCCCTCGACGCCGCGAGCTCGGCACCGGCCCGATCGACGCTGAGTGGATCGTCGAGTCCGATTTCGACGTCACCGTGTTCGTCGACTATTCGAGCGACGGCACCGATCTGCTGGCCGAGGCCGGCGTTCCGGTCGAGATCTCTCCCAAGCGCTCGGCATTGTTCGCCGATGCCCGGCTGGAAACGGCCGAGGAGCTGCAGGCCCGCCGCCTGCTCGATCTGCATCTCGACCGGCCGTTCGACGCCCTGCTGTACGCCTCCGACCGCGCAACCGACTGGGCATGGCATCAGCCGCGCCTCGGTCCGATCCCCCGCGGCATCGCCGTCGGGCCGGGCGCCATCCGCGATGCCCGGCTGGTCACCGCCGACCCCGCCCTGTTTCACGCCCTCGGTCGGGAATTGTGGGCAACGACGGGGCCGATCGCCGGCGCCGACTTTCTCGTCAGCGACGTCGGCGTCGCCGAGTACGGGCTGGATCCCGATGGACTCCCGCCGGTGTACTCGGTGAACGACCTCCCGTCTACTCCCGCCGGGCCGGGAGCCGGCACCCTGGCCGCCATCGTCGCCTTCAGCGAGTCCCCGGCCGGCCTGGCCACCATCGTCTCGCGAGCTCTGGAGCAGACCGAAACCACCGACGACACGGTCCTGGCCGTGATACATCCCGACGTTGCCACTCCGGTCGAGTCCACCCGGGACATCATCCGCAGCGGCGTGCCGGCAGACGTGCTGGGGCGCATCCGATTCGCCGAGCCGTCCAGCGACGGCATCGCCGAGGGCTTGCTCGTCCAGGCCGACACCATCGTGGCCGCCCGCGGGTCCGACCTGGCCGTCCGGGCCGTTGCCGATATCGCCGGCAAGGTCGGCGCAGTCGTGCTCTCGGGGTCGGCGTCACCCATTGCACCGCTGGTCGAGATCCCCGGCAAGGTCGTCCACCCGCCGGCCCGCCTGGTGCCCGTCGATGGCCCGCTGGCCGATTTGGTCCCCCTCATCGACGAGCTCGCCGGCGAGGCGCCCGGGGTGATCCTGCACAGCCGCCAGGCGGACCGCACCGCCCAGCGCGTATGGCGGATGGCCGGGTCGGTAGCGTCCGGCCTGACGCTGGTCTGTGATGCCGGCCCGTATCTCGGTGACCCGGATCCGGCCCGGCCCGCCTTCAACCTGCTCGGGTTTGACATGGCAACCTGGCCGTCGATCCGGCGGCTCATCAGCCACGTCGACACCCTCCACCAGCTGGTCGAGTCGGCGGCCTCACTTGTACACGCCGGGCGAGTCAACCTCACCGCCCTCCCCGTTGCCGGCGCCGGGCACGGCCGGCTCGGACCGCGCACCCCGCCTCTGCCCGGGTGGCTCACCGATGGCGGCATGCTCCCGGCTCCCAATCTGGCCGGCCTGTCCGAGGCCGAGTTCACGCGACCCGAGTCCCCCGTTGCCCAATCCGAGCCCGGCACCGTCAAGCACTGGGCAGAGACCCACGGGTTCGGTGATCGCGTCCGGCTCGCCTTGCCGTGGAAGTGGGGACTGCTCAATCGGGCGATGAAGAACCGGTGGTAGCACACCCGTCGGTGACGGTGGTCGTCGCCGGATCCGAGTCCGACCCGGCGGCCCGCCTCACCATCCGCTCCGTGCGGGCCTGCGAGTACGGGGGCGATGTCCGGCTCCTGACGGCCGATGCCACCGGCGACCCGGCCGATCAGGCAGGCAGCGATTACCTGATCCAGCTCGGCCCGGGCACGATCCTGCATCCCGGGTTCCTGGTCCGGCTGGTCGAGCGGGCTGAGTCGACCGGCGCCGCCGTCGTGGTGCCGCAGTGGCAGGCTGCAGGCGGCGGTCCGGTTGCACCAAGCGCCTTTGTCAGCCCGGGTGTCGGCTCGCATCACCACGCCCCGTCGTTGTCGGCCATCCGGTATCCCTTCGACGTGCCCCCCGTCGCCTCGTTCCTCAGTCGCACTGCTTCGCTGCGTGATCTCGGCGGTCTCCCGTCCGACCCGCAGCAGGCCGACGTGGCTGCTCGCCGGCTGGCCGAGGACGGGCCGATCGTGCTGGCAGAGGACGCAGTCGGCTGGCTGCCCGACATGCCCCCGGACCTCCGGCGCCGGCCCCGCTACGACCTGGTCGCCGACCCGGTGGCCGGACCGGCCGCACCGAATCCGGGTCCCGACATCCTGATTGTCACCGACCACCTCCCCAACCGGAACCACACCGGCAAGGAAGCCCGCCGGTGTGATCTGGTGGATGACCTCGCCGCGGCCGGCGCCCACGTCGTCGTGTGGGCCGAGCGGGGCGGAGATGAAGGCGCCGACGAGCGCCGCCCCGGAAACGGAGCGGGGTGGGTGACCCCGGCCCAGCACCGCCGGTGGCGGCCCCGGCCCGACGGCGGCCCGTTCGCGCTGCTCGACGACGTCCTGGGGCGCTACCGGTGGGATCACATCATCGTGACCGAGCCCCGATTGGTTGGCCCGGTAGCCGACCGGGCCGGAGCAACCCCGGTCGTCGCCGATCTCGGCTCGGTCCGCCTCCCGATGCTGTACGACCCTGACCGGGAGCCCGATCCGGACGAGCCCGCCATGGCGGCGATTCTGGCCGAGCTCGAGCACGCCGATGGCGTGATCGGCGCCGGAACGCCCGAAGTCGAGTTTCTCCGCAGGCTCGATCCCGATCGGGCAACCACCGTCTTCACACCATCTCCCGTCCCGGGCAGCGGCAATGGGCCTCGCCCCGACGGGCCGCTCTTGTTCATCGGGGATCTTCTGCATCACCCGAACCTGCAGGCCGTGGAATGGTGGCTGGAAGAGCTGGCCGGACGGGTCGCCGCCCGAGCGGGCCGCCCCATCCCGCTCCGGGTAGTCGGGCGGGGCTCAGAGCTGTACCGGCAGGTGTGGCCCCATCCGGAAAAGGTCGACGTGGTTGGTCCTATGCCCGACCTCTCGGCAGAGCTGGCGGCCTGCCGAATGCTGCTCGTCCCGCTCCCGTATGCCACCGGAACCGGGGGCCGGGTCATCAGAGCGCTGGCCGGCGGCGTTCCGGTCGCCGCCACCGCCTACGTCGCCGGGCTGGTGCCGCCGCACCTGGTGAGCCTCATCAACGTAGGCCGTGACGCCGAGGAGCTGGCCGACGTGACTGCTCGCTTGATGACCGATGACGCCGCCTGGACGGCGGCCCGCCGCACCATCGAACAGGCACCTCGTTCCGACCCGGACGACCTGGTGGCGTGGTTGAGCTCGGTCACCGCGCGACGGCGGCCGGTCAGCCGGACGTCAAGTAGCCGGAGAGAACCTCGTTTGCGTCGCCGAGCATTTTGATCCGGCCCCGATCCAACCACATGGCCCGGGTCGCCATGTTCTTGAGCATCTCAATCGAATGCGACACCACCACGACTGCCGAGCCCCCGTTGATGAGCTGATTCATCCGAGCCTGGGATTTGGCCCGAAACGCCTTGTCTCCCACCGATAGGACCTCATCGACGACGAGGACCTCGGGCTCGATATCGGTGGCGACCGAGAACGCAAGCCGGCCCATCATCCCGGAGGAATAGCTGCGAGTTGGTACGTCTACGAAATCCTCAACGCCGGCCCACTCGACGATCGGCTCGACCCGCTCTCGCATGTGCTTGGGATCACGGCCCAGCATGGCGCCGTACAGGATGATGTTCTCGCGGGCGGTCAACTCCGGGTTCATTCCCGAGCCCAATTCGATCATCGGCGCGACCTGGCCCCGCACGATCACCCGTCCGGTCGTCGGCGGGAGCACCCGGGCGATGATCTTCATCAGCGTCGACTTTCCTGCTCCGTTCGGCCCGACCACGCCGAAGATCTCGCCCCGGGCCACCTCGAAGCTGACCCCGTCGAGGGCGTGAATCCATTCGACGGTGCGCTGGCGCCGGATGGTGCGTAGCGCGGCCTCCTTGATCGTCCCCACGTTGGCTTTGTCGAGCCGATAGCGGAGCGTGACGTCCCGGACTTCGATCGGATTGCTCATAGCCGGACGACGACCCGGCGCCAGTTGCGGGAGAAGACGTAGACACCGAGGGCGAGCGCCAGTACCGCCGAGCCGGCCATCATGATCAGGTTCCAGGCTGGTGGCATCTCGCCGCCGTAGACCCAGGTCCGGAACACCACCAGGAAGCTGTACACCGGGTTGGACTTGACCAGGACGAGGGCTTTGGGCGAACCGGCGATGAAGTCGAGGGTCCAGAACGTTGGGATCAGGTAGTTGAGGAGCTGGGTGAGCACCCGGGTGATATCCAGCACATCGCGGAAATACACCGCCGCCGACGCCACGAGGAGGCCGAGACCGGTGACCAGCATCAGCATCAACGCCAGGGGTATCGGGACCAGCACGATCGTCCACGGTATCCCCGGGCCGAGGAACGCCGTGAGCAAGAGGAGCGGGATCAGACTGAGGCAGAAGTGGGTGGCTGCGGCGACGCCGGCAGCGAGTGAAAAGATCTCCGGGGGGATGTACATCTTGATCAGCACGTTGCGGCTGTTGACGATCGCCGAGCCCGCCGCGATCACGCCCTGTGAGAAGTAGGTGGCGATGAGGATGCCGGCGGTCAGATAGACGATGTACGGCTCGCCGAACTCGAGTGCTCCACCCCGGCCGAAGAAGTTGGAGAACACGATCCAGAGGACACCGATGGTGAGCATCGGGTTGAGAATCGTCCACCACACCCCGAGCACCGACCGCTTGTAGCGCACCGTGAGGTCACGCACCACGAGCAGGCGAATGAGGCCCCGGAATCGCCAGAAATTCTGAAACTCGGTGATCAGGGGCCGGCGGAGGATGTCGGAGTCGTACCGAACGGTGGATTCAGCTGCCGTCACGAGCGCACATGGTACCCGCCACGGTTGGTTGCGCCGGGATTGGCGGCCCGAAAGCCGGCGAACGGTGGTTACGCTGCTGCCGTGCTCCGCCCCCGGTCCCATGCGGCATTCTGGCTGGCCGCCCTGTCGTTTCTCCCCCTCTTCGTCTGGTGGCTCGGGTGGTTCCCGGCGTTTCTCTCCCCCGACTCGCTCGACCAGCTCACCCAGGCCGACACCGGCGAGTTCACCAACGGCCATCCGGCATTTCACACCATTCTGATCTGGGCGATCACCCGGGTGTGGGACAGCCCGGGCGCCGTCAGTCTGGTGCAGATCGTCGCTCTGGCGGGCGTCCTCGGCCTGGTGGCACGCCGGCTGGTCGAACTGGGAACCTCCCTTTGGGCGGCAGTCGGCGCGGCCTGGTTGGTCGGCCTGGCTCCTGCGGTCGGGCCGACCGCGCTGTCCATCTGGAAGGACGTGGCGTTCACCATCGCCTTTCTGTGGGTGTTCGCCGAGCTACTGGCGCTGGTGAGGCAGGGATCTGCCTTCTGGGCACACCCACCGGCGGCCATTCGGCTGGGTGCCGCCCTTGCCCTGCTGTGGCTCACGCGCCACAACGGGTTCCTGACCGTTCTCGCAGTCGTAGTGGTGCTGGTCATCGTGTTCCGAAACGACCTGGCTCCGCTGGCACCGGCGGCTGCGGCCCTGGTGGCGGCGGTCGTCCTGGTCATGGGCCCGCTCTATTGGGTGTTCTCGGTCGAGCGAGAGCGGCCCGCCCCGGGGGAAGTCCTCCTGCCGCTGGTGGCCTCGTCCTATGTGCACGAGCCCGGCAGCTTCTCCCCCGCCGACATCGCCCTGCTCGAGTCGATTGCGCCGCTCGAGGTGTGGCAGGAGCGCTACGACTGCGACTCGGGCGACCGCCTGCTGTTCGATCCCGAGATGAACATCGCCGCCATTCGATCCGATCCCAACCCGCTGCTGCGGCTGGGGTTGAGGACGGTAGCTCGCGACCCGGACACCTCGCTCGGCTTCTTGTGGTGCCGGGCCTCCTACCTCTTCGTGCCCGCCCAGCCGGCCGAGGCCTTTTTGCAGCGGCCGCCGTTTGCCATACCGGAAAACGATCTCGGGCTGACCCGGGATCCGATCTCCGAGGCTGCGTACGATTTCACCCGGGAGGTATACCGGGTCGCCAACGACCCCGCCTGGCTGTGGCTGTTGTGGCGCCCGGCGGTCGTCATCTGGGCGGCCCTGGCCACCTACGCCGCGCTGGCTCGACCGGGCACCCGCCACGTGCTGCTGCCGGGGTCACTGCTGGGCGCTCATTTGATCAATGTGGCCGCCACCTCGCTCAATCACGAATTCCGCCTGGCGTTCCCGCTGTATGTGGCCGGCATCATGAGCCTGCCGTTGCTGTGGTTCGCAGCCGATCCCGCCCGGCTAGCCGCCGGAGCCGTCGTAGTGGACGGCGGGACGCTCCCGAACGGCAATGTCGGTTCCGTCCGGCCCGGGCAGGGTGCGCCCCAGGGCGGCGAATAGCCGGCCGGCCCGCTCGGCCCAGCCGTGGGCGGCCCGCGCCTCATCGGCGTCCAGCGGTGGGGCAGCCAGCGCAGCAGCCACCGCCCGGGGCAGATCCTCATCCAGGTAGGTTCCCTCCACCCCGACGAGGGGCTCGAGCGGTGGCGCTGCCACCGGGACCCCCATCGCCAGCGACTCGTAGGCCTTGAGCGGGCTCACTGCGTGCGTGGTGTCGTTGAGCTTGAACGGCACCAGGCTCACATCAGCCCGGGCCAGATACCACGGGAGCTGAAACTGGGGCTTGAGCCCGAGGAAATGCACATTGGGGGGAACCGGCGGATGGCCGTGCTCGTCTCCGATGATCTGGAGCCGGGCCTGGGGGAACGCCTCTCCCACTGCTCGCAGCGCATCCCAATCGAACCAGTCTCCGTACAGAGAACCGTGGTAGGAGATCAGCGGGCCGTCCCCGGGGGGAATGTCGGCGGGGACCTCGGTGGGGGACCCGGAGAACATGTTCTGGTTGACGCCGTTCGGCACGTACGCCACCGGGCGCCCGCCGCTGCGCTCCTCGAGATACCGGACCAGCAGCCGGGCAGAAGCCGTCAGCGTGTCCGCGGCCGAGATGAACTCGTCTTCGACTCCGGACTGATACCACCAGCCCCCAAGTGCTTCGTCAGACCAATCGTCGATCAGGTCATAGATGACCTGAAATCCCGACCGGCTCAGCCGGCGAGTCGCTCCCCACACCGGCGGGCTCGGGATCTCAACCAGTGCGATCCGTAGGTCGGTCTCGACGCGAGCCAGCAACGCCGCCGGATCGAACTCGGCAAGGCGGTACTCCTCCAGGCGGGGATGCACGAAGCGGAGCCCGAGGTCGACCGAGTGTCCCGATCCGTATTCGGCCACATAAATGACATGAAAGCCCCGCCGGCACAGCTCCATCGCGATCTGGGCGCCCCGGAACCCGCCCCCGACATCGGCCAGGGGAACTGCCGCCAGCACCACCACGGTGCCCATCCCCGTGATCGGGTCGACCCGCGGAGGGATCGCAGCGGGCCCGGGGGTGGGGAGCAGAGCCAGCCGGTGGCCGCCCTGCAGGAGCCGGGCGTAGAGGCCTCCCAGGGTGGCGTCGCCGGCCGGCAGCCCCGAAATCTCCTCCCAGACCTGGCGGGTCACGGCGATGGCGTGGGGCTCGATGATCGGTGTCGTCCCGGTCGACAGGCCGGCCGGCGTGGCAGCCCCCACGATGGCCGCACCTATCGCGGGATCGTTCAGGGGAGCCAGCAGCGCGCCGCGCCGGTCGGGGCCGATCGGGCGGGCTTCGATCAGCACCGGTCCGCTCGCTCCAAAGTCGCGGCTGGCGGGATGGCGGGCGCCGGGTACCTCGGCCGGCTCCCCGTACCGCCCCGGATCGACGGTGCGGACCGTATCGGGCGTTTGCGCCTCCCAGGCCGCGGCATCGGTGCCGGTGACGACGACGTCGATGTTGACCGCACCGCCGGGAAGCGCCGCTGGGCGAAAGCGCCGCAGTATCCGCTCCGGTACCAGGGGACGCACCAGGCGCTTGAGCGGGCGGCTCAGGGAAGCCATGTGGGGAACCGCCCTTCCGTTTCGGGGCGTACCTGATAGACGGGCACGGCGTAGGCGCCCCGGTCGATCGACCATCTCGGGTCCGGGAAGGCTCCCCGGTAGTCGGATTCGCGCAGTGGACGGCCCGCGCCCCGGGTGCCGGCTTTGGCGAGCCGGTCGGGCGTGGCATGCGGGTCGAGCAGCGACCAGCGCCGCCACAGCGTCGGATGCCGCCCGGTCTCGACGGCGACGGCGTATGCATCCGGATCGTCTTCGAGCACATCGGCCAGTTCGCCGAGCAGCGTGGGCCCGGCCTCCGACACCGGGCGCCAGTCGATGAGGAACTTGCCGCGGGCGGCTCGCACCCCGTCCGCCAGTTGGCCTCCAGCCGCTCGCAGCGGCCAGTGTCGGTCGTGACACAGCGTCGTTAGCTCGGGCGACGGGAGGCCCAGCACCACGACCTCTGCGTCGTCGAGCGTCTGGGCCGCCAGGTCCTCCAGCACGGTCTCACCGTCGACAACGACCGAGACCCACGGGTACCACTCGGCTTTCGTCGCCCGCAACGCATCCGGGTGGTAGAGGGCGGGATGGGCCCGGGCGATCTCACGGCGGGCGTCCTCGAAGCGGGCCTCGGTCGTGACGCTCATCGAGATTCCGTGCTGGCGGTAGCGAAACAGCGGCCGGGGCACCTCGACCTGACCCCACCCGGCTTCCAGCAGGCGGATCCACAGGTCCCAGTCCTCGTTGCCGGTGCGGCGGTCCTGGTCGTAGCCACCCACCTGATGCCAGGCATCGGCGCGAATGAGCGCACAGCCGACCACCGACGTCGACAACAGAAGCTGGTACGGGTTGAAGGGGCGATCCACCCACACCAGCTTCTGGTTGCCGAACAGGCGGGTCCAGGTATGGGCATAGGCGGCCGACTCATCTGCTTCCAGCGCCCGGCGGGTGGCGCTCAAGAATCCCGGGCCGAGCTCGTCGTCGGCGTCGAGCGGAACGAAGAACCGGCCCCGGGCGGCTCGCATGCCCGCATTCCGGGCCGCCGACAATCCCTGGTTGCGCTGCCGCAGGATCCGGGTGCGGGGATAGCGGAGGTGGCGCAGCACCCGGGTCGTCTCGCGGTCGGTGCTGCCGTCGTCGACCACGATGATCTCCCAGGAGTCGTGATCCTGGCGAAAGACGCTCCGGATGGCGTCGTGCAGAAACCGGCCCTGGTTGTAACAGGGGATGACGATGGAGATCTCGGGCTCGTCCCGATCCGCAGAGGAGGCGGCCCGCAGGTCATCCATCCATTCCCGCTCCCAGGCCGACCCGACATGGCGGCGTTGCCAGCGGCGCACCATCCGGTGGTCGACCGGCGCAGCTGCCACCCGATCGGCGATTGGGGCGGGGAGGGACTCGAGCAGCTCGATGGCCCGCCGGTCGGCGGCGGGCATGGGCTGAGACTCTGGCCGGCCGGCTGCCTCGAGCCGGCGAAGGGCTGCGGTGGCCAGGCCGGATTGGGTTCGGCGGTGGCGGGGCGTGACCGGCCGGTAGGGCTCGAGCGGATCGCGATAGGTGGGAAGGGACGCATCCGCCAGGGTCTGTCGCATCGCCGGGCGGTCGATGAGCGTGCGCATCGCCGCTTCGAGACTGCGGGTCGTCCCGTCGTAGATGAGGGCACCGGTGCGGAACCCGAAGTACGGGCGGAAGGCGGGAAGCTGCGGAAGCACCAGCGGGATCCCCAACGCCCGGCACTCGTGCGCCGACAGGCAGAACGATTCGAACCGGGAGGGGAACACGGCGAACCACGCGCTCGCCAGTGTGGCCCCGAGCCGGCGGCGGTCGATCGGCGGCTCGAACTTCACCCGATCTGCCAGGTCGGGCGGTATGAGCGACTGGAGGTAACCCCGCATCGACTGGCCGGTCTCGATCCGCCAGCCGTCAGGGCCGACGAAGCGCAGCACGCTCGACGGGTAGTCGGACAGGATCGGCACCGCGGCCCGCAGCAGCGCTTCACTGCCCTTCTCCTCACCGAGCCGGCCGTAGGAAACGATCTCGGGTGCCGGCGCCGGGGCCCGCTCCACCGGAGTTACCGGCGGCACAGGGGGCTCCCCGATGCGAACCCGGTCGAGGTCATACCGCTCGCCGACCAGGTCGGCCATAGCCGGGGAGGGGACAATGACTAGGTCGGCCATGCGAAAGGCTTCCGCTTCCACCGTGCGCAGCACCGGGTCGGCGGTCTCCTCGACCCCGACGCCGTCGAGAACGAGTCCGATCGGACCATGCATTCGCACCGCCATCGGCACTCCGGTCAAGCCGAGCGAAACCCGCCGCATCAACGACCACAGGCCGAGGCCATCGAAGTCCTGGAACTCAACGAGGTCGGGAGGCGGATCGAGCGCAGCGACTGCTTCGGCGGCGGCCCGCGAGTTGGCGCGAGCGCGATCGGGCGCCAGCTCATCGGGAACTCCGGGAGCCACCCATTGCACGGCGAACGGGAGCTCGACCGTGCCATCCGGTTCCTCGGCCACGACAATGGCCAACACCTCGTGGCCGGCTCGCACCAGCCGGGCTCCCACCTCGGCGATGACAGAGCCCGCCCCTCCGGGGATGGCCGGATGCAGCTCGGTGGAGACGAAGACGATGCGCATCAGGCGCGGCGCGAGCCGACCAGCCAGCCGAGGCTCTGGGAGAGCAACTGCAGCACGTGAGCCACCGGGATGATCACGTACTTGCCGGGACCGTGCGCCCACCGGTACTTGTACCGGGTCCGGCGGGCGACAACGAACGCCAGCGGGGCCAGGGCAATCGGGACCAGCCACCAGGCGATGAAGCCCGCCCCGATCGCCAGCCCGATACTCCCCCAGTAGCCCAGCAAGATGCGGCGATAGGCCCCGGCCCGCAGCCCGGCCTGGCCATCACCCTTCCCCCAGGCAAAGGTCTTGCGGACCATCGTCCGCAAGTTCTCGGGCGGCCGCCACTGGATGAGGGCATCCCCCTCGAAGAAGGGGGTATAGCCGGCCGCCCGGGCCCGTTCAGCGAACAACGTGTCTTCGGCCGCAGCCATGCCTTCCGGGAACCCGCCAACGCGTTCCCAAACCTTCTTCCGAAATGCTTGCGATGCTCCCGGGGGTGTCACCCAGTTCGGGTTCACTTCCTCGCGTACGGTCATCATCACCAGCCCGGCACAGGTGGAAATGAGCGACTGACCCCGCGGAAGGTAGAAGCCGGACACCCAGTCTTCGCCCCGGGCAAAGGGCGCGGAGATGCGCTCGAGCCATTCGGGTTCGGCCGTGCATCCAGCGTCGATGCACGCCACGATGTCGTGGCCGGCAGCCCGAATGGCGGCGTTGCGGTTCTCGCTGATGCCGCCGGGGCCATCGACCACTCGAATCCGCGGATCGGCGGCGGCCATCTCGTCGAGCACCTGGCGGGTGCCGTCGGTCGACCCCCCATCGGCGACCACGATCTCCGTGGGCGGCACGGTTTGGCTGAGCAGCGAATCGATCAGGGCCCTGATCGTCGCCGCCTCGTTCAGCGCGGGGGTTACGACCGAGACGTTCATGTGCAGCGACATTATTGCGGCCGGGGTGGTTTGCCACTCATCTCGCCGGTTTCGTGGCGCGGCCTCCCGATCGCGGCCGGCCGGTCAGCCGAGGATGGCCCAGGTGCCAGACAGCGGGATGACGTCGTCGCTGCGCGGCCCGGCCCGGAGAATGTGGTCGGCTGCGCCCTGCTGGTTGGCGAGCCGGAAGTACCAGCGCCCCTCATCGTCGTTGTGCCAGGCGACCGTGTCGGTTCCGTCCCCGGACCAGTCACCCGCGATGACCGTCTGGGCGTTGCTTCCGACGTAGAACTGGGCATCGGGGCCGGTCGAGCCTGACCCGGTGAAGCGCATCGCCACCAGGCCGTCCGAGGCGCGATACAGGCCCAGGTCGGCCTTGCCGTCGCCGTTGAAATCACCGGCGAAGGGCTCAGACCCGGCCAGCGCAAAGGGATAGCTGAACTCGGCGAACTGGGTCTCGAGCCGGTTGGAGACGTAGAGGCGGCCTTCCGACGGGCGATAGATGCTGAGGCTGTCCCGCCCGTTCCCGTTCCAGTCGCCGGCCAGCGGGATGTCGCCGGCAATGCCGAAGAAGAACTCGAGGGGGGCGACCTGAGTGGCGTTCTTGTTGGCGATGTAGGCGAACCCGTTCGAGGGTCGGAACATCCCCGGGGTGGACACCCCGTCCCCGTCCCAGTCGCCCATCAGGGCAACGTCGCCGGGTGCCCCGAAGAAGAACGAGTGGTAGTTCCCGCCCTCCCAGGACAGGTTGTCGCGCAGGTTGTACTGGCGGTTGGCGGTGACAAAGCCGACCTTGTCACACCGTCCCGGGCCGACACATTCGGGCCCGGCATCCCACGGGCTCAGAACCGGGCTCTCAAACCAAGAGGTCAGGTTGTCACCGGCGGTGCGCAGGCCTCCGAGATAGACGGACACGGTCTGCCCGTCGAAGTGGTAGACGTCGGGCTGGCCGTCACCGTCGTAGTCACCCACGCGGGCGGCGCCGGTGCTCGGCACTTGAGTCGACCAGTACGGCCCGGTGAAATACCCCGATCCGAAGCCGTTGGCGACGTACACCTGGCTGCCGACCCGGCTGATGGCATAGAGATCGAGGGCGCCATTGCCGTCGTAGTCGCCGAGATCGAACCGGTTCCACTGCGGGCTCGCTCCGGTGCTCGCCTCGACCAGAACGGTCTGGAATCCCGAGGCGCCTCCCAGTATCGACACCTGCCCGTTGGCGGCGATCACGTAGGCGTCGGCGACCCGGTCGCGGTTGTAGTCGCCTACCAGCAGCACCTCGCCCGACACGGACAGCGTTTCGGTGGCGATGACCTGGGTGAACCGATCGGCGTCACCGACGGTGTCGCCGTAGACGGTCACGTCACCCGTCGCCCAGTCGACCACCCAGAGATCGACCCGGCTGTCGTTGTCGAAGTCGCCCAGCGCTACCCCATGCGTATCGGGGCCGCCGGGAATCGAGACGACCGCCCGCAAGCCGACGTCCTGGAACCCGCGGAAACCGGAGGCGACCTCGATCCGGATCTCACCGGGGCCGAGCCATCGCCAGGCGTAGATGTCGGGGGCTCCGTCCCGGCTCCGATCGACGACCTCGTAGTTCCAGTCGCCGTCGCTGAAGTCGGCCACGCCGCTGAACCCGGTCGACCGATAACCGCCCAGCCCGGTGGCGGGTGATTGCGGCGCCGGGGTCGCCGGGTAGCCCGGAGTCGCCGCCGGCCCCATCCACGAGAAATGCATGGCGTCCTTGATCGACTGCCAGTCACCGCCCCAGCAGAACCCGGCGTCGGTCCACGCCTTGACGTACCAGGCGGGCATATTGGTGACGAGCACGGGCGGGTCGTCGTTGTTGTAGGGATTCTGTGACGGGTTGATGTCGACGGCGGTTCCGAAGGCATGAAACGACATGCGGTGGCTGTCTCCGGTCACCGCCCGGAAAGCATGGCCGTAGGCGACGCTCACCGGGTAGTAGTTGCCCTTGGCATATTCGGCCGCCAGGGTCTCATTGACCAGCTCGAACGCCGGCAGCGCCAGCTCATGGACCCGTACCGTCCGGGAGCTGCGGTAGGGCCGCCAGCTGACCAGCTGATCGTCGATGGCATACCCATTGCGCCCAAAGAAGTCGCCCCACGGCCCGTAGATCTCCTCCGAGAGCGGCAGCCAGCCGCCGTTCTCCGACAGCGGTCCCCGGAACCCGGCGGTCCCGCAGCCGTCGCTCTCGGTGAAGTTGGTTTCGGCGCCGGCCGGAAGGGCCCCCACCAGCATGGTGGCGGCGACCAGAAACGCGATGACGATATGAGCCCAGCGCCGGTTCATCGTGAAGAAGCTACCGTCCGCCGCCGCTTACTGAGCACCGAAGCCGGACAGGACGGTCCAGACACTCTTGCCCAGAATCGAGATGTCGAGCCAGGGAGATACGTGCTTGAGGTAGTAGAGGTCATAGGAAAGCTTCTCGACGGTGTCCACTTCGTTGTCGGCATACCCGAAGTTGACCTGAGCCCAACCGGTCACCCCCGGGCGGACCAGGTGACGGTGAGTGTAGAACGGAATTGTCTGGCTGAATCTGTCCACGAAGGGCAGCTGTTCGGGACGGGGCCCAACCAGGCTCAGGTCACCCTTCAACACATTCCAGAGCTGGGGAAGTTCGTCGACGCGGAAGCGTCGCAGCCCGCTCCCAACCCGGGTGAGCCGATCGTCTCCCGGCAGAGCAAACTGCGGGCCGTTGGCGTCGGCTTCGTCGACCATCGTGCGGAACTTGTACAGCGTGAACGGCTTGCCGCCCCGGCCGGCCCGTTCCTGAGCGAATATGGCCGGGCCATTCGAATCGAGGCGGATTACCAGCGCTATCAGACCGCAGAGCGGCAGCCAGATCGGGGCGGTCAGGGCGACGAGGACAATGTCGATAGCGCGCTTGAGATTGACGTACACACCCTTGGCCTCGAGCGGCTCGGTCAGCTCCCAGCCTTCCATCAGGTGCACGATCGGCAGCCGGCCGGTGTGCTCTTCGTAGACGCTCGTGAATCCCCGCATCGAGCGCCCTGCCAGGTGAACCGAGGAGATGTACTGCGCCATCGTGTCTGAGAGCACGGCCCGCAGGTCGACCGCCATTACCGTGCCGGGCGGGAATGGGCGGGTCGGCGGCTCGCCCCGGGGGTCGAGGGCATCGACCAGATTGGCGTGGGGAGCGCTGCGCAGGTCCTCGATGAGCTCTTTCTCATTGGAAATGGCGACGATGCTCTCGGCCCAGGGACGGCGCCGCCGGTAGGCCCGATGGGCCAGCGCCAGGCCGAGCCAGGCCATCGACGTGATCACGAAGAACGGCCGGGACCAGTACATGCGGCTGGTCACCACCGCCAACGCGGTCAGCGAAACACCGATCGAGACGATCGATACCGCCCGGCCATAGGACGGACGGGGCGCACCTTCGCCCCAGGACCGGGCACTCACATAGCTGCCGACAACGGCGCCACCCACCATGGCGCCGAACAGCGGAGCCACATCGATCGGCTCGACGCCCTGTCCGAAATCGGGCACGAAGGCGAGTCCGACCAGAACCGCAACGGCGAGCGCGGCGAGGTCGAGAATTGCCGTGGAGATAATGAAACGGCGGCCCATCCGGGGGGAGAGTAGCGGAGCGGGTGTTTAGCGGCGCCGGTTTTAGGGGCGGGCGGCTACTGCTCGGCGGTGGCCTCGATGAGCCGCAGGAGGGTGCGGACCCCGAATCCGGAACCGCCTTTCACCTGGTAGTGCTCGTCGTCGGGCCAGCGGGCCGGGCCGGCGATGTCGAGGTGGGCCCACGGCACGTCGCCGACGAACTCGTTGAGAAACAGGGCGGCGTTTATCGAGCCCCCGTACCGTGGTCCGGTGTTCTTCATGTCGGCAACGTCCGAGTCGATGTTCTTGCGGTAGTACGAGGGCAGCGGCATGTGCCACACCGCCTCACCTGCCTCGGCGGCCGCCTGCGACACCCGCTCGATGGCGGCGTCGTTGTTGCCCCACAGCCCGGCGATCTTCTCTCCGAGCGCCACCGGGCAGGCGCCCGTCAGCGTGGCAGCATCGACGATGATGTCGGGCTCTT
The DNA here is from genome assembly GCA_013002865.1 of Acidimicrobiia bacterium. Classification (GTDB taxonomy): domain Bacteria; phylum Actinomycetota; class Acidimicrobiia; order Spongiisociales; family SHLN01; genus SHLN01. Next base: position 35,850 of record JABDLU010000215.1, read on the forward strand.
CTTCGGCGGCCAGCGACAGGGCGTCGGCCAACACGAGGCGGCCCTCGGCGTCGGTGTTGAGGACCTCCACCGTCTTGCCGTTGCGGGGCGTCAGCACGTCGCCGGGTCGCTGTGCGCCGCCGCCCGGCATGTTCTCTGTCACCGGCGCCAGCCCGACCACCTTGACCGGGAGTTCGAGCGCCGCAACCGCCTGCATAGTGGCCAACACCACGGCTGCCCCCGACATGTCCGTCTTCATCGCCTCCATCGCGGCGGGCGGCTTGAGGGACAATCCCCCCGAGTCGAACACGATTCCCTTGCCGACGATCGCAACGAACCCGCGAGCGTTCTCCGGCTCGTGGCGGAGCACGATCATCGCGGCGGGTTGGTGAGATCCGGCGGCGACGCCGATGAGCCCGCCGAACCGCTCCTCTTCGAACTGGTCGGGCTGGTACACGGTCAGATCGAGCCCACCCTCCTCGGCGATGGTGGTCGCCACCTCGACCAGGGCCTGCGGCGCCTTGGCGGCCGGCGGCTCGTTGATGAGGTCCCGTGCCAGGTTTACGGCGTCGACCGTGGCGCGCGCCCGGCGGACGGCTTCTGCGACGGCGGATTCTTCGGCGTCGATCAACCCGATTCGCTCCAGCTTGGACGGCTTCTTTTCTGTGCGGTACTTGTCGAACCGATACTGGGAGAGGAGCATCCCTTCGAGCACGGCCACCGCAGCGGCGGGGACGTCGACCTGGTGGAGGGTGGTGGCCACTCCGGGGCTGCGGGTGACCTTCCTGCCGGCGGCGCCGGCACCCTGGCGCAGTCCTTCGGTGTCGGGTTCGTCCCCCAGGCCGACCAGGATCACCCGCTTGAACTCCAGGAGCCCCCGGACGGGCACCGCCGCCACTGCACCGGCCTTGCCTGTGAAATCGAGCTCATCGAGGAAATCGGTGAGGTAGTCGCCCAGTTGCTCGGCTACCCAGTCGGCTCCCGGGCCCCAGGTGCGGTTCCCGAGCACCGGGACGATGAGGGCGTCGGCAGAGGCCTCGGCGAGCCCACCTGCGGCGGTGATGTCGATCAAGCTTCCTCCCGGGGTCGAGTCGGCTCCCAGGTGGGAGCGGCGGAACGGGCCAGAACATACAACAGGTCGGCCAGACGGTTCAGGTAGACCGGAACGACGCTCTCCTCGAGGCCACCGGCCCGGGCATAGGTAGTGACCCGGCGCTCGGCGCGGCGCACGGTGGCCCGGGCCAGCTCGAGCGCGGCCTCGAGCGGGTTCTCACCCGGCACCACGAACTCCTGTGGGAGCGGGTGCTGTTCGACGACCTCGTCGATCACCCGCTCCAGACGCTCAACCATTCCGGTCGTGGTGAGGCTGATGTCGGGTTGCAGCTTGGACCGGTTGTCGGGATCGGTGGCCAGTTCGGCACCGACCACGAACAGGTCTCGCTGCAGGGCAAGGAGGTGGACGGCCAGCTCGCCCGCCGCCGCCGCCCGGGCGACACCGAGCGCCGATACCGCCTCGTCAACGGCCCCGTAGGCCTCCGGGCCCTCGTCGTCCTTCCACACCCGGCCGCCGTAGAGGAGGCCGGTCTTTCCGTCATCGCCGGTCTTGGTATAGATCTTCACAAGGGGACGATCATACCGACGGTCATTCCAACCAGAAGCCCGGCGCCTTCGTCGATCAGGGAGCGGCCGGCCACGGCGGCACCGATCGCGGTGAGGATGGCCAGGTAGGAGAGCCCGGTGGCGGCCATCACGCCCGGGTAGGACGGCTCGTTGAGTGCAAACCAGACGGCCACGAGCAGGACGATGGTGGTTACCGCCAGCACCGCAAAGGCCCATCCGATCACCGCATCGTCCCAGCCGGCGGCCACCGCCACGACCGCGGCGTCGGCCACCATGCCGGCTCCGCCAATGGCGGCAAGGCGCTTGAGCGCCCAGCGGGGCAGCGTCGGATCGATCAGGTACCAGTGGCCGAGCAGCATCTCCCCGGTCACACCACCCAGGAGGGCGGCTCCGGTGAGCGTGCCCACCGGACCGCCGTCGGCGACGGACGCACCGGCGTAGGCGGCGGCGGCCAGGGCGAGCGCCATCCAGGCAACGGCGGAGCGCCGGGCGAAGACGAACCCGGCCAGCGCGGCCACCGTCCCGATGCCGGCCAGCCAACCGCCGCCGACGGCCCAGCCGGTCGCACCAAACAGCAGGGTGACACCGGCCGACAGCCACCCGAACCCGGGCCCGACGATGTTCCACTGCATCACGATCGCCGACGCGCCGGCCAGCCCGGCAGCCCAGATGGTGAGGAAAAGGGCTGGATTCAGATCGATGACGGCTCCTGCGAAGACCGACGGAAGTGTAAGAGGTCGGCTATCAGCTATCAGCTATCAGCCCTCCGATGCCCGACCCCCGACGCCCGACGCCTGATGCCCGCCAGCGACCGGCGACCGGCGACCGGCGACCGGCGACCGGCGACTATCTTCCCCCCATGCCAACCTTCGATTACTCGTTCGATGTGGAAGCGCCGGTTGCGGCGGTGGCGGCGTTTCATGAGGACACGCGGGTGCTGCAGCGGCTCACGCCTGCCTGGGTGCAGATCCACCGTTTCGATCCCCTCGCCG
>JABDLU010000020.1 GCA_013002865.1 Acidimicrobiia bacterium
GAAAGCCGACGCCGAGCAACTCGCCGACGCGTTCAGCGATTACATCGATGCGATGGTGCCCGCAGAGGCATACACACTCGTGGAGCGGGACGAAGATGCCGTCCTGGTGATCATCGCCTCCGATCCCGCAATCGGCCCAGACCTGGCGGAGGCTTTCTCCTAGCCCGCGGCGGCCGTGCCGATGCCGGATGCCGGAGTCGCTCAGTATCGTTGCGGGTAATCACCGCATGACAACAGAAGGGGTCCTCATGGACATTGGAACCGGGCTAACTGAGTCACACCGGAAAAACGTAGCGGCCGAGCTCTCCCACCTGCTGGCCGACAGCTACACCCTCTACCTGAAGAGCCACAACTACCACTGGAATGTGACCGGGCCGATGTTCCAGGCGCTCCACCTCATGTTCGAGGAGCACTACACCGAGCTCGCTCTCGCCGTGGACGAAATCGCCGAACGGATCAGAGCGCTCGGACACCCGGCGCCCGCGACGTATTCGCAGTTCGCCCGACTTTCCTCCGTGACCGAGGAAGAGGAGTTGCCCGACGCGATGGGGATGGTTGGCAATTTGGTCGAGGCGCATGAGACGGTCATCGCCACCGCCCGCACCAGCCTCGCCGCCGCCGAAGCCGGCAACGACGCCGCTTCCGCCGACCTGGCCACCCGCCGCATCGACGTGCACGAGAAGACCGCCTGGATGTTGCGCAGCCTGCTGGCCTAGCCGTCCACCCTGGGCGTGAACTGCGCCCGGCGATATGGTGATGGCATGGACGGAGCAGAGACACCTGAGGAACCTCTCCACGACCTCGGGCGAGAGCTGCGGGAGCGCGTCGGAAACGAGATGCGCCAGGAAGCGGAACTCATCGAGCAGGACGCCGCCACGGTCGAGCTTCGCCGCCGGCGCCTTGCCGATATCGCCATCGAGCTGGTGAGCCGGGGAGACATCGTGACCGTCATGGCCGGCGATCGCTCCCTGCGAGGCCGTCTGATCTATGCCCGGGGCGAGATCGCATCGCTGCAAGCAGCCGTCGGACGCATCGACATCCACCTCCCGGCGGGGGTAGTGCTGCGGGTGGATGAGCGGAGCACCGAAGGTGGCATGGCTCCTCGCAAGGGATCGGACACGCTCCGAGCCCGGCTCCTCGAGCTCGAGCTGTCCAATAGCGACATCGAGGCCTGGGTTCCGACGCACGGCTTCGACGTGCGGGGTGCCATCGTGGCCGTCGGCAAGGACCACGTCATCGTGCGAGATGCCGACGACGCCGAGTGGATCCTGCTGCTGCTCGATATCGCCTGGATCAGGGCGGTCTAGCCGAGCGCGCGGTGGTCGCACCGGCCGGTTCAGGGTCGAATTGCCACGATCTCTATGTCGACCTCGAGTTCCAGCCAGGCCCGATCGGCCGTCACTGCCACGAGGTCGCGGCTCTTCGCCAGAGCGAGGCAACAGCGATCGCCGAGAGAAAGCCCCGCCGACTTCGTCTCGGCGACGAGGTCGCCGGCAATCACTGCCTGCGCTTCGTCAAACGGGACTACGACCAGCGCCAACAGGTCGGCTATCGATCCGGTAGCCGATGGAGGAAGGCCGATGCCTCGAAGCTTGCCGACAACCTCGGCGAGGTTCACGGCACTCACGACCGCGTCGTCGAGATAACTGGACGCAACCTCCCAGCCGGGTTCGTTGTTGATGAGCGCAAGGACAGTCGAGGCGTCGAGGACCGCCGTCACTTTCGCTTGGTTTCTTCGGCCCGCTCCTCGAGCAACTCGTCGACCAGCTTGCGGCCTTTCGCGTAGGGAGTGACCAGCTCCTGTACCTCCGAGAGGACGACCGAAGATTTTCGAATCAATACCCCGTCGCTTTCCAGGGTGAGCACAAGAGAGTCCTGGGGTTCCAACCCGAGCGCCCGACGGTACTCGGCGGGGATGACGACCCGTCCCTGTTCGTTGATTCGTGACCGTATTCCCATATCTGACATGATACCGGATCGTGACAGATGCGGAGAAGCTACGAGTTCGTGGCCGACTCGTCCGACTCGACGGTCTCATGGACCGGGAAGCTCCGCACATGCTCCATGAGCTCATCACGGAAGAACCGAAACGCCCGGGCGCCGGGGAGTCGGTAGGCGGGTAGCTCGCCGTCGCGTGCCATGCGGCGTACAACGTCAACGTTCATGCTGAGCAGCTCGGCCGCCATGGCGGTGTCGAGAATGGGTGGGAACTCATCTGGCATTGGTGGTACCTCGTATTGCAAGACACTACATGACAAAACAGTTATTAGCAAGGTATGATTGTTTGTCCTACGCGGAGTAGATACCAGTTTCACCGAACGCGCTTTCCACTTACAATGATCGCCAGGCCAAACACGAAGATTCCCGGGGGGTGAGCGCCGCTCCGGGGAACTGCTGGACGGAGGCGGAGTGGCATTGACCGAACCGGCAATCGCGCCGGAAGATACGCCTACGGCCGTCGGGGTCGCACGACGGTCGCTCGTCAGCCGACTCTCGATCGGCCATGTGGTCATGATCCTGGCCGGTCTCGTCGCCATCGTGCTGAACCTGGCGTTCCTCCGGTCCGGAACCGAAACGATCAACGTCGCTGTCGCCGGCCAATCGCTCGACGCCGGGACCGTCCTGACCGGGAGCAACGTGGGAACCGTCGAAGTCGGGGATGCCGCGGAGTTGGCCGACGGGCTCCTCACAGAGGAGGCAGCGGCCGCTCTGTACGGCTCGGTGCTGGCCCGCGACATCGAGGCCGGCGAGCCTTTCCGTCGTTCCGACCTCAGACCGGCAGGCAATTCGCTGGCGTTGCGCGAGTACTCGATCGAGGTGGATGCCGCCGAAGCTGCCGGGGGATCCATCCAGGAGACCGACATCGTCGACATCATCGCCGTCATCGACAACCAGGCGTTCTACGTGGCGTCCAGCCTCGAGGTGGTGCGCATCAAGGACGTAAGCGACGGCGGCGACCAGATCCTCGTCCTCAGTGTTGACGATCGGACGGCTCTCGAAATCGAGTCCGCCCGGTCGGCCGGCTCCATCTCGGTCGTGCGCTCGACCGGCGCTCCTCCACCGGTGAGCGGCCCCGTTACCGTTGACCCCTCCGTAGCCCCATGACCGAGGCGTCCATTGCGATAGCGGCCAGCGGGCGAGAGTGGGCCCTTGGGCTCCATAGGTTTGTGGCCGACCACGGCGGGGCACGGGTGCGAGTGCGCGTCATGCATCCCGAGCAAGCCGTAGACGAGAGCTACGACGTACTGGTCATAGATGACATCACCTCGTTCTTGAGTGCCCGGCTCGTCCAGCAGGTCCAGCAGAAGGACCGCAAGGTGCTCGGGATCTTCGAGGAACCGGCCGGCGAGCAACGGCTCCGCAAGCTCGGCGTGAATGCCGTCATGCGGGCCGATGCCGAGCCCGAGGCGTTCGTAGCAACCATCGTGAACCTCGCCGCCCAGCGGAATGTTGACGAGGAGTTCGCCGAGCTCATCGCCGACCTCCATGAAGGCGAACCGGAGGCCGACGCCCCGACCACCGCTCGATTCGTGGCAGTGGCAGGAGCTGGTGGAGGGGTTGGCGCAACCGAGGTCGCGATAGCCCTCGCCGCCGACCTGAGACGGCGTAGAACCAGGGTATGCCTGGTGGACGCAGACGATGTTGCTCCGGCAATCGCCCAGCGTCTCGATCTTCCGTTGCATCCCAATATCCGCACAGCCATGGATCATCTCCATCACGGATCCGGTTCGGTGAGCCACGCCCTCCATCGCCAGTACAGCGGGTTCACCGTGCTGCCCGGGCTCCCAAACGTCCGGGACTGGGGGGAGATCCGTTCCGGCGACGCAATCGATGTGATAACCGAACTCTCCGCTGTCAACGACGTCGTGCTCGTGAAC
>JABDLU010000039.1 GCA_013002865.1 Acidimicrobiia bacterium
TCGTCGGCAACGGCCGGTCGCTCCAGAAAGATCTCGCCGGTTCGCCACAGACGCTCCAGAATGGCGCGAGCGTCTTCAGTGAGGTCGGCCCGTTCCTGGTTCGTCCACATCTGGTTCTCGAGGGCGACCAGCAGCCGATACAGCTCACGATGCTGCTCGAGCACGGTCGCTCGCTTGGCTTCGGTCGGGTGGGCGGTCAGTACCGGCTCGACCGTGAGTGCTCCGAGGCGTTCGGCGATCGTTGCCTCGTCGATGCCTGCCGCCCCCGCCTTGGTGAGGATGCGCCCCCACAGTCCCGAAATCGCGCCGGTGCCATCGTGCTGCTCGCGAGCGCGCCGGTGCTGGGCTGCCGCGTTCTCCTCGGCCAGCGTGGCGAGCTGGAATGCCATCGAGATGGCCTGTACGAAGCGGCCCGCCTCAGCCGGCGGATCCGACCGGTCGGCGTCCCGGCCCCAGGGGAGGGCGCCGGCGATATCGGCTTCGCCCAGCCCCGTCAGCACGTCCCGGAAGGCGTCGAGCAGGTACTCGAAGTCGCGGCGGACCTTGGTGTCGTCGACGTTCGGCGGGGCCGGGATCTGGGTCATGGACCGCAGGCTATTGGCGGAGCCCGATCGGGCGGAATCGGGATCCTCTTAGGGCGCCGACCCCGAGCCGACCGGCTGGTGGACGTTCATCGGAAGCCGGTTCCGCCACAGGCCGTCGACTTCGTGAAAGGCCGCCGCCACGGCGCCGGCAGTCGGCACCAGACCGATCTCGCCCACCCCTTTGATCCCGTACGGAGCGCCCGGCTGGGGTGCCTCCACCAGGATCGCCTCGATCTCGGGAATGTCCTTCGGCCGCAGGATGTCCAGGCTGCGCAGGGTCATGTTGGTCGGGCGGGCTTCGTCGTCGGTGGGGAAATCCTCGGTGAGTGCGTATCCGAGGCCCATGTGGACCGCGCCCTCGATCTGGCCCTCACACAGTGTCGGATTGACCACCCGGCCGACGTCGTGCACGGCAACGACCTTCTCGATCTTGCCGGTCTGCTTGTCGGCGATGACGAGCTGAGCGGCATATCCAAACGTTGAGTGAATGATCGGGTGTTCGAGGCCCTCCTCGAGGGAGTTGGTCCAGTCGACCCGGTACTCACCTTCATAGTCGACGCCCACCTGCCGACCCCCCTCGGTGGCGGCCCGGCAGGCGTCCTTGACCGAGCCGGCACCCATCAGGGTGCCGCGGGATCCGGTCGTCTGCCCGGCTCCGAGCTCCCGGCTGGTGTCGACGATGACCCGCACCTGCTCGGGATCGACCCCCAGTTCCTCGACGGCGACCTGCAGGGCGACGGTGTGGACCCCCTGCCCCATTTCGGTCCAGCAGTGGCGGACTTGCACGGTTCCGTCCTCCTCGAACCGTACCACGGCCTTGGCGATCTCCTTGAAGCCGTTGCCGAGCCCAGAATTCTTGATGCCCAGGCCGAGGCCGACCGCCTTGCCGGCTGCACGGGCCGCTTCGTAGGCCGGTTTGATCGCATCGAGGCACATGCGGGCACCGGCGCTTCCCTCGTCCATGATCTGGCCGGGGCCCCAGACGTCGCCCGGGTCGACGACGTTGCGGGATCGCATCTCCCACCCGTCGATGCCGGCCATTTCGGCGAGCCGGTCGAGCACGCCCTCGGTTGCGAACTGGGCCTGGTTGGCGCCGAATCCCCGGAAGGCGCCGCACACTGGGTTGTTGGTCCGGACGGCGACGGCCTGCACGTCGATTGCGGGGAACACGTACGGGCCGCTGGCGTGCCCGGCCGCTCGCTCCAGCACCTTCATGCCGACCGAGGCGTACGGGCCGCTGTCGCCGATCAGGCGCGACCGCATGGCCGTGAGCTTGCCGTCGGCATCACAGCCGGCCGAGACTTCCAGGCGGATGGCATGACGCTTTGGGTGCATGAGCAGCGACTGCTCGCGGGTCAGGGTGCACTTGACCGGCCGCTTGAGGAGGTAGGCGGCAAGCGCCGTCTGGGCCTGGTTGGACATGTCCTCCTTGCCGCCGAAGGCCCCGCCGTTCGACACGAGCTCAACGGTCACAGCTTCCTGCGGGACGCCGAGCACATCGGCGATCTGATTGCGGTCGTCCCACACGCCCTGGCCGCCCGAATACACCATGAGGGTTCCGTCGTCGCCGGGCATGGCCAGCGTCGACTCGGGCTCGAGGAAGGCGTGCTCCACCCGCTGGGTCTGGAAGGTCTCGTGCACGACGTGGGCGGAGGAGGCGAGCGCGTCTTCGACGTCGCCGCGGGCGTACACCGAGCGGGAGAGGACGTTGCCGTCGAGGCCCCACACGGCATCCTCGTCCGACGTCAGGGCGGCGTCCGGGTCGGCGAAGGGTTTGAGCGGGTCGTAGTCGACGTCGATGGCATCGGCCGCAGCCCGGGCAATCTGAACGGACTCGGCCACCACGATGGCGATGACGTCGCCCAGGTAGGAGGTCCGGCCCCCCTCCGGGATGAACACCGGCCAGTCCTCGTGAATGATGCCTACCCGCAGGGCGCCCGGAACGTCCTTGGCGGTGTAGACGGCCACCACGCCTTCGATGGCAAGGGCTGGAGCGGGGTCGATCCGGAGGACGTCGGCGCGAGCGTGGTCGCTGAGGCGGACGGCAGCATGCAGCAAGCCTTCGGGGCGCATGTCGTCGATGTACCCCCGGTCGCCCAGCGCCAGCTCGGCCGCCTCGTATTTGGCACCGCGGGTGCCGACGCCGCGGGGGAGTTCCGACTCCGGGATGGCATCGTCGCGCAGCATCTCGATGGCTTCGAAGATCTTGGTGTAGCCGGTGCACCGGCACAGGTGGCCGCCGAGTCGACCGGCCATCGTCTTGCGATCGAGGTCTTTGCCTTTCTGGTCGAGCAATGCCTTGGTTCTCACCAGGATCCCGGGCGTGCAGAAGCCGCATTGCAGCGCACCGGCTGAAGCGAATGCCGAAGCCAGGCGTCCCCGTTCCTCCTCAGGCAAGCCCTCCAGGGTGGTGACGTCCTTGCCGGCGGCCTTCTCCATGCCGACCAGGCAGCTCTGGATGGCCTTGCCGTCCAGGAGCACGGTGCAGGCTCCGCAGTGACCCGACGGGGAACACCCGTCTTTCGGGGAGGTGATGTCGAGCTCCTCCCGCAGTGCCGCCAGCAGATGGGGGTGATCCGATCGCACCGACTCAGGGTGCCCGTTCACCACAAACGTCGTGCGGTCGAGCTCGGTGGTCATGGTCAGCCTCCTCCGTCCGGTGCCGCAATCCTATCGGGGTCGGCGACACGTGTTCGAGGGCTGAGTGCCCCGCTAGGGCCGAACGGCCGGGCAACTTGGGCCTGCGGCCACTCTGCAACGCCACAGTCCAGTCGATAGTGTGGCGGCGACACCGAGTTGAGGAGGGTGGCGGTTTGACCCAGCGGGTTGCGGGCCTGCGGGTGAGTTCGAAGTACCTCGCGTATCTCGTGCCGCTCGGTGCAGTGCTATTCGCCCTTCTCGTCGGCACGATCATGCTGCTGGCGCTGGACACCAGCCCGATCGAGGGGTTCCAGGCCCTGTTCGACGGAGCCTTCGGGAGCACGGACGCACTCATCGAGACCTCGCTCAAAGCGACACCATTGCTGTTCGTCGGCGTCGGCATCACGATCGCCTTCCGCGCCAACGTCATCAACATCGGTGGTGAGGGCCAGATGGTGGCCGGCGGTCTGTTGGCCACTATGGCGGCGTTGTTCCTGCCCGACTGGCCGGCGGTGATCATGCTGCCGACCGTCATCCTGGCCGGCCTGCTGGGCGGTGCGATCTGGGGGGCGGTGCCCGGCTATCTCAAGGCGTACTTCGGCGTCAACGAAATCCTCAGCACGATCATGCTCAACGTGGTCGCGGTCCAGCTGATGAACTACCTGCTGCGCGACCCGCTGATCGACCCGGCCGAGATCGAGCGGGGTACCCGCATCCCCCAGACCGAGCGGCTCCAGGAGGGCGCCGACCTGCCCCTGCTGTTCGGCAGCGACCGGCTTCACATCGGGCCGCTGCTGGCCATCATCTTCGCCATCGCCGCCTACATCCTGCTGTGGCGAACGCCCCTCGGATACCGGCTTCGAGCGGTCGGCCAGAACCAGGATGCCGCCCGCTACGCCGGGATCCCTGTCAAGCGCACCATCACCCTTGCCCTCACACTGAGCGGCGCGCTGTGCGGGCTGGCCGGTGCGGTGCTCGTCTTCGGCAGCGAGGGCCATCGCATGGTCACCGACGGTTCGACGGCCGGCTTCACCGGCAGCGCCGGATTCAACGGGATCGTGGCCGCCCTCTTCGGAGGGTTGCATCCCATCTTCACGATCCCGGCCTCGTTCCTCTTCGGTGGATTGCTGGTTGGCGGGATCTCGCTGCAGCGCGCCGTCCAGGTCCCGTCTGCCCTGATCCTCGCCCTCAATGGCCTGGTGGTGATCTTCGTGGTTTCGACCGACCGCTATCGGCAGAAGCTGCGGGACCAGGATGCCCGTCGGGACGCCCTTGCCAGCGCCGGAGCGAGCGCCCCGACACCGGCCGCTCCTGATCCCGGCGGCGGGGGTGATGAGCCGTGAGTGACTTCTTCACCGAAGCCGTCCTGATCGCCACCGTCGCCTCGGCGATCCGCTTCTCTGTGCCGCTGCTGCTGGCCGGC
>JABDLU010000120.1 GCA_013002865.1 Acidimicrobiia bacterium
GCAAGCGAGCTCACCGTGTCGACCAGTGTCTCGAGGCCGGCGGCGGCATCCTGGCCGAGCCGAACCCGCAGCACGGTCCGGCCCCGGTCTTGCAGCGCCCGGTAGTCGCCTTCGGCCTGGCCGGCCACCAGCTTGGCGAACGAGTAGTCGGTCTCGGGAACCGGCATCTCCACCGCCGGCTCGTCGACGATCTGGAGGAACAGCGCCGCGGCCGGCCCGCCTTTGTGGAGCTGGCCGGTGGAGTGGAGGAAGCGGGGACCGAAGCCGACGGTGGTGGCCGCCCCGGTGAGATCCCGCAGGTGGTGGCGCAGCGACTGCAGAAGACCGGTGGTCCGGTCGGTCATCGGCACAAAGGCGGCCAGCCCGAGGTAGGCGCCCTCCGGTTTGGAGGCCAGCCATTGGCTGATCCGGGCCGCGTCGCGGGGGCCGGCTTCTTCGATGGGGGCTCCGCCGCTCAGCTCGCCTGCCATCGCCTGGCGGGCCAGTTCCTTGGCAACCTGCACGTCCGGCTGGTTGAAGGGGTGAATGCCGAGAATCGAACCTGCGGCGGCGGTCGCCATCTCCGCCACGAACATGGCCGACCCGAGCTCCTCCCGGGTACCGAGCTCAACGGCGATGACCGGATGGCCGGCGGCGGCCAGGGCGTCGAGGCGTGCGGTCTGGTCGGGGTCGCCCGCCAGGTGATAGGACAGGAATACCCGGTCGGTGCCGTAGGCGTCCGGCCCAGCCAGGTCTTCATCGGCAACGGGCACGATCCCGGTGCCGTCCTTGCCGGTGCTCTCGGCTACCAGTTGCTCGAGCCAGGCGGGGAATGACTCCAGCGAGGGGGAAACCACCAGCGTGAGCTTGTTGCGGCCGGCCTGGGCTGCCTCCCCCCACGCTGCTCCCATCGTCAGGCCGGGATTGTCGGCGCCGGCGTTCTTGCAGGCAGTGGCGGCTGCCGCGGCCGATGCGAGCAGGGTGCCGATGTCGACGCCGATGAGGGCGGCGGGCACCAGCCCAAAATAGGTGAGGGCCGAATACCGTCCGCCCACCTCGGGCGGGGCGGTGAACACCCGGCGAAACCCGCGTTCGGCCGCCAGATCCTGCAGCGAGCTACCCGGATCGGTGATGGCCACGAAATGCGATCCCTGCGGCAGGCCGGCCTGGATGAGCCGGTCCCAGTAATAGCGAAAGAAGCTGAGCGTCTCCAGCGTGCTGCCCGATTTCGACGCCACGACGAACAGCGTCTTCTCCAAATCGATCTGCTCGTCCACATCCTGGACGGCGCCCGGATGGGTACTGTCGAGCACCGTCAGTTCGGGATAGCCGGGGGCGTTGCCGAACGTCGCCTGATACATCTCGGGGGCGAGGCTCGACCCGCCCATGCCCAGCAGGACGACGTGCTGGAAGTCCGTCCGGACCTCGTCGGCGAACGACTCCAACTCGGAGACCGCGCCGGCCATGTCGGCCGGAAGTGACAGCCAGCCGAGCCGGTCGGTCAGTTCGGGGAGGTTCGTCTCCGCCCACACCGTCGGGTCTTTGGCCCAGATCCTCCGGGCGAGGCCATGGGTCTCCCACTCGGCCAGCCGCGCCGATACCGCATCGGAGAGGTCCCCGAGCGCGAACGCCGCCTCATCCGGCACGAACGAGCCCGGCCTTCTCGTCGAGGGCGGCCATCAGCGATCGGAACGAGTCGGCGAACTTCTCGACGCCCTCCTCGATCAGCTGCGCAGTGACTTCGTCGAAATCCACTCCGACCTCAGCCAGGCCGGCGATCACGGCATCTGCCTCATCCCAGCCGTGCAGCAGGGTTGCGCCCCGGATCTCACCGTGGTCGCGAAACGCTTCGAGCGTCTCAGGCGGTACCGTGTTGACGGTGTTCGGGCCGATGAGCTCCTCGACGTACAGCACGTCTGAGTACTCCGGATTCTTGGTGCTGGTCGACGCCCACAGCAGGCGCTGGGGGCGGGCGCCGCGGGCGGCCAGGTGTCCGAACGATTCTTCGCCGAACAGCTCCTGATACAGCCGATAGGCCTGCTTGGAGTTGGCGATCCCCGCCTTGCCCCGCAGCGCCAGGGCGGCTTCGGTGCCGACCGCCTCCAGCCGCTCATCGGTGAGCGAGTCGACCCGGCTGACGAAGAAGGAGGCCACTGATGCGATTCCGGCCGGATCGTCGGCCTTCTCCAGCCCGGCGATGTAGGCGCGGGCGATCGCTTCGTAGGCCGCCAGGGAGAAGATGAGCGTTACGTTGACGTTGATCCCTTCCGAAATGAGGGTCTCGATCGCCGGAACGCCCTCATCGGTCGCAGGCACCTTGATGAGCACGTTGGGGCGGTCGACTGCCGCCCACAGCCGGCGGGCTTCCTCGACCGTGGCGTCCGTATCGCCGGCCAGCAGCGGCGAGACCTCGAGACTCACGAACCCGTCCTGGCCGTCGGATGCGTCGTACACCGTCCGGAGTATGTCGGCCGCCGACCTGATGTCGTCGATGGCAAACGACTCGTAGAGGTCGTTGACCGTGGCGTCCGGGTCCTCGGCGAGGGCGGCGCGTATGTCGTCGTCGTACTCGCCGCTGTCGGCGATCGCCTTCTGGAAGATCGATGGGTTGGATGTGACCCCCCGGATCCCCTCGGCAACCAGATCGGCCAGACCGCCGTCTTCCAGCAGATCGCGGCGGATGTAGTCGAGCCAGACGGATGTCCCTACTGCGTGCATTTCAATGAATGTGCTCATGCTCCCTCTTCAGCTCGTGATGGCAACGGCGTAGTCGTCGTCGTGCCACTCCCCGGTATCTTCCCAGCGAAAGGTAAAACGTACGTCATTGCCGGTTGCATTCCGTATGTCGTGATACCAGATGTCGACGGCGGTTGGCGTGGCGGGCTCGTCGTGGGTCGTCGCCCAGCCATCATCGCTCCACCGCAGCATGAACGGACGGGGGGCCAGTATCCGCAGACGCCGGGATCGGGTCGTTGCCTGCACCTGCCGGTTGAGCTTCCACACCTCGATGTCTTCGCAGTCTTCGTGGGGCAGATAGCGGTCGGCCACTTCTTCGACCCGGTCGAACACCGCTCCGTCGTCGGCGGACCGCACCAGCTTGATGTACTCGGCGTGTGCCCACATCAACGGCATAGCCGCGCCGGTCGGCTTGCCGAACTGCAGGAACCGCTCCGGGATGTCGGCGCTGTCCCACACCTGTTCGGGCAGCAAGCCGGTGCCGTGCGCCACCCGCTCGAGCGTGCGGATGAACGGTGCCGGGTCGCGACCGGCCGCCAGCTCGTAATGGCCCCGCTCACCGGTCAGCAGCGGCCAGGCCCGGCCGACGCCGTGCCCCCGGTAGGCGCTGCCGTCTGGCCCCTCGCCGTATCCATCGTGGTTGTAGCGATGCCAGATCGGACCGGCGGGCGCGTCGATCCGCAGGTAGCGGTCGACAACGGCGAGCGAGTCGACGATCAGCGGATCGTCCGGTCGCCGGATCCCATACCGGACCAGCTCCAGAAACCCGGCGTCGACGATGGCGTTAGCGGGAAACTCGAACCGGTCGCCCGGGCGGCGATTGGCCAGCACGAGCAGAGCATCGTCCGGGTCCTCCTGCGGGATCGGGTCGAACGGGTCGTCCGGGTTGATCCGGATGTAGTGCCGGGGAATATCAGGGTGCAGCGTGCCCTGCGAGGTGACCGTCCAGGTCTCGATGTGGCACTCGAGAAAGTCGGCGTACGACTGGAGGAAGCCGGCGGTGTGGGTGTCGCCCCGCTCACGCATGAACAGGGCGGCGCAGGTTAGGGCGGTGATGTTCGAAGCCAGGGTGGATGGTGAGTATCCGGCGGCCTCCTCCCATCGCTCCTGGGGCGTGGCCGGCCCGTTCCGAATCAGGTATCCAGCCGCCCGGCGCACCATGTCGAAGGGATCGAAGCCGGCCAGGCCGTCGAGGCAGTGCAGCTTCCAGGCGAGGATGATCGGGAATGCCACTTCGTCGAGCTGCACGCCATGCCAGTAGGGCTCCCCGGAGATCCAGAAGTTCTGATAGAAGCCTCCGTCTGGCAGCTGGGAGGCGGCCAGATAGATCAGCGCTCGCAGGGGCGTCACCGTGTCGCCCGCCGCCAGCAGCCCGGTAGCGCTGTTCACCATGTCCCGGCTCCACACCAGGTGGTAGCCGCCCAGCTCATGATCGGTCTTGGTTTCTCCCCACGGGATCGACAGCGAGGCGATGATGGCCCCCGGGTAGAGCTTGTCCTCATGGGCCAGCAACAGCGATCGGCTCCGACGGTACAGGCGGCCCCCGTCTGAGACGGAGGGCGGTGGCGGGAGAAGCGACGCCGCCACCGCCTGCCAGTCGGCAATGAACCGCTCCCGATAGTCGTCGTACGACAGGCCGAGTGCCTGGAGCAGCGCGGTGATGCTGCCGTGCCGGTGGGACGCAAACGACAGCGCCACCGTGAACTCCGGTTGGTCGACCCAGTCGAGCTCACCGGTGAGGGCGATGTTGCCGACCGCGCAGTCGTAGTCGTGGGTCAGCTCGTAGTGGGCGGCCAGGTCCTGCCACCCGTCGGTCTCGCCGACATGGCCAACGGAGGCCTGCACGAAGGGAATGGTCGAGCCGATGGCCAGCCAGGTGTCCTCCTTGCTGGCCAGGAGCACGGTCGCGTCGCCCACCTGGGCGATCTCCCCATGGTTGCCGTACCCGGCGATCTCCAGATGGGGGGCGGCCAGCAGGAAGAGGCGCAGGCCGGGGTCACCGGAGAACCGCACCCGCAGGATCACCGAAGACAGGTCGGGATCGGTGATGAGCTCCTTGTCGATCCGATACCGGTCGTCTGGCCCGCGCTGGGTTACCCGGTAGCCGAGGGCGTCCTCGTCGATGGCGGTGACCTCCGGGGTCATGTGCCGCCGCTCGTCGTGGAAGAAGGTCGACCCGTCGGTCACGAGAAACTGCAGGTCTCGCAGCTGCGGTCGGTCGAGCGTCGGCCAATACACCTCGGTGATCAGCCCGTGGGCGATCGTGAACCACACATGGGAGGCGCTCGAGTGGGCCGTGCCGACGGCGTCCTTGGCGGCCCGCGTCCAGCGCGGCTCGATGCCCGGCCCGCCCGGTGCCGGATTCTGACAGTGGTCGTGGAGGTGATGGCTGCGCACGCCCGCAGCCTACGGAGCCGGCTGCTCCCCCACCCACAGGCGCTGCAGCTCGGCGCTCGTCTCCAGCAAGTCGTCGAGCCGTCCGATCGATTCGACCCGGCCGTCCACCAGGACGATGATTTGATCGGCCCGGCGCAGCGCCGGATGCCGGTGCGACACCACCAGGCTGGTGATGTCCGGGTCGTCCTTGAGCAGGCCCTCCCACAGCTGTTTCTCGGTATCGACATCGAGGGCACTGGAGAGGTCATCGAACACCAGCAGGTCGGGCTTGCGCACCAGCATGCGGGCGGCGGCGGTGCGCTGCACCTGGCCGCCCGACAAGCGGACGCCTTGAGGACCGACCTGCGTGTCGAGGCCGCCGGCCATGTGGTCGAGATCGGGGCCCATGACCGCAGTGCCGATGGCGACCCGCAGGTCGTCGTCGCTGACGGCCAGGCCCATCAGCAGGTTGTCGCGCAGCGACATCGAGAACAGCTTCGGGACCTGGGGCGTGTACGCCGCGTGCGGGGGAACGAAGAACCGGTCGGGCTCGTCGACGACCATGCCGTTCCAGCGCAGCTCACCGGCGTCGGCATCCACCAATCCCAGGATGGCCCGCAGCAGAGTCGTCTTGCCGGCCCCGATGCGGCCGGTGACCACGGTGAACGAGCCCCGTTCGAGGTCGAAGCTGATGTCCTCGATACCGTTGGCAGTCCCGGGATAGTGGAAGCTCAGGCCGCGCACCTCGAGGCGCTGCAGCCGCCCGGCGGCGCTGCGAGGAGCCTCCGGGAGGGCGGGCAGATCACCGGTCAACTCGAGGTCGGCCTGCGCCACTAGCTGATCGGGGGGCGCGCCCCGCAACACGGCGGCCATCCGCTCGAACGAAACCCCGGCCTGGCGGAGCCGGGCGATGAACAGCCCCACGATGTGCACCGTGTCGCTGGCGGCGCCCATGAAGAAGACAAACAGGGCAAAGTCGCCGACCGTGAACGATCCACCGCCTTGCAACCGGGAGGCGGCGGCGATCAGGATGAGGCCGGTCCCGATGTTGATCGTGTTCCAGAACAGGGCCTCGAGGACGCCCTGCAGCACGCGATCGCGCACCATTAAGTGACGCCGCTCCTCATTGAGCTCGACGAGGTGATCGATCACCGGCTGCTCGGCGCCGGCGACCTTGATGGACTGGACGGCACCGAAGGCCTCACCGAGGGCCTCGGTCACCCGCCCGGTGGCCTCCCGGGCGGCCTCGCGGTAGCGGCGGATGGCGGTGCCGGCGCGCTCGGCCAGGACGATCACGACGACGAGTGGCAGGAACACCAGGAGCGTCATGCCCGGATCGATCGAGATCAGAATGGACAGGGCCACCGACGCGAAGACGAGCGCTCCCACCATGTCGACGGTCCAGCTGGTGGTCTCCTCGACATGCTCCACGTCCTCCCGGAACCGGGTGATCAGCTCGCCCGAGGCCGCATCCACCGCCTGGGCGCCGGGCAGCGTCAGGATCCGGGCAAACATGTTGCGCCGCATCAGCGAACCGACTCGAAACATGAAATGCACGTCGTTGTGCATCGCCACGACCATCACCGCGACCCGACCGAGGCCGTAGGCGGCCATGAGCACGACCAGCGTCGTGATGTTGAGCCCGACCCCGGTCTCGAGCCGGTTGAAGAAGGCGCGTGTGATGAGCCCGACCAGGATGGGCATCGTCCAGATGCTCGTCCACAGGGCGACGTTGGCCAGCCAGCGCCACGGGAACGAACGCGCCAGTCCGGAGATCAGGCGGGGTGTTCGCACGGTCATCGCAGCACCTCCTCGATGCCGGTGGCCAGCAGCTGCGAGAACCGCGACCCGGGATCTGCGGCCAGGGCAGCCCGCTCACCGAACTCGACGACCACACCGCCGTCGAGGATGAGGATGTCGTCGGCCCGGTTCACCGTGTCGAGCCGGTGGGCAATGATCACCCCGGTGCGGTTGCGCAGGAGCCGGTCGACGGCCTGCTCGATGAGCTGCTCGGTGGCCGGGTCGAGCCGCGACGACGCTTCGTCGAGCACGATCAGCCCGGGGTCTTCGAGAAAGATACGCGTGAAGGCCAGCAGCTGACCCTCACCGGCCGACAACCCGCCGCCCCCGGCGTCGAGCACCGTGTCGAGTCCCTCGGGCATGCCCCGGATCCAGCCGGTCAAGCCGAGGGTTTCGAGCGCCGTCCAGATCTGGTCATCGCTGATCGACCGGTCGAAAAACGTCAGGTTGTCCCGGATCGACGCCGCGAACAGCTGCACGTCCTGTGTGACCATGCCGACGTTGCGCCGCAGGCTGTGGATCTCGGCGTCACGGGTGTCGATCCCCCCCAGCCGCACGGTTCCGGTATCGGGGTCGTACAGCCGGGTCAGCAGGCGGGCCAGGGTGGTCTTCCCGCTCCCGGTGCGGCCCAGCAGGCCCATGATGCGGCCCGGCTGCACCGTCACCGAGACGTCGGCCAGCACCCGGTCGTTTGGCGGGGCGGGCGGCCCGGTTCCGTACGGATCCTCGTCTTCCCGGTAGGTGAAGCCCACCCGGTCAAGCTCGACTGCCAGCGGCCCGGACGCCAGCCGGGTCGTTCCGTCGAGCGGAAGCCGGGTGGTGCGCGCCTGGAGAGCCTGCACGCGCTCGATGCCGGCGGCCGCCTTCTGGAAATCCTCCATCTGGTTGCGGATGCGGTCGAGCGGGTGGCGAAGCATCTCGGTGTAGTGGAACACCAGATACACCGAGCCGATCGTGAGCGTTCCCTGATTGAACAGCCACGACCCCAGCGTGAACACCAGCACATTGCCGACGGTGAACACCGCGATGTTGGTCCCCCACAGCACCGACCACCCGTGGCGTCCGCGCACCTCGGCGGGGAGCCAGCGCCGCAGCAGGCGGGTGAACCGGCGCATCATGTAGCGGGCGGCGCCGTTGGCCCGCACATCCTCGGTGCCGACCGCCTGCTCCCCCAGGAACCCGAACATCTCGGCCCGGATGGCCTTCACCTCGGCCCACCAGCCGGTCGCCAGCTTCTGAATCCCCACCATCATCCCCAGCCCGGCCAGCGCAAACAGCGTGGTGCTCACACCGATCCACACGTTCTCCCGGAACAGCAGGATCAGGATGCCCACCAGCAGAACCAGGTTGCCGAGCACGTTGATGAAGAACTGCCCGAAGAAGTTAGACAGCGCCGTGACGTCGCCGTCGACCCGCTCGACCAGCTCCCCGGGGGTATGGGTCTTGTGGAAGTCCATATCGAGGCGCAACAGATGGTCGGCCAGATCCCGCCGCAGCCCATTGGTCGCGGTCCACCCGATGTTCTCGGCCATCCACGTCGCCGTCACGTTGAGGGCCTGATAGACCACTGCGATCACCATGAACAGCAGGGCGATGGGCACCAGGCTGTCGGTCTGGTCGCCGGCGGTCGCCCGGTCGATGAACGTCCGGATGATCTGGGGATTCAGCACCTGCAGGCCGATCCCGGAGAACAGGATCACCGACAGCACGATGGTGCGGGCGCGCTGATTCCTCAGATAGGAGGACAGCAATTTCCAGTAGCGTCTTACAGGTATCACGAGGCGGTTCCTTGGTCCAGGATGGGGTCAGGGGTCCAAACCGGAACCCGCTCGTTGCGCGATAGGGTGCCGGTTCAGGCGGTGGCTGCTCTGAGCTCTCTCATCGACACTCCTTCTGTGCGCCCCGCCAGCGTAGCGGACCGGTCCCGAATGTCGAGCGGTTCACCGGCCGGAGGCCGAAAAGTGCTGGTAGTCGACGACGCCGGTCCAGCCGCCACCCCAGCTCCACCCGATGCCGGCGAAGGCTTCCACCGCGATGCTGTCGGGGGTGATCAGCCCGGTCACAGGCCGGCTCCGATCAGTGACCGCATCGGGTGGCAGCACGGTTCCGTTGCGCAGGATGTAGGGGTTCTGCAGAGGGTTGATGTCGATGGCGGTCCCGAACGCATGCTGGGACCACACCCCCGGTCGGCGGGACACCTCCCGGCAGTTGAAGGCCGACGTGTTGTTGGCCGCCATGGAGGCATCGTCGTCTCCGCCGTAGGCATCCACCAGCTCCATCCGCTCGATCGGGAAACCGGCCTCGAACAGCTGCGCCATCACCGATATGACTGAGGCGGCGTGATCGGCATGCACGACGAGCGCCCCCTGCTGAGCGTCACCATCAAAGCCGCGATGGGTGACCGAGACGAGGCGCAGGTCCTCGAGCCCAACCGGACAGCCGGCTCGCCACGAGTGGGGGACGTCCTCGGCGACGACCGGAACGATCTCGCTGGAGAAGCTCACGTCGGTGGAGAGTATTGGGAACGGCAGCAGCGGCCGGCATCCGGCGAGCACAACCACCAGAAGAGCGAGCGGAGCAATTCGGCGCACCCGGCCATTGTCCCACCACGCACTGATTAGCGCCGCAGCCCGTTCTGGAGAAAGCGAGCCGTTTCGTCCGCCACGTCGTGAAACCGCTGCTTGGGATCCGGCGAGCCCAGCACCGTGCGGGCTCCCGACATGACCACATCGAGCATGAGGTGTCCGGCGAGGTCGATCGGCAGATCGCGGAACTCGCCCCCGGCAACGCCCTCCTGGTAGATGCGGCCGAATTCGGCGATGAGTCCCTGGTGGGTAGCCCCGATCCGCCGCTGCGCCTCGGAGGTCAGACCCGGCACCTCGGTGTGCAAGCGGAGCCCGAACACCGGGTCGGTTACGACGAACTCGATCATGGCTACAACGAGCGCCCCGACCTGCTCCCGGGCGCTCAGCGAACGGGGAATCCCGGCGACGAGCCGCTCGAACACCTCGGGCAGCGACTCTTCAACGAGGGCGGCGAGCAGGTCGTCCTTGCCGGAGAAGTAGTCGTAGAACGTGGTGCGACCGATGCCGGCGTGATCGGCCAGGTCGCCGAGCGTCGTCTCGGAATACCCGAGCCGGCCGAACAGATCGTGGGCTGCCTCCAGCAGGGCACGACGGGTCGAGGCCCGGTGCTCGTCGACGGTGGCAGCGTTGATGCGTGGCATCGCCGAATCCTATCGGGCCCCGTCTTTTTCCGACTACCTGTCGGCATGACACACCGGTACCGTCCCCGGGCACAACCGCACTTGGAGTAGCAATGAGACGCATAGCAAGCCTGGCCGCTGCCCTTGTAGTGATCGTTGCGGCGTGCGGAGGGGACGACACCTCCGACACCGTGACCGAAACGACGCCGGCGCCGGCAACGACCACCACGTCGACCACACAGGCCCCGACCACGACGACAACCGAGCCGATGACCGACGGAGTCACCTTCGTGGGCGCCGACGGGGCCGAAACAGTGATCACCGACACCTCCCGCATCGTCTCGCTCAACGGCGACATCACCGAGATCCTGTTCGAGCTCGGAGTGGGCGATCAGGTGGTCGGCGTCGACGTCACCACTACGTACCCACCCGAGGCGCTCCAGCTGGGACCGCCCCTGCCACCGGCGCGGGGCTTTCTCACGGCCGAGCCGGTCATCGCCCTCGATCCGACCCTGGTGATCGGCGACGCGCAGATCGGACCGGCCGAGGTGGTCGACCAGATCCGCAGTGCCGGCATCCCGGTGGCACTCATCGAGCTGCAGACCACGCTCGAGGGGATCCGCACCAAGATCGAAACGGTCGCCATGATCGTCGGCGAAGAGGAGGCCGGAGCCGCCCTCGCCGATCGGGTCGACGCCGAGGTCGCCGAGGCCACCGAACTGGCCGCTACTGCCGCCGAACAGCCGGGCGTTGCGTTCGTCTATGCCCGCGGTCCAGAGGCGCTGCTGTTGTTCGGACCGGGCTCGCCGACCTCGGCGTTGATCGCCGGTGCCAATGCCACCGACACTGTGCTCGGACCGCCGGTCGGCCCGCTCACTCCTGAGGCACTGGCCGCCGCCAACCCGGAGGTGTTCGTGACCACCGCGGACGCCCTCGGATCCCTCGGCGGGCCGGATGCGTTCTTCGAGCTGCCCGGCGTGGCACAGACAACGGCGGGGGAGAACCGGAGCCTGCTCGTTTACGATGACGCTCTGTTCCTCGGATTTGGACCACGGACTGGTGAAGCCCTCAAAGCGTTCGTCCTCGACCTGCACCCGGAGCTGGCCGACAACTCATGACCGGTGAGCGGCCGGCGGCGCAGCGCCGCCGCCGGTGGCTCTGGCCCATCCTGATCGGTACCGGCCTGGCAGCCGTCATAGCCAATCTCGGCTTTGGCGCGTTCGACGTCGGGCCGGATCGGGTGGTGGCGATTCTGTTTGACCATGCCGGCGTCGACCTGGGAATCGAGTTCACTCCCCGGGAGGATGCGGTGGTGTGGTCGCTGCGGCTGCCCCGCCTCGTGCTGGCGTTCTTTGTCGGAGCGGCGCTGGGCGGCACCGGCGCGGCCCTGCAAGGGCTGTTTCGCAATCCGCTCGCCGACCCGCAGATCATCGGATTGTCGGGAGGCGCGGCGCTCGGTGCCGGGGTGGTCCTCGCCATCGGTCCAGGCGTGCTTGGCAGGTTCGGCGGTCCAATCGGCGGCTTCGCCGGGGCGCTCGGCGTCGCCCTGGCCGTCTACACACTGGCCCGCTACGAAGGGCGCACCGAAGTGGTCAACCTGGTGCTGACCGGAGTGGCCGTGAGCGCCGTCGCCGGGGCCGCCATCGGCTACTTGAGCGTCGCCGTCGACACCCCGCGATTACAGACCGCCCTGTTCTGGTTTCTCGGCTCGTTCACGCTCTCGACCTGGGAATCGGCCCGCCCGACACTGCTGTTCGTTGCCGTCAGCCTGGCGCTGCTCCCCAGGTATGCCACCCGTCTCAACCTCCTACTGCTCGGCGAAGCCGAGGCCCGCCACCTCGGCGTGAACGTCGAGCGGGTTCGCACCATGCTCCTGGTGGTCATCGCCCTCGGGGTGGGGGGTGCGGTCGCCGCGGCCGGCATCATCGGCTTCGTTGGCCTGCTCGCCCCGCACGCCGTGCGCCTGGTGACCGGGCCCGACCACCGGTATCTGCTCCCGGCCAGTGCGGTCGGCGGAGGCGTGCTCGTCCTGATCGCCGACCTGGCGGCTCGCACGCTGGCTTCCCCCGTTGAGATCCCGGTCGGGCTCCTGACTGCCCTGGTCGGCGGGCCGTTCTTTCTGTGGCTGCTGCACCGCACCCGGGCCGAATATGGGGCATGGGGATGACCCCGGCCCTCTCCGTGCGCGCCGCCGGCTATCAGATCGGATCGGCAGCGCTGCTGTCGGATGTCACCCTTGCCGTACCCGCCGGCGGGCTGCTCGGCATCATCGGGCCGAACGGGGCCGGCAAGACCAGCCTCCTCAGCCTCCTGGCCGGCGACCGCTCACCAAGCACCGGGATCGTCGAACTGGCCGGCACGGCGATCGGCGATTTCCGGCCCGCCGAGCTGGCCCGCCGGCGGGCGGTGCTCCCCCAGCAGACCCTGGTGCCGTTCCCGTTCACCGCCCGCGACATCGTTCGCATGGGGCGCCACCCCCATCACGCCGACCCGGCCAACTCGCGACAGCGCGACGACGCCGTCGTGGCCGAGGCGATGGCCGAGACCGACACCCTGCACCTGAGCAATCGGGTCTACCCGTCGCTGTCGGCCGGTGAGCAGACCCGCGTTGCGCTTGCTCGTGTCTTTGCCCAGGAGACGCCGGTCATACTGCTGGATGAGCCGACGGCGACGCTCGACATTCATCATCAGGAACAAACCATGCGACTGCTCCGCACCCGGGCAGCCGCCGGCACCGCCATCGTGGCGGTGCTGCACGATCTCAACCTGGCTGCGGCTTATGCCGACCAGCTCGTGCTGCTGGCGTCTGGCCGGGTGGCAGCGCAGGGAACACCCCGCGAGGTGTTCGACCAGCAGCTGCTGAGCTCGACCTACCAGCAGTCAATGCGGGTCATGGACCACCCTCATCGGGACTGTCCGCTCGTGGTCGTCGAGTAGCAACTCCATAAAGCCGGTCGTCTCTCGCACCGATATCGGAAGGACAGACGAGAGAAGACGCCATGGCCACCATCACCTATCTGAACGGGGTTCCCGTGCGAACCGGGGGCTATTGGACGGACACCCACGGCCACACCGTTCTCGTCTGCGAGGGCCAGATGCTCCCGTCCTGCCCGAGCTATCCCTACCGCAACACAATGTGGCAGTTGCGCAACCCCCTCCCCTGCCCCCACGACCACACCCCAAAAGGCCCCCAAGCCGCCTGACAATGTCGGGGCGCCTCTGGCCATCGACCATTGACCACCGACCACTGACCTCGCCTACTGAATATGCTCCCACCCGAACCGCCCCTTGATGCACAGGTGACCGTCGGTCACGTCGTGATCGAGCGGTGAGAGCACCTTGACGATCCGGTTGTCCTGCACGAACAACTCCAGGCTGCACCCCACGCCACAGAACGAGCAGATGGTCTCGGTCACGGTTTGGCGGTCCTCGTCCCACGTTCCGTTTTCCCGCATATCGAACTCGGTCTTGAACATCAGCGCCCCGGTCGGGCACACGCCGATGCAATTGCCGCAGTACACACAGGCCGAGTCGGGCAGGGCGACGTCAAACTCGGTGCTGATGGTGGCCTCGAACCCCCGTCCCGCCACCGAGATTGCGAAGGTGTTCTGGGCGTCGACTCCGCACGCCTCGACGCACTTGTAGCAGAGGATGCACTTGGCGTAATCCCGGATGTAGAGGTCGTCCTGGACTTTGACGGGCTGCCCGACGGTCGCCCGGTCCGCTCCGAACCGGGACGGCTCGGCCCCGTACTCATCGAGCCAGGCACCGACCCCGGGGGCAACGCTGAGGTCGACCGAGGAGGCCAGGAACTCGAGGACGAGCCGGCGGCTGTGCCGGACCCGATCGGTATTAGTCGACACCACCATGTCGGGCTCGGCAGGGCGCGAGCACGCCGGCACCAGGGTGCGGCTGCCCTCCACCTCCACCATGCACACCCGGCAGGCGTTGACCGGCGTCAGGTTGGGGCCGTAGCACAGCGTCGGGGTGTCCAGCCCGGCGAGCTGCAGGGCGTCGAGCACGGTCGCGCCGTCCTCAACCTCGATCGGAACCCCGTCGATTCGCAGCTCGATCGTCACGACACACCGATCAGATCGAGAGCGATCGCCGACTGGATCGCGCCGGAGGCGGTGTGCCCGAGGCCACAGATCGAGGCATCGCGCATGGCACGGGCAATGTCGTCGATCAGCGCGACCTCATCGGTCCGGGACCGGCCGGTGGTGAGCCGTCCGAGCGCCTCGCCCTGGCGGACCACACCCACCCGGCACGGGACGCACTGACCGCAGGTCTCCTCTTCGAAGAAGGCGGCGATGCGCCGGGTGATGTCGGCAAAATCCGTGCCCACCGCAAAGGGCATCACCACACCGGAGCCCAGGCTGATGCCAGCCGCCCGGGCACCTTCGAAGGTCAAGGGGGTATCGAGCCGATCGGGGCCGATGAACGATCCGGCGGCGCCTCCCACTAGGACGGCCGCCAGTTCGCCCGTGACTCCGCCCGCAGCCTCCAGGACGTCGCCGAGCGTGATCCCGAACGGGAATTCATACACGCCCGGGGTAGCAATGTCCCGGGAGAGGCAGAACAGCTTGGTCCCGGTTGATGACTCGGTGCCGGTGGCGGCATAGGCGGCGCCTCCTTCCGACACTATGTCGAGCACGTTGACGAGCGTCTCTACGTTGTTGACCAAGGTCGGGCGGGAAAACAGCCCGGCCTCGGTGGGAAAGGGGGGCTTCTGGCGTGGCTCACCCCGGTAGCCCTCGATCGAGTTGAACAGGGCGGTCTCCTCACCGCAGATGTAGGCGCCACCGCCCCGGCGGATCTCAATGTCGAAGTCGAACATCCCACTCATGGACACCGGGCCGAGCAGCCCGGCGTGCCTGGCCTGATCGAGGGCAGCCCGGAGCCGCTCCTCAGCCAGTGGGTACTCGCCCCGGATGTAGAGGTAGCCGGTGGCCGCCCCCACCGCCAGGCCGGCGATGGTCATGGCTTCGATGACGGCGAACGGATCGTATTCCAGCAGCACCCGGTCTTTGAACGTGCCCGGTTCGGACTCGTCGGCGTTGCAGATGACGTAGCGCGGTCCGGGTTGCCCGGCCACCGCCCGCCACTTGACGCCGGCCGGGAACGCTGCGCCGCCCCGCCCCATCAGGCGGGAGGCTTCGACCTCCGCCACGATCTCCTCCGGGCCCCGCTCGACCGCCCAGGCCAGGGCGGCGTAGCCGCCGTGTTCCCGGTAGCTGTCGAGGCTGGCCGGGTCGACCGCTCCGACCCGGCGGAGCACCCGGCGATCGGTGACCGGTTGCGGCACCGGGATGGCCCCGGCCTGCGCGGGAGCGTTGCCCCGCAGGGCACCGAGCACGCCCGGGGCCGACGCAGGCGCCACACCGACGCGGTGGGCAGGCACCCCGGGCCGGTGCACATAGGCAGCGGAGCCGGCGTGACACTGCCCGAGGCACGGGCTGGTTTCGATCCTGGTGCCGTCCTCCCGTCCGGCGTCCAGCTCCCCCAGCAGGTCGGCGACGCCGGCGCCGCGACAGGCGATGTCGTCGCACACGTAGGCAACCGGCGTGCCCGGCGCGTCGACGGTGAGCAGGTGATAGAAGGCCGCCACGCCGTACGCCTCGGCCGGTGGGATGGTGAGCCGCTCGCAGATGTAATTCAGACCGCCCCGGCTGACGGCGCCGATGGCGTCCTGCAGGGCGTGCAGCGCCGGGAGCAGGAGGTGGCGGCCGGCGCGGGCGGCACTGCCTCCGAAAGCCACGTGCTCGTCCACCGGGCGACGCTGCCGGGCCCCATCCCATGACGACACGGGCGGGCCGAGCACCTCGTCGACCGCGGCCCGCTCCTCGGCGGTCGGCCGGTCGGCGAGCAGCTGAATATCCATTAGCCCACCTTCTCCACCCGAACTGCGGTGGCCTTGAACTCGGCCGTCCCCGACTTGGGGTCCCAGACGTCGATCGTCAGCGAGTTCACGTCGACGTCATCGGGGAAATGAGGCGTCATGAAGGCGAGCCCGGGTCGGAGTCCCCGCACCAGCCGGACCGGGGCTTCGACCGAGCCCCGCCGCGAGATGACCCGCACCCGGTCACCGTCTTCGACGCCCAGGGCGGCCGCGTCTTCGGGGTCCAGATCCAGCGACTCACCGTGGCGGCGGGGCGAGGAGTAGCCGCCCGACTGAACCCCGGTGTTGTACGAGTCGAGGCGGCGCCCGGTCGTGAGTCGCAGCGGGTACTCGGTGGTGAGCTCGTCGGCCGGGGGAATCCACTCGACCGGGGTGAAGGGAGCCGGGCGGCCCCGCTCGGCCGGATCCTCCGCCCACAACCGCCCGTGCAGGAAGGGGCTCCCCGGATCTTCCTCATCCCGGCACGGCCACTGCAGGCCCCGGAGCGCCTCCAGGCGCCGGTAGGACATGCCGGCATGCATGGGTGACAGGCTGCGGAGCTCATCCCACAGCTCCTCGGCAGTCGGGTACCCCCAGTCGTGGCCCATGCGCTTGGCCAGCGCCGACACGATGGCGATGTCGTCCCGGGCCTCGCCGGGCGGGTCCAGCGCCTTGCGAACCCGCTGGACCCGCCGCTCACTGTTGGTCACGGTGCCCTCGGTCTCGGCCCATGCCGCCGCGGCCGGGAACACCACGTCGGCCATCTGGGCGGTACGGGTCAGAAAGATGTCCTGCACGACCATGAAGTCGAGCCCGGCCAGGCGCTCCCTGGCGTGGGCGGCGTCGGCTTCGGCCTGGGCGGGATTCTCGCCGATGATGTAGAGCGCCCGCAGGTCGCCGCGGTCCATGGCCTCGAACATGAGCGAGAGGTGCCAGCCCTTGTCGGGCGGGACGGGGGCGCCCCATTGGGCCTCGAACTTGCCGCGCAGCTCGTCGTCTTCGACGGACTGGAAGCCGGGCAGCTTGTCGGGAAGGGCCCCCATGTCGCCGCCGCCCTGGACGTTGTTCTGACCGCGGATCGGTACCAGGCCCGATCCCCAGCGCCCGACGTGGCCGGTCAGCAGTGCCAGGTTGATGAGAGCGAGAACATTGTCGGTGGCGGAGCGATGCTCGGTGATCCCGAGCGTCCAGCACAGCTGGGCGGTGCCGGCGGTGGCGTAGTCGCGGGCCAGCCCGCCAATCACCTCGGCCGGCACCCCCGAAATCTGCTCCGCGTAGTCGAGGGTGTAGGGCTGCATCGCCGCGGCGTAGGCCTCGAATCCGGTGGTTGCCCGGGCGATGAACTCGGCGTTGTGGAGGTCATGGGCGATGATCTCTCGCCCGACCGCATTGGCCACGGCAATGTCGGCGCCGACGTCTATGCCGAGCCATACGTCGGCCCAGGCGGCCGACGCGGTGCGGCGGGGGTCGACGGCGTACAGGCGAGCGCCGTTGTGAACGCCCTTCAGGAGATGGTGAAAGAAGATCGGGTGGGCTTCCCGCGCGTTCGAGCCCCACAAGATGATGAGATCGGTTTCCTCGATCTCCTGATATGAGCTGGTGCCTCCGCCGGCCCCCAGGACTGCCGCCAGACCGGCGACGCTAGGAGCGTGTCAAGTTCGGTTGCAGCTGTCGATGTTGTTCGAGCCGAGGACGACCCGGGCGAACTTCTGAGCCAGATAGTTCATCTCGTTGGTCGCCTTGGAGCACGAGAACATGCCGGTCGCCGAGCCCGCATGGTCGCGCACCACAGCTTGCAGGCCGCCGGCGGCCCGGTCGAGGGCTTCGTCCCAGGAGGCCGTGCGCAGCTCGCCATTGTCCCGAACGAGCGGAGCGGTGAGGCGTTCGTATCGCTTTCCCATCTCACCTCCTTCCGTCGTGGAGGCTACTTGATGGTCACACCGTGCAGTTGCGGAGAGAGTTTCAGTTGAACGATGAGTTGCCAGTTGCCAGTTTCCAGTTCCAAGCCAGCACGGACCGATCTCTGTCTGGCCTGCAACCGGCAACCTGAAACTTGAAACTCCGAGAAAGAGTCAATGAGTCGCCAGTTTCCAGTTCCAAGTTCCAAGCCAGAACAGATCGATCTTTTTCTGACTTGCAACTTGGAACTTGCAACTTGGAACTTCTCAGAGCGATCGTCCTCAGCTCAGGCCCACCACCTGTCCGTCTTCGTCGATGTCGATCCGTTCGACGGCTGGTGAGCCCGAGAGGCCGGGCATGGTCCGCATGTCGCCACAGATCGGGTAGATGAAACCGGCCCCGATGGCGCCGCGCAGCTCGCGCACCGGCAGCGTCC
>JABDLU010000128.1 GCA_013002865.1 Acidimicrobiia bacterium
GTGGCCGCCTTCAGCGAAGACCCCGAAGCCTGGTATCTCAAGCCGGGTGACGTGATCGACGCCGGGATCGAAAAGCTCGGCGTCCTCCGCAACCCGGTGATCAGCTGGAAAGAAGGCCACGGCGAGGATCCTCCCGCCGCCCGACCGGGCCGATGAGCGACCGCTTCCACATCGAGCACATCACGCTCGACTGCCGCGATGCCGGCACGCTGGCGGCGTTTTGGTCGGCGGCCACCGGCCTGGCCATCGCCGATGACTCGGGCGATTTCGTGCGGCTCGAGCCCGGCCAGGGCGGGATCCGGCTCGCCTTCCAGTCGGTTCCGGAGGAGAAGATCGCCAAGAACCGAATGCACATCGACGTCAACACCGACGACATGATCGCCACCGTCGACAGACTCGTCGAGCTGGGCGCCACCGTCGTGGGGCGGCACTCAAGCGAACATGTGACCTGGACGGTGATGCAGGATCCGGAGGGCAACGAGTTCTGCGTGAACTGACCGGGTAGGTTCGGAACTCCACGAGCCTCAGGAGGGCAGGCATGGAGCGTCGCGTAATCAACCCCTGGACCTGGCAAGAACAGTTCGGCTTCAACCACGGCCATGAGGTGACCGGGGGCCGCACCCTGTATCTGGCCGGACAGGTGTCGCTCGACGCCGAGGGCCAGCTCGTCCACGCCGAAGACATGGCAGGCCAGATCACCCAATCGATCGACAACATCGAGGCGATCCTGACCGAGGCCGGGATGACCATGGCCGATATCGTGCGACTCAACGTGTACACCACCGACGTCGACCAGATGCTCCAGCACTACGGCCTGCTCAGCCGGGTCAATGAGGCCGGCGCCCGCTACACCTCCACCCTGCTCGGGGTAGCCCGGCTCGCCTTCCCAGAGCTGATGGTCGAGCTGGAAGCAACCGCGGTGGCGTAGCCAACCGCGGTTGAGCAGTCCCCCGGGTTTGTGTCACAGGGGGGTGATACGTTGGTCGCATGTTGGACACGCTGGCCGACCCGCTCTCGATGCTCCCCACCTGGGAGCTGATCGACGAGATCAAGTCCGAGGAGCGGGAGGTCAGCCGACACCGGGCCCGACAGGTGGAACTGCTCCGCGAGTTGGAGAGACGGACCATGCGGGATCCATCTCCCACCACGCTGGCGGCGGACCTCGACGTTTCGACCCGGACCGCAAGCGAGCTGCTGGAAACGGCCCGCCGCACGCCCGAGCTCAGTGATCGATTCCAGAAGCTCCAGTCGGGAGCGTTCACCTTCGACCGGGCCGCCGCCCTCGCCCGCCTGTTTGCCGCCGGAGCCGAAGACGAGACCCTGGCGGAGGCCGAGTCCCACGACATCGCCGGGATCTACAAGCTGCGGTCGCTCACCAAGCGGGTGCGGCGACGGGACGAGCGGAAGGCCCACGCCGAACGGCACGTGCGAACCTGGACCAACCTCGATGAAACGGCCGGGTTCCTGAGCGCGCAACTGACCAGCATCGACTGGGCCACCGTCACCGCGGCCCTCGACCACCGCGCCGATCGGTTACCGGGCTACGAAACGAGCACTCGCGAACAACTCAGGGCCGATGCCCTCGTGTCGATCGCCCAGGACGCCCTGGACGGCGCGCTTCAGCCCGGCACATCGACCGGTACGGTGGTTACCGTCATGGTCGACGCGGCCGAAGCGTCCCACACCGACTGCGAGACCGGGGCATCGGTCACCGCCGGACCACGCATCGGACCCGACACCCTCGACCGCCTCCTGTGCGGAGGATCCGCCGAGCTCGTCGTTGCCCCGGAGACCGGCTACCCGATCGCGGTCGGCCCGACCACCCGGGTCGTTCCCCCCAAGGTGCGGCGGGTGGTTCTCAACCGCGATGGTGGGTGCACGATCGACGGTTGCACCAGCAACTACCGCCTGGAAGTCCATCACATCCTTCCCCGCAGCCGCGGAGGCGGCCACGACCTGAGCAACCTCACGACGCTGTGTTGGTGGCACCATCACGTTGACGTCCACGGCCGTGGCAACGCCATCGATCCGGACAGCCCACCCCA
The DNA here is from genome assembly GCA_013002865.1 of Acidimicrobiia bacterium. Lineage (GTDB taxonomy): Bacteria > Actinomycetota > Acidimicrobiia > Spongiisociales > SHLN01 > SHLN01. The sequence continues at coordinate 2,046 of JABDLU010000128.1, forward strand.
TCGACGAACGATCGTGCCGGAGAGCCACCTCCCACCCTGAACCCGGCGGGCACAAACCCGCTCCTGGCGAACGCAGTGCACATCTCCATGCTGTGGGTAGCGTCCGGCCGATGCAGAGGATACGGGGGCGGCTTGACACGGCGAGACGCCTGATGGGGACTGGAATGCTCGCCGCCGGCCTCTTGCTGATCACCGGATGTGACCCGGCCTCCGACCCCACGGTGCAGAGCACGTCACCGCTCCCGACTCGGCCCGGCACAACGACGACAGGCCAACCGCCGGGGGCGCCCCGAGTTATCTCTCCAAGAACCCTCACCGACGGGGCGGGCATCTACGCCCTCGAGCTGGCCGATGGTGGGAGATTCCGCCTGACTCTGCCCGAGGCGCTCGCAACCGATCTCACCATCGATGAGCCGCCGGCTCCCGCTCCCATCACACTCGCCGGACCGGCCGCCACCATCGCCATCACCTTCGAACACTGCCCGGACCAGGCCGGAATGTCCTGGAATCCGCTCGGCTCGACGGTCGCCACCGTCGACGACGTGATCCGGGTGTGCCGGCCAGACGAGCTCATCGCAATGGAGATCCGCCCGGCAATCCCGTCCGACCCCGCATTGGCCGAAGCCGTAGATCTGCGTCCCATCGAGCTGGGTCCTCGCTACCGCACCGTCCTGATCTCACAATGGGAGGAGTTGGCGGGGTGTGGCAATTGCGCACCGTGGGGACCCATGGTGTACCCGGAGGAACGCGTGGCCGTCCATCGCACCGGGCCAACATCGGTTACCGCCATCGATCTGGACACGCTGGCCGATGTGTGGAGCATCGACACCGGCGGGTTCAACACCTACCTCCATGGAGGCCCGGACGCCGTGTACCTCGAGGTCACCGGTGGGCCGTTCATCAGCCTCGATCCCGAGACCGGCCGGGAGCGGTGGCGGCTCGAGCGCGAGCCCGACGAGCGGAACGCCGGCCTCTCCGGACACGCCGACCACATCTGGTTACTCCGGTCGTCATTCAGCGTGGAGGGGGATGACCGTCCGCCGCTGCTCCGGCGCATCGACCCGTCGACCGGCGAGGTCCTGTGGACCGCAGAGGGACGCGCCGGCACCGAGTGGCAGTGGGACGGGCCGGCCGTCATCGACGGCATGGTCGCGATCATGGATGTCCCGAACAATCCGGGTGTTCCGGTCGAGCCGGTTGGCGGCGCGGTGCTCGGGTTCGAGCCGGCGTCGGGTGAGCACGCCTGGACGACCGGTCTCGATAGCCCGACTGAGGCGTACGACTACAACCTGATCGCCGTCTTCGAGTTCGAGGACGGCCCGGCGCTGTTCGTCAAGACAATCGACGGCGACCTTCTCCGTATCGAGCCAACCACCGGTGCGGTTCGCTGGAGGCAGTTCATCGGCCGAGCCGATTTCACGGGCACCGACCTCGGACCCGGCGGACGACTGGCACTCGATCTCACCACCCCCGGCGAACAAATCCTGATCGACGTCGACACCGGCGCCACCATCAGCCGGGAAGAGGATTGACCAGCCGCGACCGCGAGCCGACGATCTGACGATCTGACGATCTGGCTAGCGGGCAAGCAGGTCGCCGTGGCGCTCGAGGGCGGAGACGGTTCGCTCCACGTCCTCGGCCGAGTTGTAGCAGTGCCAGGACAGGCGGAGGTTGCCGTCACGGGGGTTGGTGAGGACACCGTCTTCGGCGAGGGCATTGACCATCGCCCACTCGTCGGTGGTGGCGACGGCGATCATCGGGCCACGCTTCTCGGGGTCGCGCGGGGTGACGACGGTGGCGCCGATCCGGTCGAGCCCTTCCAGGAGTTGCACCGTGAGGCCGGCGACGTGGGCTTCGGTCCGGTCGATTCCCACCTCATGCATCAGGTCCATACCGGCGATCCCGGCGTAGATGTTGGGGATGGGCGGGGTCCCGCTCTCGAACTTGCGGGCCGTGGGAGACGGCGAGTAGTCGGAGATATCCATGTCGAAGATGTTCTCGTCCGCGAACCAGCCGGTCTGGGTGGGGGTGATGTTGGGCAGGTGATCGGACCGGCAATACAAGAACGCCAGCCCGGCCGACCCGAGGAGATACTTGAGGATGCCTCCGGCCAGGAAGTCCACGTCGAGGTCCCGCACATCGATCGGGACCGCCCCGACGGCCTGAAACGAGTCGAGCAGCACGGGCACACCGGCCTCGTGGGCGAGGCGGATGACCTCTTTCACATCCGTCTTGCTCCCGTTGCGGAAGCACACGTGGGTGATGGCGACCAGCGCGGTCTCTTCGTCTATTGCTTCGGCCATCCGCTCCAGCGAGACGGTCACATCCGGCCCGGCCGGCACATGCTCGACCTTGACGCCGAGCAGCTCCTGGGCATGCATGATCTGCCCGATGGTGGGGAACTCAAAGTCGCTCATGACGATCTTGGAACGGCTCCCCGCCGGCCGGAGGCCGCTCAGCAGGGCGCTCACACCGGCCGACACCGAGGTGGTGATCGCTACCTCGTCGGGATCGGCGTTCAGCAGCCGGGCTACCCGGCCCCGGGCCGACTCGGCTCGCTCCACCCACAGATCCCACGGCGCACCCTTTTCGTCCCAGTCCTTCAGGTACTGCTCGTAGGCCTGCCGCACGTCGACCGACAGCGCACCCTGCGAGCAGCTGTTGAGGTAGACGGACTGCTCGAGCAGCGGAAACCGGTGGCGGATCGAGTCGGGCAGGGCGGTCGTCATCGGAAACTCTCCCGGGCGGGTTCAGCGACCAAGATAGGCCTTCTTGAGGTCTTCGTGTTGGGAGAGCGCCTCGGCCCGATCGGCCAGCACGATCCGCCCGGTCGCCAGGACGTAGCCGTGGTCGGCGATCGAAAGTGCCATGTTGGCATTCTGCTCGACCACCAGGATCGACACCCCGGCCCGGTGCACCCGCTGGATGATCTCGAAACTCTGCTCGACCAGAATCGGCGCCAGCCCCATCGACGGCTCATCCATCAACAGCAGCTTGGGCTTGGACATGAGGGCCCGGCCCATCGCCACCATCTGCTGCTCGCCCCCTGACAGGGTGCCGGCCAGTTGGTGGCGCCGTTCGGCCAGCAGCGGAAACAACTCGTAGACGTCGTTGAGGTCCTCCTCGAAGTTATCGCTGCGGAGGTAGGCGCCCATCTCGAGGTTCTCGAGCACGGTCATCGGCGCGAACAGCCGCCGGTTCTCGGGGACGATGGCCATGCCGTTACCGATCCGGAAGCTCGTCGACTTGTTGGTCACGTCAACCCCGTCGAAGGTGACGGTGCCGCTGCGGGGCTGGACGATCCCGAGGATCGTCTTCAACGTGGTCGACTTCCCGGAGGCGTTCCCGCCCAGGAGGCACACCAGCTCTCCGGCTTTGATCTCCATCGAGATGCCCTGCAGGATGTGGATCTGGCCGTAATAGGTGTTGACGTCGGTTAGCGACAGGAGTGATTGATCGGAGCTCATTTGCGGTCCGCCGCTCCGTAACCGAGATACGCCTCGATCACTTGCGGGCTCGTAGCGACGTCTTCAAACGAGCCCTCGGCGATCTTCACCCCGTGGTCCAGGGCGATCACCCGATCCGAGATGCCTTCAACGACGTGCATGTCGTGTTCGATCACCAGGATGGAGAAACCGACCTCGTCGCGCAGCTCACCGATCAGCTCGGTGATCTCGTGCGTCTCGGCCGGATTCATCCCGGCGGCCGGCTCATCGAGCATCAAGAGCCGCGGGTTGGTGGCCATCGCCCGGGCGATCTCCAACCGGCGCCGGTTGGCGTACGAGAGGCTGTAGGCGGGCTGGTCCCAGCGGTAGCCCATGAGCCGCTTCCCGAAGAACGCCAGCTTGCGCTCCGCCATCTCGGCGATCTGGCGTTCCTCCCGGCGGGCGGCCGGGGTACGGAACACCGACTGCCAGATCCGGGCCTGGGAGTCGCCGTAGGCGGCCGCCATGACGTTCTCCTTCACCGTCATGTTCAGGAACAACCGGAGCGTTTGGAATGTGCGAGCCACCCCCAGGTTGGCGATCTGCTCCGGTGAGAGACCGACGATGCTGCGGCCGTCCATCAGGATGTCGCCCCGATCGGGCTCATATATGCCGGTGATGAGATTGAAGAGGGTGGTCTTGCCCGCCCCGTTCGGCCCGATCACGCTGACGATCTCTCCTGGGGAGATGGAGAGGTCGAGGTCGTCGACCACGTCCTTCTGCGACACCACGGGATCGTCGTCGTGCACGATCTGGCCGGCCCCGACGACGAGGTCGAGGTCTTCGATCACCTTGAGGCCACCGAAGGACTTGGAGAGCCCGCGCAGCTCCAGGATCGGCTTCATATGATCTCAACCCGCTTGGTGCCGAGCAGCCCCTGGGGCCGCACTGCCATCATCACCACGAGCACGCCGCCGAACAGCAGCTGGCGGGTGATGCTGGGCTGAAAAGCCAGCTTGTTCTCCCACACCAGCACGGCCAGGTAGATAGTGGGGATGAGGGCGGCAATCTTCCACCAACCCGAGGCCACCACCACGGTGAGCATCCCGACCACCGCCAGCACGAACGCGTAGTTGGTGATGACATCCGACTGAGCACCGAGCACCAGCACCCAATCGTCGATGAGGCGGGAAATGAAGGTGTCGTTGGCCTCCCCCATCGTGGCCTCATCCCATATTCCCGACGCCACCACCCGGACGATGAACCCAAAGACGATCACCCCTCCGACGGTGGCGGCTATCCGTTCCCAGCGCCGCACCACAACCACCAGCAACACCACCAGCCCGATGTAGAACAGCCACCCCGCCTTACCGGGGTCGCGCAGCAGCTCCGGCGTATAGGCGATGGCGATCGCGCCCAGGACCACCCCCGGTATCGAGCCCGACCCGCCGAGGATGACGGCCGCATACATCGTGATCAGGAAGAAGAGGTTGAAGTTGTTGGGGAACACGCCCACCTGCACGGCGGCAAACAGGGTCCCGGTCAGCCCCGCGATGCCGGCGCCGACCGCGAACGCGAGCATCTTCAGCCGGTTAACGGGCGTGGTCATGTGCTCGGCGGCCAGCGTGTCCTCCCGCAGGGCGCGCCAGGCGCGGCCGGTGCGTGAATCGTTCAAGTTGTGGAGGCCGATGATGAGCAATCCAACGAACGCAAGGGCCAGGTAGTAGTTGCGATGGAAGGTGTTGAACGAGAACCCAAACAGCTCCCACGGGAACACTCCGGGAATGCCGTTCGGGCCGCCGGTCAGGTTCAGATCATCGCTCACGAACGGGAGTCGCTCAAAGTTGCGCACCAGCTCGACGAACACCTGCGCAAAGAAGAGGGTCATGATGGCCAGGTAGTCGCCGACCAGCCGACGCGACGGGAGGCTGAGCAAGGCCCCGAGCAGGGCAGATGCAGCCACGATCACCGGAATGGCGATCCAGGTTGGCCAGTGGGCGGGCAACTGGTTCGAGGCGACGATGGCATAGAAGTAGGCGCCGAACCCATAGAAGGCCACGTAGCCGAGGTCGAGCAAGCCGGCCCAGCCGACCACCACATTTAGCCCGAGCGCCACCATCGCCAGCAGCAGAATCGTGATCCCGACCCGGACGTCGCTGCCGCGCACGAAGAACGGATAGGCGGCCGCCACCAGTAGAAACAGCGCCAGCCGCCCCCCGGGAGCGAGCTTGTCGAATAACCGGCGGGCGGGAGCCGTCCACCCCTGGTAATCCTGCCGGCGTTCGTCGGACTGCTCAACCCACTGATCGACACCGATCTGCGACATGGCCTACACCTTGACCAGCTCGGGCCTGCCAAGCAGGCCGCTTGGGCGGACGAGCAGCACGACAATGAGCAGACCGAACACGATGAGGTTCTGGAATGTCGAGGAGATGTACCCGGTGGTGTAGGCCTCGGCGAAACCGATGAGCAAACCCCCGAGCATGGCGCCCGGGATGCTGCCGATGCCGCCGACCACGGCCGCCGTAAACGCTTTCAAGCCGGCCACGAACCCCATCAGATGGAAGATCCGGCCGAACACGAGGCCCACCATGACCCCACCGATGCCGGCCAGGGCCGACCCGATCAGGAATGTCACCACGATCACCTTGTCCACGTCGATGCCCATCATGGCGGCGGCTTCCCGGTCGAACGAAACCGCCCGCACCGCCTTGCCGGTTCGTGACCGGTTCACCCACAGCGTGAGCAGGATCATCAGCACGAACGCCGTCACAATCACTAGCACTCGCACCATCCACACCCGGATGGGCCCAAGGGGTATTCCCGTCTCGATCGCAATCAGGCTGGGCGTGTTGTAGCTGCGGGAGTTGGCGGTGAACATCAGCAGCGCCGCGGCCTGCAGGAAGAACGACGCTCCGATGGCACTGATCAGCGGGGCGATCCTGGTCGAGTTGCGGAGCGGCCGGTAAGCGAACCGCTCCAGCGCCACCCCGATGGCCGCGCTCACGATCATGGCCGCCCCGAACATGAGCATGATGGCCAGCCACACCGGAACTACGAGGGCTGACGATCCACCAAGGATCGTCAGCACCCCGTAGCCGGCAAATGCGCCGAACATGTACACCTCGCCGTGGGCGAAGTTGAGCAGCTTGAGGATGCCGTACACCATCGAGTACCCGAGGGCAATCAGGGCGTACACGCTTCCCAGCGTCAGGCCGTTGACCGTCTGCTGGAGGAAGAACTCCACAGTCAGCTACTCAGTTGTCGGTCACCCCACGAGTGTCTTTGTGCCGTCCTCCTGAATCTGGAAGATGAAGAACTGGCCTTCGGCCAGGTCCCCGTCTGCCGTGAACGAGATCGGCGATCCGAGGATCGAGTCCGCCTGATCGGTGGCCCGAATCTCGGCCTGCACGTTGGCACGGGTCGGCGTCTCACCGGAATCACAGACCCGCTGGACCGCTTCCAGGATCACTCGCGCCGCCGCATAGACGGGCGGGCCGAACGTGTTGGTGTCCGGGTATTCGGCCAGGAATCCTTCGAGGATGCTCACCGAGCCCGGCACGCCGGCAATGTCCGGAGCGAACGCTGCCACATACGAGCCTGCCGTGGTGAAGTCATCCGAGTCCATGCCGTCCGATCCGAAGATCGTCGCCGTCTTGCTCTGCTCAGCCATCTGATTGGCAAGGATCTGGCCGTTGGCGGCCACCTGCCAGGGCAGATACACGAAGTCGGCATCGTCGGGAATCGTGCTGACGAGCGCCGAGAAGTCGGTGACGTCCTGACTGACGGATTCGCGAATGACTTCGACGTTGGCGGCTTCGAGTGCCGTGACGACGGCATCGGCCAGCCCGGTCGAGTACGACGACTGGTCGTCGATCATGAAGACCTTCTGGGCACCCTGGGCAACCAGGAAGTCGGCCGTTGTCGGACCCTGATCGTCGTCGGTCGGCACCGTGCGGAACATGCCGGTGTACTTGGCGGCAATGCCCACGCGCGTGGATGACGGCGAGATGAACGTGAAGTCCGGATCGCCGGCTTCGAACACCGCCCCGGCCGCATCGACCTGGTCACTGCCGGCCGGACCGACCGTTGCCACCATGTCGGCGTTGTCCAGGAACTGGGCGGCCACGGTGGCGCTCTGCGCGGTGTCGAACTGGTTGTCGCCCTCGACGATCTCGATCATCGAACCGGTCTCGTCGTTGAACGTGTCGACGGCGTACTTGAACCAGTTCAGCTGCACCTCACCGATGAACGCAACCGGGCCGGTGATCGGCCCGACAAAGCCAACGGTGGCTTCGCACGCCATCGGCTCGGCCGTCGTGGTCGTCGTATCCCCGGCTGTCGTCGTCGTAGCAGCCGTCGTCGTGGTCGTATCACCGGCGGTCGTGTCCGACCCGGAGTCATCGCCACCACATGCCGCGGCAAT
>JABDLU010000132.1 GCA_013002865.1 Acidimicrobiia bacterium
AAGCCGTGTCCCTCCATCGCGTGATAGGTGCCGATGACGAGGACGGTGCCGAGGAGGAGGCCGGCGAACACGTCGCTGGTCCAGTGCACATCGAGGTAGACACGGGATGCGGCAACGGTGAGGATGACGGCGGCAGAGCCGAAGAAGGCGGCGGTCCGGGCGATCTTGTTGGTGGTCGCTTCCCACACCACCAGCGGGACGAGGCCGTAGAAGCCCACCGCCGCCAATACGTGGCCCGACGGGAACGAGGGGCCGTTGCCCGGCAGCAGCTGGTCGAGGTCGGGCCGGACCCGTCCCACGAGCTCCTTGAACAGCACCTCGAAGAGCGGGTTGATGGCAATGGCAGCCACGATGATCGCCACCGTGGTGGTGCAGCGCTTGGTGGCCCATGCCCACACCGCCAACCCGAAGGCCAGCACACCGATCACATACCGGGTTCCGAGCTCGGTGAGCAGCACCATCGTGGTGTTCAGCCACCCCGTCCGAACCTCCATCGTGGTCTCCTGGACGGCGGCGTCGACTCGCATCAGCACGGTCTCTTCGACCACTGCGATGACGGCCAGGCACACAAACAACCCGACGCACACGTAGATGAGCAGGCGAGCGCGGCGGTCGTCCCGGACGGCCGCGACCACTCGCTCGGTGACTTTGTGGGCGGTGTTCATCATGGTGTTTTCGGCGCGCGGCACGACCACTTTGAGTGGGTTCTTTCGATAGTGGGGACGAGCCGCCAACCGCCTAGGGTGTGGCCTCGCAGACGCCCACACGAAGGTGACCCATGTCCAAGCAGTACAACGAAGCCCCCGAACTGACAATCGATCTGGCCAAGAGCTACTCGGCAACCCTCCACACCAACCACGGTGACATCGCTATCGAGCTGCAACCGGAGCGGTCTCCGCAGACGGTCAACAACTTCGTGTTCCTGGCCCGGGACGGCTTCTACGACGGGGTGATCTTTCATCGGGTCATCTCCGGCTTCATGATCCAGGGTGGCGACCCGACAGGAACCGGGCGGGGTGGACCCGGCTACCAGTTCCGGGACGAGCTGGAAGGCTCACCCGGCTACGGGCGGGGCACCGTCGCCATGGCCAACGCCGGCCCCAACACCAACGGATCGCAGTTTTTCATCTGCCACGCCGACACCGGCCTCCCGCACGCCTACACCGTGTTCGGCTCGGTGACAGACGGGATGGATGTCGTTGATGCGATTGCTGCCAGCGAGACCGACCACGCCGACAAGCCCCGGGAGGACTGTGTGATCAACTCGGTGACGATCACCGAGAGCTGATCTACACCACTTCGGTGTTGAACCGGCCCAGGGCCTGTTCGAGGTCCGACCAGGTCACCTCGAGCTCCTCGCGACCGGTGCGCAGCACGTTGAGGGCGGCTTCACGCAGCAGGCTGGTCAGGTCTGCAAACGACAGCCCCTCGGTGACCTCGGCGAGCCGGTCGAGGTCGACATCGCCGGCAAACGGCACGTCGGTGATTTCGAGCAAGGCCATGCGGGAGGCTTTCGGCGGCAGGCCGAGCAGGATGTGAGTCTCGAGCCGCCCACCCCGCAGCAGGGCAGGATCGATCAGGTCCTTGCGGTTGGTTGCCCCTATCACCACCACGTCGCCGCGATCGGACACGCCATCGATTTCGGTCAGCAGGGCGGCCACTACGGAGTCGGTCACCGAGTTGTTCGAGTTGCCGCGCACCGGGGCGAGCGCATCGAACTCATCGAAGAAGATGATGGACGGCGCAACCGAGCGGGCCCGGCCGAACAGCTCGCGGACGCCCCGTTCGGACTCACCGACGAACTTGTCCAGCAGTTCGGCACCCTTCACCGAGAAGAACGCCGCCCCGGCCTCGTGCGCCAGGGCGCGGGTGACGTAGGTCTTTCCTGTGCCGGGGGGGCCGTGCAGCAGGATTCCCCGCGGCGGCTCGATCCCCATGCTCTCGAAGCGCTCCGGATTCTGGATCGGCCAGATCACGGCCTCGGTCAGCCGCTGCTTGACGTCATCGAGGTTGGCGACCCGCTCGAACCCATACGAGGGCATCTCGCCCAGCGAGACGGCCCCGAGCGATGGCGTGGTGCCCTCGATGGCGGCCAGGAGGATGTCGGTCGTTGCCCGGCCACCGCCCCGCACCACCATGGCGGAGGCGTGCACAATTGCGGCAATCACGTCGGCACCGGAGAACCCGGCCGACTTGGCCGCGAGGACATCGAAGTTGATGTCGTCGGATGGGACCTTGCCGAGGGCGGCCTCGAACAGGAGGCGGCGGCGCTGCAGGTCGGGCGGTGGGATCGACAGCTTGCGGGGCAGCAGCGGCGAGGTGGCTACCCCGTCGTCGAGCGCCTCGAGAGAGGAAACGCCCAGCACACACGCCAGGCCGGGCTTCTCCGCCACCGCATCCAGGAACCAGCGGAGGATGGCTCCCATCTGATTGCGGAACATGCCTTCGTCGCCTGCAACCGCATCCAGCCGATCGAGAAAGATGACGGTCGGCCCGGTGGCTCCTTTTACCCCCTTCTCCACCAGGTCGAGCAGCTTCTCCGGCTTGAACACCAGCTCGAGCGAGATCTCATTCACCGTAGCGCCGGCCGCCTCGGCGGCCGCTGAGACCAGCTCCGACTTACCGACGCCGGAGGGGCCTTCGAGCACGATCCCGGCCACCGCCGGCAGGCCCCACGTGCTCGGCAGGTTGCCGGGCGACGTGAGCAGTGCCAGCCAGCCCGCCAGGGTCTCCAGTTCTGTCTCCAGGCCGGTCAGCAGCGCATCGGCGGTGGTGGGAGGCTCACCCGTTGGCCGTCCCTCGGGATGCGAGATCGGACTGGACGGCGGGATATCACCCTCCGAGCCGACGGTGGTCCCGCTGCCGACCGTGCCCGCCGCGGCCGGGATCACGCCGACCACCGACACCTCGATCGGTTGGCCGGCGTCGGCGGTGCCATACGACGGGTCGATCGATACGAGATCGCCGACGGTTACCGGAATCCCCTGCAGTGCGCGGGCCACGTGGCGCGGCTCGAGCGGGAGCTCATCTCCCGCCAGTACCACCCGCTGGGCTTGGGGGAGCAGGACTCGCTTGGCTTCCACCGTTTCGCCGCTCTTGACGCCGGCGTTGGTCATGGTGCGGTCTCCCAGCATGAGGGCGTTGGATTCGGTGACCTCGCCGGGGCGAATCAGAACGTGAGTCCGGCCGACCCGCACGATTCCCCCACCGGGCAGACCCATGGCGCTGAGCAGCATTGCATCGGCGCGAGCGAAGGGATCCGACCCGGGACGAATGAGAAATTTCACAGCTCGGGAGTCTAGGAGGGGGCGGGGCAGTGGGCCGGGGCCCGGTCAGGCGGCATCGAGCCGGTCGATCTCGATGACCTGATGGACCGGCAGGCTGAGGGGGCCGGAGCTGTCGACGATGCGGGCACCGGTTCGCTCCAGCCAGCGCCATATCAGGCCTGCCTCCTCGGCGCTGGCGGCATCGGGCGGTGTCTGCGGGGCCGGGTCGATGAGGTGAGCGGGAGCGAGCAGAGGCGGCTGCTCGCTCCCGCTCCAGGCTGCGACCAGGCGCCCTCGCTCGATGAGGGCTCCGTCCCCGTCGGGAGCTTCCACCCACAGCGTCCCGGCCTGCTGGAGCACGGCCCAGGCACGCCGGTTGCGGATGGCGCGAGCGAGCGCCCGGTATCGGTCCCGGACCCACGAAGCTTCTTCGTACCGCCGCTCCCGGGCGTGTGCCGCCATTCGCTCGACCAGCGGCTCGAGCAGGAGGGCGGGGTCTTCCTCGATGCCGCGGCGCACGATGTTCACGACGGTGGCGTACTCCTCGGCGCTGACGTCGCCTGCGCACGGGCAGACCGATACCCCCAGCTGGTCAAATGCACAGCGAGCCGACCGCGTGCCGGCTGCACCGCGGCAGCGCCGGATCGGTACGGCATCCCAGATGCCGGTCATCACCAGCTCGGCGGCTTTGCGGGATCGAAACGGGCCCAGGTAGACGCCGCCGTCGTCCTTCTGGACCCGTGCCAGCGAGAGACGGGGGAATGCCTCCGGGGTGAGCTTTACCCAGTGGTGTGAACGGGCGGGCTTGGACCGACGGTTGTGGCGGGGGACGTGGGCTCCGATCAGCCGGATCTCGGTGACCTCGGCCTCCAGCTCGGTGGCGCACACCCGGTGCTCGATGGTCTCCAGCTCCCGGAGCATGGTGTGGATGGTGCGGCGCTCGTCTCCGTAGAAGTAGGAGCGGACCCGGCTGCGGAGATTCTTGGCCTTGCCGACGTAGATGACGCTGCCGGTGCGGTCCTTGAACAGGTACACGCCCGGTCGCCGCGGCAGCGAGTCTGTCAGACCGATCTTGCGGTAGTGCGGGGTGCCCTTGGCGGTTCGCAGGGCGAGCAGGTCGTCGAGGTGGGTGACGCCGATGCTCCCGGCCCGCTCCAGCAGGCCCCAGAACACATGGGCGGTGGCGGCGGCGTCGTCGAAGGCGCGATGGTTGGGGGTGGTCGGTGACCGGAAGTGGGCGGCCAGGCTGGACAGCTTGAGGTTGCGGAGCTCGTTGCGGCACAGCCGGCGGGCCAGGGCGTGGGTGTCGGCGTACGGATTGCTGAGCCGCCCGTACCCGAGCCGCTCGGCGGCGGCATTCAGGAACGAGATGTCGAACCGGACGTTGTGGCCCACGATGACGGCGTCGCCGATGAATTCGAGGAAGGCAGGCAGCGCTTCCTCCACCGGGGGCGCCTCGATGACCATCGCCTGGGTGATTCCGGTCAGCACCGTGATGAAGGGCGGGATGGGACCGCCCGGATTGACCAGCGTCTGGAAGGTTCCGTCTGGCTCCCCGCCACGGAACCGCAGCGCCCCGATCTCGGTGATCCCGCAGTCGGCGGGCGACCCACCGGTCGTCTCCAGGTCCAGCACGCAGAACGTGACCTCCGAGAGATGGATGCCAAGATCGTCAAAGCTGCGCTGGGTGAGCGTCACGCCTGCCTGCGGGTAGGGGCCCCCGACCCTAGATCGAACGTATGTTCGATACAAGGATTAGGTCAGTGGTCAGTGGTCAGTGGTCGGTGGTCGGTGGCGCCAGAGTCGCCGGTCGCCGGTCGCCGGGAACCCTTCGGGTTCCTTGGGAGTTGCTCCGCAACTCCACGGTTCATATCTGGCTTGGAACTTGAAACTTGCAACGTGCAACTCCAACCAGGAGCACAGGAACGCGCTTTCACCCCCCTCCTTGCCTCCCCCGCTCGCTGGCGCTCGCGGGGGAGGTAAATCTCCCGCCCGATGCCGAAGAAGTACCGTTCAGTGATGCCAGATATCGAGTCGGTGACGAACGCACGGGTCAAGGGGCTGGTGCGGCTGCGGAAGCGGCGGGAGCGGGATTCGACCGGGCTGTTCCTGGTCGAGGGGGAGCGCGAGCTGGAGAGCGCGCTGGCAAGACATGAGGTGCTGGACCTGTACGTCTGTGAGGATCTCCTAACCGAACACGCCGGCCAGGTGTTTCAGCGTATACGAGATAGGCATTCGATACCGATCACGTCGGTCACCGGGCCGGTGCTGGAGAAGATCTCGCTTCGGGGAAACCCGAGCGGGTTCGTGGCCGTGCTGCGCCAGTGGGAGGCTCCGCTGTCGACGATCCCAACCGACGACGCGCTCGTGCTGGTCGTCGAATCGATTGAGAAGCCGGGCAACCTCGGGGGGATGATCCGCAGCGCCAATGCCGCCGGTGCCTCGGTGATCATCGCCGACTCCACAACAGATCTGTTCAATTCCAACGTGATCAGAGCCTCGATGGGAACACTCTTCACCACCCCGGTGGCGGTTGCGACCACGGCGGATACGCTCGCCTGGCTCGACGACAACGGCCTCGCCGTCTTCGTGACCACGCCGTCGGCCACCCGGGCCCATTTCGCGGTCGATCTGACCGGCCCGTGCGCCCTGGTCGTCGGCAGCGAATCGACCGGCCTGACCGATGCCTGGCTCGACCGGGAACAGATCCTCATCCCCATGACCGGCACCATCGACAGCCTCAACGCCTCCGTCTCCGCCGGCATCGCCCTCTTCGAAGCCGTCAGGCAACGCTCAGAGGGCCGTTGACAGTTGACCGACGACCATTGACCTTTTTCCGCGCGAGACTTACCTCATGCGCGTTCTCGTGGTCGAGGATGAGGTTCGGCTGGCGACCTACGTCAAGCGCGGTCTCGAAGCCGAGGGGTACTCGGTAGACGTCGCCGCCGACGGGGAGGAGGGGCTGGCGCTGGCGCTCGGCCAGCCATACGACGCCGTGGTGCTCGACATCATGCTTCCCAAGCTCAATGGCTACCGGGTGTGCGCCCGGCTCCGGGAAGAACAAAACTGGGTACCGATCCTGATGCTGACCGCCAAGGACGGCGAGTACGACGAGGCCGAAGCCCTCGACACCGGAGCCGACGACTTCCTGCGCAAGCCGTTTTCCTTCGTTGTGCTGCTGGCCCGGCTGCGAGCCCTGATGCGTCGCCAGATGGGGGAGCGCCCAGCGGTGCTGACGGTTGGGTCGCTTCGGCTGGATCCCGCCTGCCGCGAGGTTGCGCGGGGAGATGTCGCCATCGACCTGACGCCACGTGAGTTCGCCATGCTCGAGTATTTCATGCGCCACCCGTCTGAGGCGCTCCCCAAAGCGGACATCCTCACCAACGTGTGGGATTGGGCATTCGACGGGGATCCCAACATCGTCGAGGTGTACGTTGGCTACCTGCGCAAGAAGATCGACGCTCCCTTCGGGGTGAAGTCCATCCAGACGGTGCGCGGTGTCGGCTACCGCCTGGTGGCAGCATGACGGAGCGCCGGTGGCGGCCGGCCGGCGTGCGCCTGCGCACGACCCTGTTCGCCACCGCCATCGTCGGCGTGGCGCTCGCCATCGGGCTGGTTGCCCTGCTGCTCCTGGCTCGCTCGTCGTTTGAGACCGCCATCCAGAACGCCGCGATCGCCCGGGCCGAATCGATCGGGTCGCTGGCGTCCCGGGGTGTGCTGGGCGACAGCTTGCCGACCGGGGACGATATCGTCGCCACCCAGCTCGTGTCGCGCTCGGGCACGGTGGAGCGTTCGAGCGCCAACGTCGAGGGCATTCCCGCCTTCTCGGACGGGAGCCTGCCGGCGGGGGAGCGCCTGCTGTCGCGCGACCGCAACCTGTCGGATGCCCTCGAGCGCATCGTTGGCTATTCGATCGAAGGGGCGGTGCTGGTCGTGCGGCTCGGCACCGAGACTCCCGACGGCCCGGCAGAAGTCGTGGTCGTGTCGTCGCTGAACACCGAGGGCACGCTCGAAGTGCTCATTCAGATCCTGGCGTGGAGCTTCCCGGCGGTCATGGTCGTTGTTGCGGTCGTCACCTGGTGGGGAACCGGCCGGGCCCTGCAGCCGGTGGAAGATATGCGTCTGGAAGCCGACTTGATCAGCCACACCGACCTCCATCGCCGGCTGCCGGTGCCGCCCAGCGCCGACGAGGTGCGCAGCCTGGCCGTGACGATGAATGAGATGCTCGGACGATTGGAAGCCGCCGCCGACGAGCACTATCAGTTCGTCGCCGACGCGTCTCATGAATTGAAGAGCCCGGTCGCCGCCATACGAACGATGATCGACGTGGCTCGGTCCAACCCCGATCTGGTGGACTTCGACACCCTGCTCGAAGATCTCCTCCACGAAGACCTGCGGCTGGAGATGCTGGTGGGCGACCTGCTCACCCTCGCCAGATACGACGAGCGGGGCCTCACCGTCCACGTCGAGGAAGTGGACCTCGACGAAGTCGTCAGGTCCGAGGCTTCCATGGTCATGACCTCGAGCACCGCTCCCATCGACCTCAGCGAGGTGCAGCCCATCCGCCTCGAAGCCGATCCGGCCCGCCTCCAGCAACTGCTGCGCAATCTGCTGGACAACTCGGTGCGCCACGCTTCCACCGGGGTCTGGGTCGAGACCCGGGTCGACGGGTTGGAGGCGGTTCTCACGGTCTCGAACGACGGCGAGCCCATCTCGCCCGAGGAACGCGAGCGGATCTTCGAGCGTTTCGTCCGGCTCGACGACGCCCGGGGCCGCTACGAAGGAGGCACCGGGCTGGGGCTCCCGGTGGTGCGGGCGATCGTGCGTGCCCACGGCGGGCGGGTGGCGGCCATCGAACCGCTGCACGGTGGAGCGACGTTCGAGGTGCGGCTACCCCGGGTGGTCGCCGGCTATCCGGCGGCGGGCAGAGCGCTCTCGCCGTAGTTGCCGGCCGCGTTCCAGAGGATCCAGCCCACGCCGCGTTTTTCGGCCTCGGCGATCGAGGCGGCGATTTGCGAGTTGGTCCACCAGAACGCTTGCAGCCAGGGGCGCATCAAGGACGGCGGGATGAGGCGGGGAGTGCCATCGTCGAGTGCATCGGCGGTGACCGGTCCGGGGTGGTCGTTGGGATCCTCAAAACCCAGCCAACCGTTTGAGTAGTGACTGGGGTAGACCATCGGGCTCACCGCATCAACCACCTGTGAAACTTCCTCGGGCCGCTGGCCGATGCCCTGATCATTGGGAGCGGAGAGCACGATCCCAAAGATGTCGGCCGACAACGCACACCCCATCGGATGGAGCCGTGACCGGGCCTCGGCCAGGTAGCCCTGGATGGCGGCCAACCGCTCGGCCTCGGTCGTCGGGTTGCTGATCTGGGCAGCCGCCGCCGTGCTCCCGGCCGGGAACCGGACGTAGTCGAACTGGATTTCGTCGAAGCCCAGCTCACACGCCTCAACCGCCAGCCCGAGTGGATACTCCCAGTTGGCGGGATCACGGGGGTCGATCCAGCGGCCGGCCAGCTTGGCCGCCGGGTCTGCTGCAGTCCAGACCTGATCCTCGAAGCTCACCACCCGGGTGATGGTGTAGAGGCCGCGTTCCTTGGCGGCTGCCAGAAGCTCGGCCACGTCATACATCGGGCGGACCGATCCAATCTCGGCAGCCTGCGGAACCGCCGTCTCGTACAGCACATACCCGGACTCGTCCTTGGTGTCGAAGACGAGTGAGTTGACGGCGGTCCGCTCGGCCAGGTCGAGCAGGGCGTTGAACTGGTCGGCGTCGCCAGCCACGTACTTGCTGACCCGCAGTGCACGCACCACCCGTGGCTCCAGCACGGCGTCGACCCTCGCCTGGCCCGTCCAGGCGACTTCAGTCGAGTGCCAGGCGGGCCGGGTGATCGATACGGTGCCGGCCGGCACCCCGGTGAGGGCAAAGGTCCCGTCCGGTCCGGTCGTGACCTGCTCGGTACCGACGGTTACCACTGCATCGGGCAGCGGCCGCCCTTCCGGCGTGGTGACGGACCCCGCCAGATCGAACACCGGGATGGTGGTGGTGGTCGTGGGCGGGAGCGTCGTGGTCGTCGGCGGCAGCGTGGTGGCAGTCGTCGTGGTCGTTGCTGCCCCGGTCGCCGGCGGAGCGGGTTCCTGCGCCACGCTGGTCGTGCACGCCGCAAGCACCAGCGCTCCACCACCCAACACCCTCGTGATCTTCAACATCGGCGGCAGACTACTGGTTCCCCGAACTCTCGCCGCGCACATCATGCGATCAGGCGCCGAATCTATGAACCGGCAACCGGCGACCGGCAACCTTCTTGCCACTGACCACTGACCACTGACCACTGACCCCTCCTGAAAGCCTTCTCAGCATTGCTCAGGGCCTTCTCAGGTGAAAGTCGCATAGTTGAAGGAGATCGGAAGGAGTCTGATGACCAAACAGCAACGGGCAGTCGGAGTCGTCGCACTCGGCCTGGCAGGATTCGCAGTGCTGGCTGCGCTCGCCGTCGTCGCCGAGCCGACGCTGCTGCGCTTCGATCAGGCGATGCAGGCCGTGCTACTCGAAAGCCGCTCAGTGGGCCTCAACCACACCATGGTGGTGCTCACCTTCCTCGGCACCCGCTGGATCATTGGAGCCGCCACGGTCGCTCTGGTGATCTGGTCGGCGGTGACCCGCCGTCACCGCGTGCTCGTCGCCGTGGTCGTGGCCGCAGTCCTGCTCAATCCCGTCCTGGAGGTCGCCTTCAAAGAGCTGATCGGCCGGGTTCGTCCGGCCGTTGCCCAGCTGCTACCCGGAAATGGGCCCTCGTTCCCCTCCGGCCACGTCCTTGCCGCGGTGGGCTTCTACGGCCTCATCCCACTGCTCACCTGGGAGGCCACCCGCAATCGGCTGGCCCGGGCGGCTGCGGTCGTCGGCTCAGGAGCGATCATCGCTGCGGTGACGGTGTCCCGCCCCTATCTGGATGTCCATTGGACCACCGACGCCCTCGCCGGTGTTCTCCTCGGCTCAGCCCTGGTAGCCGCCACCTACCTCACCTACCTCCGCCTCCAACCCGCCCCCGCCATCCGGCTCGCCCGCCCGACCACTGACCCCGCCGCCAGGCGGCCAACCGGCGACCGGCAACCGGCGACCTTCTAGCCACCGACCACTGACCACTGACCACTGACCACTGACCACTGACCACTGACCACCGACCACTGACCCCGCCGCCAGGCGGGCCTACCACCCGCTTCCGCCGCCGCCTCCGCCGCCGCCGAATCCGCCGCCCCCGAAACCGCCGAAGCCGCCGCCGCCCCAGCTGCCACCGCCCCAGGAGGAACCGCCGCCGCCACCCGATCCGAAGGTGCCGCCGCCGAATCCGCCAAACCAGGAGTCGCGGTCGCCCGACCAGGACTGGTCCTGGTACACGGGCTCCCACCCGTAGGTGCCGGCGCTGCCCCGGGTGATGATCCAGTGATAGAAGAACAGGGTGTACGGGTCGAAGTAGCCCAGCCGGGGCGGGATGGTGCGCCCCGTCCAGGAATCCTGCTGGCGTGAGGTGCCCTGATGGGCGAGCTCCGGCGCAAACCGGTCGGCGTCCTTGATCCGGGAGCGGGCCAGCGCCTGGCGCTGGGCGGCATAGGCAATGGCGAACTGGCGGGGACCGCGTGGATCCGACGCACCGAAGGCGGCTGCCACGTCCGCATACGACCCCTCCAGGCCGAGATCGGACAGCGCGTGGCGCGCCTCGAGCCAGCGGCGCTCGGCCTGGGCGGGCTCGAGAGAAATGGCGAGAATCGCGGCGATGGTGCGCCGGGAGTCGCCGGTGATCCCGTGCTCGACCAGGCTGGTCGCCAGCTCCTCATATACCTCGACGCCATCGGGGCGGGCCCGCAACAATGCAGCGGTGAGCCCGACCGGCAGGCCGAGGCGCTTAGCGCGGGCCCGGATCGCCTTGATCTTGCGAAGCGAGGTGAGCCCGGCCAGCGCGTACTCCACCGACTGGTCGGCCGGGAGTGAGTTGGCCCGGTTCTTGTCGTACGCATCGATGAAATCATCGACGGCGGCTTCGTCATTGTTCAGCACGAGCAGCGCCGCGATGGCGTCCAGGTCGAGCCCATCCTGCTTGAGGTTTCGGCCCCGCCGTTCCAGGGCATCCTGCACCCTGGCGTAGCGCTCCACCGAGTTGTCGAGGTCGTCGCCCAGGTCGGCGAGGGCGGCGGCGACCGCCGGCCGGGCGGCGCTGTCGGGCAGCTTGTCGTAGAGCTCCTCGAGGGCCCGGGTCTTGGTGGTGGCAGCGTCGTAGGCGGTGTCGAGCTCCAGGGCGGACTCCGCGGCGGGCATAGCCGCATCGAGCGCCGGGGAGGCCCGCAGGTAGCGCTCACCGAAATCGGTGACGAGGGCGGCCCCGTGAATGGTGTCGGCGAGCTGCTCGTTGATCTGCTGGCCGAGGCGGTAGCGGGCGCCGGCGACGCGATGGGGACGCAGGCTGTCGATGAGCCGGGTGAGCTCCTTCAGCTGCACGTCGAACTCTTCCTCGCGTCCCGGCTTGGTGGCGAGGGCTTGGGTGGCGACAGCCTGCACAGCTTCGTCGGTGATGTCCCTCTCACCAGACGCCTGCAGCTCGAGCGGGATCTCGGTATCGCCCAGGAGCCGTTCCCGGTCGATCATGTCTATCAGGCCGAGCGACCACGCGGCCGCGACGGCGTCCTGGTCGCGTGGTACCTCACCACGAGCCATCGAGTTGAGCGCATCGACCACGGCGATCGTGCTGGCCTCGGGAGCAGTGTCTGGCCGCGGCGCGGCGTACTCGGGTATCAACGGAAGCTCGTGGCCGGCGATCTCCAGGCGGGCCAGCTCCCCGTCGACCAGCTCAGCCCAGCGGCGCCGGGTTCGGCGATGACTCTGATTGCGCACATAGAACCCACCGGCCCCGGCCAGACCGAGCACGCCAAGGCCGCCGACGACCAGCGCCGGCGTCCAGTTGTACGGCTCGCTGGTCTCCCCCTCGGCGTAGGCCTCGAAGCCGTCTCCGAGGCCGCTCAGGATGCCCAGCACGCCGGCACCGAAGTCGCCATTGCGGAACCCGGCGTTGCCCAACGCCGCGATGTCGGATGGATCCCTCGGGAAGTCGGCCAGCCCGTCGCCGTATTCGACCCAGGTGTTGCGGCCACCCACATCGACCACCACGACAACGCCGTCGTTGCGCTCTGCGCTGCCTACCCCCCAGGTGTTGCCGAGCTCCTGGGCGAAGCGCTCGATCGACCAGTCCCCGACGGAGTCGACTAGCACGACCGCCACCTGGGCGCCGTACATGCCTTCGATCCGGGCAGCCTCCGACTCCAGCGTCTCATCGTTGTCGATGACACCGGCCCGATCGGTCACATAGCCGTCGCAGGTGAAACCTTCGAACTCGGGACACGTTGCCTGAGCGCCGGCGGGTCCAACCAGCACCCCAACCATGAGGGCGATGATCGAGAGCAGCCGTGTCAGAATGCCGGGACGCATACGGCGAAAGCTAGCGCTCAGGCCGGCAGCCGATGCCGGGCCGTCGCCACCGAGTCGAGGTAGCCCAGGTCCACGTCGACCCCGATGCCGGGTCGATCCGGTACGTGCAGGGCCCCTGCTGTGAGCTGCCAGGCAGGCTCGGTGAGATCGCGCGCCCAGTAGCGGTCGGAGGCGGACAGGTCGGCCGGATTGACGACTCCCGGCAATCGGGCAAAGGCCAGGGCCGCCCCCCGCCCGATGCCCGATTCGAGCAGGCCGCCGGCGATCACTCCCACGCCGGCGTCCCGAGCGTATTCGAGCATGTCGGCGGCGGTTGCCAACCCGGTCACCCGGGCGGGCTTGATGGTGACGAAGTCGCACGCCCCGGCGGCGATCGCCGACCGGAGGCTGGGCGGTCCGGTGATGGACTCATCGAGGCAGATCGGCGTGGCCAGCCGGGCTCGCAGCGATGCCAGCTCGCTCCAGCCGGTCGCGGCACCGTGGGGCTGTTCGATATAGCGGAGCCCAAGTTCATCGATGCCGGGAGGAAGCTCGCCCGGTCCGTAGGAGCCATTGGCGTCGGCGGCGATTGTCAGCTCGGGGAAGCGGTCCCGCAGCGCCTGGAGGGGTTCGACATCGAACCCCGGCCCGATCTTGACCTTGAGGCTTGGGTAACCGTCCGCTACGCGGGCCTCGGCCTCGGCGATGGTCCCGTCGACATCTCCGAACCGGGCGATGACTGCTCCCGCCGCCACCGGCCCGGGCGAGCCGCCGAAGAGACTGGTGAGTGGCCGCGATTGGCGGCGCGCTTCCAGGTCGAGCTCGGCGGTGCGAAGGGCGGCGACGGCCATGGGGTTGCTGTGGATGACCGGCTCACCGATCAGCGCCGCCAGGGCCGTCTCGACGGTTTCCCGCGAGTACCCAGGGATCTCGGCAAACTCACCCCATCCAGTGTGATCGCCGGCCGACAGCCGTAGGACGATGCCGCGTCGGGTGGTGAGCTGGTGGCCGGCGGCGGTGTACGGAGACCGCAGCGGCAGCTCGACGACAATTGCCTCACCCTCCATCGGCAGATCCTACGAACCGTCCGAACGCACTGTGCCCCCGGCGACACCGGGGGCACAGCGACTCGAGTGGGGATGTGGTTAGAAGCCCTTGTCGGCCAGCCACTCCTTGGCAAGCAGGTCGGCGTCCTCAGCGTCCAGCGAGAACCGCTTGTTGAGCTCGGACAGCTCCGCAGTGGTGATCTCGGCAGCGACGTCGTTCAGGAGATCCGACAGGCTGCTGTCGTACTGGTCGAGAATCTCGGTCCGGATGATCGGCACGATGTTCTCGGCCGGCTGCAGGTTCTGGTCGTCCTCCAGGAGCACATAGCTCTTGGCGGCGATGACGCCGTCGGAGGTGAACAGCAGGCCGACGTCGATCTCGCCACCGTCGAGGGCAGCCACCGTGAGGGGGCCCCCTACGTCGAGGGGCTGAAACGACTCGAAGTCGAGGCCGTACACGTCCTGCAGACCGATGAGGCAGAATTCACGATCCGGGCACTCGGGCGGTCCGCCCAGCACCAGGTTCCCGTTCTGGTCGGCGAGGTCGCTGACCGTTTCGAAGCCGAACTCCTCGGCCGTGGCCTGGGTCACGACGAAGCCGTTCTTGTCCTGAGCGGGCGCGTAGTCGAGCACGGTGATGCCCTGTGGCTCCATGACGCCGACGAGATCCTCATGGGTCTGGTCGGAATCGGTGCTGGAGGTGCCGCCCTCGAATGTCAGCAGCGTGCCCGTGTACTCGGCCATCAGGTCGATCTCGCCGCTCTTGAGCGCCGGGTTGACGACTTCCCGAGTTCCGAGCTGGAACTTGGTTTCGACCGGATACCCGGCGTTCTCGAGCGCCTGGGCGAAGATCTCGCCCAGAATCTCTTGCTCGCCGAAGTTGGTCGAGCCGACCACGATGGTCGGCCCCTCGGTGTCGGCGTCCTCACCCGACCCGCAGGCCGCGGCCACGAGGGCCAGCGCCACAACAGTCGCCCCAAGGAACCGATTGCGGAACAGTTTCCGCATGGGTTTCTCCCTTCAATTGGATAGTGAAATGCCGCCGATGAAGGCGGCGTCAGGTTCAACACCCTAGGGGTGTGGCTATTCCAATGAGAACCGGGATCAAGCCGCCACCGGCTTGCCGATCGGTGCGGCCGCTTGCTCCTCGACCAGTTGCAGCGGACGCGGCACGAGCCGTTTCTCGAGCCGGCTGAAGAGCAGCTCGGTGAGGATCGACAGTGCGGCCACCAGGAGGGCACCGGCGAAGATCTGGATGTTGTCTTGAATGGCGAAGCCGTCCACGATGAAGCGTCCCAGGCCCCCGTAGGCCACCAGCGCCGCCAGTGGTGACGTTGCAACC
Source organism: Acidimicrobiia bacterium (assembly GCA_013002865.1). Classification (GTDB taxonomy): domain Bacteria; phylum Actinomycetota; class Acidimicrobiia; order Spongiisociales; family SHLN01; genus SHLN01. The sequence goes on from JABDLU010000132.1 coordinate 15,111, forward strand.
ACCTGGACTGCAGAGATGCGCAGACCGGCAATGATCACCGGCGAAGCCAGCGGCAACTCGACCGATCGCAGGATCTTGCCTTCGGGGAGCCCCATGCCACGGGCGGCTTCCACCGTGCCGGGATCGACCTCGCGGATGCCCGTGTAGGTGTTGGTGAAGATCGGTGGCAGTGCCAGCGCGAACAACGCAATGAAGCCGGGAAAGAACCCGAGGCCGGAGCCGAAGATCGGCACCCCGTCCGGTACGTTGCGGGCAATGCGGATGGTGATCGGCAGGGCGAGGGCGATGATCCCGAACGAGGGGAGCGCTCGCCCGATGTTGACCACCGCTACTGCTGACACGCCGAAGCGGCGGTAGTGGCCGAGCAGGGCGCCGGTGGGGATGGCAATGAGCGCGGCGACGGCCGTAGCCAGTGCAGACAGCCGGATGGTGTTCCAGGCCCGGATGAGGTACCCGTCCTGGCCGTCCCAGTTCTCGGTGAACCACACCAGGAGATCTCCGATGAAGTCGATCATGTGGCCGACCCCGTTCGTTTCGACCAGGGGGTGAGGATGCGCTCCAGGCCGAGGAGCGACAGATCAACGGCCACCGCCAGGATCACCGACAGCATCGTGCCGAGCACGATCTCGGTTGAGAAGAACCGGTTGAGGCCCCGCAGGATGAAGAACCCGACCCCACCCTGTCCGATCAGGGCCGTCACCGTGACAAGGCCGATGGTGGTGACCCCGGCGATGCGCAGGCCGGCGATAATCACCGGGAGTGCCAGCGGCAGCTCGATCTGGAAGAACAACCGCCGGCGGGTGTAGCCCATGCCGGTCGCTGCCTCCTTGATGGCGGGGTCGACCCCGTCGATGCCGGCTACCACGTTGCGGATCAGGATGAGGAGGGTGTAGCTAACGAGGCCGATCTCGGCCGTGAGAATGGTGAACCCGGTGATCGGCACCAGGAAGGCAAACAGGGCGAGCGACGGAATCGAGTAGGCAATGCCGGTGACCCAGGTGATCGGGGCGTAGGTCTTTCGGAAGCGGAGCGCCAGAGCGCTGAGCAGCAAGGCGACGGTCAGGCCGATCCCGAGGGCGATGCCGGTCAGCACCAGATGCTCGAGCACCTTCTCCCACACCAGGTCGAGATGCCCCCAGATCCAATCCCAGCGGACGAACGGGTCGCCGTCGGCCTGTGCGACGATCATTCGATGAGGTGGCGGCTGATCTCTTCGATGCTGAGCATCCCGAGATAGCGGTCGCCATCATCGACGATGGCGACACCCGTGTGCGAGCTGACCACCGAATCGAGTGCTTCCCGGAGCGACCGGTCTGCCGACAGCCGCACGGAGAAGGGGCGCGGCTCGAGGTCGCCTGCTGTCCCGGTTACATCTTCGCCCCACACCCATCCGTGCAGCCGTCCGTCGGTTCCAACCCCGACCCAATCGACACCGTGCTCTTTCATGGTCGCTTCGACGTCACCCCGAGTTGCGGTGGGCTCCACGATCGGCCCTGCCACCAGATCGACATCTGAGATGGGCGTGAGGGACAGCCGCTTGAGGCTGCGGTCCTCTCCGAGGAACTCCTCGACGAAGCGATTGGCCGGGGAGCGGAGGATTTCGGCGGGCGACGCGTACTGCTCGAGGATGCCGCCGACGTTGAGAATGGCGACCCGGTCACCCAGCTTGATGGCCTCGTCGATATCGTGGGTGACGAAGACGATGGTCTTGTGGACGCGGCGCTGCAGGTCAAGAAGCTCCTCCTGGAGGCGCCCCCGGACGATGGGGTCGACGGCCCCGAACGGCTCATCCATCAGCAACACGGGCGGGTCGGCGGCCAGGGCCCGGGCCACCCCGACGCGCTGCTGCTGGCCGCCGGAGAGTTCGGCCGGGTAGCGGGTCTTCATCTCGGGTGTGAGGCCCACCAGCACGATGAGCTCGTCGACGCGCTGATTGATGCGGTCCTTCTCCCAGCCGAGTAAGGCGGGGACCGTGGCGATGTTCTCGGCGATGGTGCGATGGGGGAACAGGCCGATCCGCTGGATGACGTAGCCGATTCCCTGGCGAAGCACCGGAGCGGGCACGCTGGTGATGTCAGTCCCGGCGACCGAGATGGTTCCGCTGGTGGCTTCGACGAGCCGGTTGATCATCTTCAGCGTCGTCGTCTTGCCGCACCCGGACGGCCCGACCAGCACCACGATCTCACCCTCGTCGATGTCGAAACTCAGCTCTGCGACCGCCGGCGTCGTCTGGCCGGGGAACGTCTTCGAGACGCGATCGAGGCGGATCATGGGCGACGGCATGGCTGGCAGACTAAAGGCTGCGGGTTAGTAGCGCAGGGCGAAGGGCGGGCCACGCCTTGAGTTGCCAGTTGCCGGTTCCAAGTTCCAGGCCAGGCCGGGACCCCGCCACTCTCTGGCCGATAGCCGATAGCCGATAGCCGATAGCCGATAGCCGGCCTTACAGCCCCAATGCCGCCTTCAGCTCGTCAACGCGATTGGTCTCCTCCCACGGGAAGCCGGGTCGGCCGAAGTGGCCGTAGGAGGCGGTGCGCTGGTAGATGGGCCGGCGCAAGTCGAGGTCCCGGACGATGGCGCCGGGCCGGAGATCGAAGATCTCCGTGACGGCCTTTTCGATTTGCTCGGGATCGACCGTCTCGGTCCCGAACGTGTTCACCATGATCGAAACCGGGTGAGCAACGCCGATGGCGTAGGCCACCTGGAGCTCGCAGCGGGTGGCCGCACCGGAAGCCACGACGTTCTTGGCCACCCAGCGGGTGGCGTACGCCCCCGAGCGGTCGACCTTGGACGGGTCCTTGCCCGAGAACGCGCCGCCGCCGTGCGGGGCGGAGCCGCCGTAGGTGTCGACGATGATCTTGCGTCCGGTGAGCCCGGCGTCGCCGACCGGGCCGCCGATGACGAACCGGCCGGTCGGGTTGATGATCACATCGACGGGATCGTTGGCGAACTCGTCGGGGATGACTGGCTTGATGACGTGCTCGATGAGGTCGTGGCGGATGGTGGAATCGCGATCGATTCCATCGTCGTGCTGCGTGGAGATGAGAACCGTCCGGAGCCGTACGGGACGGTCGCCTTCGTAGTCGAAGGTGACCTGAGTCTTGCCGTCGGGCCGGAGGTAGCCGATGGTGCCGTCCTTGCGGACCTCCGCCAGCCGCTCGGCCAGGCGGTGGGCAACGTGGATGGGGAGCGGCATCAGTACTTCGGTCTCGGTGGTGGCGTAGCCGAACATCATGCCCTGGTCGCCCGCACCTTGCCGGTCGAGGTCGTCCTCGGTCAGCGCCGAGCCCGAACGCACCTCTTCGGATGCATCAACGCCCTGGGCAATGTCGGGTGACTGTTCGTCGATGGACACCATGACCCCGCAGGTCGATCCATCGAAGCCGTACTCTTCGCGGTCGTACCCGATGTCCCGGATGGTTGCGCGAGCGATGGAAGCGATGTCGACGTAAGCGTCGGTCGTGATCTCGCCCGCGACGAGCACGAGGCCGGTGGTGAGAATGGTCTCGGCCGCCACCCGGCTCTCCGGGTCCTGGGAGAGAATGGCGTCGAGAATCGAATCCGATATTTGATCGGCCATTTTGTCGGGATGACCTTCGGTCACCGACTCGGACGTGAAGGCCCGAGTGTTCGCCATCATGCTCCTTCGCCTGCGCTGGCAACAGCGTAGGGCCAGTTGCTCACTGTGACCAGCAACCGGCTACCACTGCTCGCGATGCACAACGTCTTCAATCGGCTTCCAGCCGCGAGCGAGCGAGCCGGACTTACGGTCGGGCGCGGGATGGCCGACGGTGACGAGGCCGATGGGAGAAACGTCGTCCGGGATGCCTAGCAACTCCTTGATGCCCTCCAGGCTGTGCGACCCCGCGAACCCGGCTGCCAACCCCTCGTCGGCGACGGCCAGCAATAGCAGCATCAGCGCGGCTCCGGCATCCACAAACCAGTAGGGAACCGGCCATTCATGCGCTTCGCCTGCCCCCGTCTTGTCAGGTTCGGCGTATCGCGCGCGATAAACCGCCTCGCTCGTGCAAACGACGATGTGGACCGGAGCCCGGGACAACCACGGGTCGAACCCGGCTGTCACATAGTGGTCCTCGTGGGCGAGGGCGGCGATGGCGGCCCTGCGTTCCTGGTCGGTCACCACGACGAAGCTCTGGCCCTGGCTGAACCCGGCGCTGGGAGCGCGGCGGGCTCGCTCCATGATCCGGTCGATGACCTCGTCGGGGACCGGGTCGGGAAGGTAGTTGCGGACCATGCGCCGGCGCGCCAGTAGCTCTGCGAACTCCACCGTTTCTCCCTCGTCGCGTCGGCCGAGCCTATCCGGCCCCCAATCGGGCCGCTGGGCCCCGGCGGCGGCTGTGCGGATATGGGAGAAGTGGGCTAGGTTTTTCAGTGAGGGGTTTTCATTCGCGGGGTAAACGGAGTTGGATGTGATGCGGCGGTTGGTTCTGGGCTTTGGGCTGGTAGTTGGCTTTCTGATGCTGGCTGCGCCGGCCTTTGCGGCCCCCGAGCAGGTCGGCATGGTCGACACGACCAAGGGTGAATGGCACCTGCGCAACCCCGACGGCAGCGAGCGAGTGTTCACCTACGGGATCCCCGGCGACATACCCCTGCTTGGTGACTGGAACTGCGACGGTGTGGACACGCCCGGTGCGTTCCGGCCGAGCACCGGCTTCTTCTTCTTCACAAACACCAACCCCCAGAGCGGCCAGGTCCTCGTGGCCGACATCACCTACTTCTTCGGTGCCCCGGGCGACATGCCCATGGTGGGGGACTGGGACAAGGACGGCTGCGACAGCGCCGCCATCTATCGCAACGGAACTGTCTACAGCCGCGACAAGCTGAGCACGGGCTTCGCCAATCGAGCCTATTTCTTCGGCAACCCGGGCGACCGTCCCTTCGCCACCGACTGGGACGGCGATGGGCGCGACTCGGTTGGCATCTATCGCAGCTCGAACGGCAAGACCTTTTACACCAACGAGGTCCCGTGGAACGGCGTGGCCGCCACCGCCAACGACCTGTTCTTCGGCATCACCAGCGACCAGTTCGTGCCGGGCGACTGGGACGGCAACCCGACCGGCACGGTCGGGATCTACCGACCCTCCGACGGCAACTTCTATCTCCGCAATACCAACACGACCGGCGTGGCCGACATCGTCTTCGGGTTTGGCCAGCCGGGCTGGACACCAGTGGCGGGCGACACGCGGTTGCGCACCGCCACGCTGTCCCCGTCGACGACCACGCTCGACCTGGGCGCCGTGGGCCTCAACAGTGAGGGCGCCGCCACCGTCAGGCTGGACTTCAGTGGAAGCGCCTCGGATGCCGACCTGCGGATCACGTCCGTTGAATTTGGCCAGAACGGGTTTGACTACAGCGCCTCCGAGCTGGCCAATTACGACATCGGGTTCGGAGAGAGCCGGTTCCTGCAGATCAAGCTGGCCCCGACCACCCTCGGCGTGAAGCGAGGCTTCGTGCGCATTCGCCACACCGGGGCAAACTCGCCGCTCATCGTTGATCTGATCGGCCGGGCCTCCTATCGCGTAAACGCCGGCGGAGATCCGATCGAGGATTGGGGACCCGACAGCCCGTACGGGCCGGGCGGGAGCGTCGGGCCTCTGGCCACGACCTCAGTGTCTGGTCCGACTGCACCCGATGAGGTGTTCGAGAGTTACCGCTTCGGTCAGCAGTCGTGGGACTTCCCGGTGACTCCGGGCGCCTACGAGGTCAACCTCTACTTCGCCGAGACCTTCCCCGGGACACAGTCGGTCGGTGCCCGGCAGTTCGACGTGGACATCGAAGGCATCGAAGTTCTCGACAACTTCGACATCTTCGCCGCGGCCGGAGCCAACAACGGGATCGTCCGAAGCTTCGACGTGGTCTCGAACGCCAACCTCGACATCGACCTGCGGTCGGTCGTGAACTCCGCCGCCATCCAGGGCATCGAGATCATCCCCCGTCCGCAGTGGAACTCGCTCGGGGCGGCCCCCTCGGAGGTGAACTTTGGCTCGATCGCCGTCGGCGACACGCTGACCAGGACCATCACCATCGTGCATCTCGGCGAGCCAAACACCGGGAGCGTCAACATCCCCGGTGCCTCCATCATCGGTGCGAACGCCAACCAGTTCGCCATCACCTCGGGAGCGGGCGGGCGCTCCCTGACGTCGGGACAGAGCTACACCGTCACCGTCGAGTTCCGGCCCACCACAGCCGGCGTGTTCGATGCTGAGCTGTTCATCTCGCACTCCGGCGTGAACAGCCCGCTGCGGGTGGATCTCAACGCGGCGGCCGACGACGTGATCCTGTACCGCCTCAACGCCGGTGGCGATTCCGTGGTCGGGCAGTTCTCCTGGAGCCCGGACGAGCAGTACCTGTCGCCCAACTCGCCGACCGGTGAGTTCGCGGTTGTCCAGGCGATCAACACCAGCGACCAGTCGATTCCTCCCGGCACACCACTCGACGTGCTGCGCACCGAGCGGTTCGGTTCGAGCAGCGTCCCGATGCGCTACGACCTGCCGGTTCCCAACGGGGCCTACGAGGTGCGCCTCTACTTCCTGGAGGCGGTCCACAACGCGGCGGGCATCCGGGTGTTCGACGTCAACGTCGAGTTCGGCCTCGCCATCAACGATCTGGACATCTGGCAGCGGGCCGGCAAGAACAAGGCCATCATGATCCCGATCCAGACGACGGTGTCGGGTGGCAACCTGGACATCGACCTGATTCCGATCCCCGGCAAGAACCTTCCCGCCATTCACGGCATCGAGGTCATCCGCAAGGAAGGTAATGCATTCCTGGATGCCGACCCGGTCAGCTTGACGCTCGGCCCGATCGGCACCGCAGGTACGACCACGGCCACCGTCGACTTCGAGCACAACGGCGGAGCCGGCATCCCCAGCATCGTCGTGCAGAACGTCGCTATCTCCGGACCGGGAGCTTCGCGGTTCACCTTGTTGTCTGGCCCGCAGATCGGCGACGTCTTCCCGCCGGGAACGAGCGAGACCGCGTCGATCCGGTTCACGCCTGGCGTGATCGGCGACAAGTCGGCATCGCTGAACGTCACCTACAACGGGGGACGGGTCGTAAGCGTCCCGCTCAACGGCTCGGTAAACAACCCACCGTTCATCGCCAACCCGGGCACCCGGAACGCCACCGAGGGAACTGCATTCTCGGTGACCGTGACGGCGACCGATCCCGACACCGCAGCCGACGGTGATTTCCGGGCGATGACGGCCACGGGTGTGCCGTCCTGGGCAACCGTGACCACCGGTGACGGGTTCCTCACGATTGCCGGCACTCCCGGCTTCGCGGCCTCAGGCACGTCGACCGTCACCGTCACGGTGACCGACCCCGACGGGCTGACCGATTCGGAGACCTTCTCGATCGTGGTAGCCAACTTCAACCGGCCGCCGACGTTCAGCCAGGACATCCCCAACCAGACCAACTCCGAAGGCGACGCCATCACGCTGTCGTCCGAGGCGACGGATCTGGACGGCGACGATCTGACCTGGTCGGCCAGCGGCCTGCCCGGCGGCCTGACGATCAACCCGGCCAGTGGCCTGATCTCCGGCACGATCGGCTTCGGCGCCGGCAACCCGGATCCGGGTGTCTTCGAAGTGCTGATCACCGTGACCGACAACGGCTCGCCGGCCAAGAGCGACACCGACGGCTTCTTCTGGACGGTGTTCGACGCTAACCAGCCGCCCACGTTCAATCAGAACCTGTCGAACCGAACTGACAACGAGGGTGCCGTCATCAATCTCGGGTCGCCGGCGACAGATCCCGATGATGACGGGCTCACCTGGTCGGCCACCGGCCTGCCAGGCGGCCTGACGATCAACCCGGCTACCGGAGTCATCTCGGGCACGATTGGCTTCGGGGCGGGCAACCCGGATCCGGGAGTGTTCTCCACCGTGATCACGGTCACCGACGACGGCACCCCGGCTGAGAGTGCGACGGACACCTTTTCGTGGAGCGTGAACAATGTCAACCGGGCTCCAACGTTCAGTCAGGATCTGCCAAATCGTACGGATGCGGAGGGCGAGGCGATCAGCATTTCGTCTCCGGCAACGGATCCTGACGGGAACGGGTTGACATACTCCGCAACGGGTTTGCCAGGTGGGATCACGATCAATCCGGCAACAGGCCTGATCTCGGGCACGATCGGGTTCGGAGCAGGCAACCCTGACCCCGGGGTGTTCTCAGTCACTGTCACAGTCACCGACAATGGGAGTCCGGCCCTCAATGACACTGACGGCTTCTTCTGGACAGTCAACAACACGAATCTGGCACCAACAGCCAACGCTACGGCTCCTGCCACAGGAGATGTCGGGGCCTCTGTGGCATTCTTCGGTTCGGGTTCGGACCCAGATGGGACGATCGCAAGTTACTCGTGGAACTTCGGGGACGGATCTCCGCTTTCGTCAGCACAGAACCCAAGCCATGTCTACTCGTCAGGTGGAACCTACAACGGTTCACTGATCGTGATTGACAACGACGGGACACCCAGCGCGCCCGACGCGTTCGCAATCGTGATATCGGATACGACTGCTCCGTCGTTTGCTGGGACGGTGACTGCGTCGGCTCCGACGTCGACGACGATTGATTTGTCGTGGCCGGTTGCTACCGATGGTGGTAGTGGGTTGGCTGAGTATCGGATTACGGG
>JABDLU010000155.1 GCA_013002865.1 Acidimicrobiia bacterium
GGGTGGCCCGTCGAAGGCCTGGCCTTCGCCCCCGACAGCGTCACCCGCGGCCTGGCGATCGACCTCGAGTTGGGCAACCTGGTCAAGGCAACCCGCTTCGGCTACATCATCCGAGCCGCCCACGGCACGCGCATGCTCTCCTATGACGAGCTGCGGTCGGCCTATGCCGGGGAGCTCGTCGACCTGGCCGACAGCCGGTACGGGTTCATGAACACGCTCTATTCGGTGTCCGAGGGCAACCTCTTTGGCCAGCTCGTCGACCTGTTCGACGCCGACCGGCTTCCCGGCGTCCGCAGCTATGGCGAGCTGGCGGAAGTCGTCGGGCGGGCGCTGGATCGCACCCACATGGATGGAACCCTCAAGGCCGAGATTTACGCCGACCCGGCCCGGTACATGGTGCCCGATCCCGAGGTCGTGCAAGCTGTGGTCGACCAGCGGGCGGCCGGCAAGGATCTGCTGCTGATCACCAACTCCGACTGGGAGTACGCCAGGCGCATGATGGAGCTGGCCTTCGACCCGTACCTGCCGGGCGACATGACCTGGCGCAGCCTGTTTCAGACCATCATCGTGTCGGCCGGCAAGCCCGGTTTCTTCGCCGGCGACTATCACTTCCTGCGCGTGGTCGACGAGGAGCGGGCACTTCTGGAACCGCACCGGGGCCCGCTGGCGGAGGGAACGGTCTACTACGGGGGCAATGCGCAGCTGCTGGAACGGAGCCTCGGACTGTCCGGAGACGAAATCCTGTATGTCGGGGATCATTTGTTCGGAGACGTGCACGTCTCCAAGTCGATGTTTCGATGGAGGACCGCCCTCATCCTCCGTGAGCTCGAGGCCGAGCTGCTCGCTATGACCGCCTTTCGTGAGACGGAGGAAAAGCTGACCGCGCTGATGGCGGAGAAGTCCGACCTGGAGCGGCGCCGGGCCCGGCTGCGTCTCGACCTGCTCCGGCTCGAACAGCACGCCACCACCGATGTGCCGGAGCCCGACGCCGGCGAATTGCTCGATCTACAGTCGCTGATCGCCGCATTGGACGATCAGATCGCCCCGCTTGCCCAGGCGTCCGGCGAGCTGGGAAACTTGCTGTGGGGGCCGATCATGCGGGCCGGCAACGACAAGAGCCTGTTCGCCCGCCAGGTGGAGCGCTACGCCGACGTGTATACGTCGCGCGCCGCCAACTTCCTTCACGAAACGCCGTTCGCCTTCCTGCGAGCGCCCCGCGGCTCGCTGCCGCACGATCACTACGACCGCTAGCCATCTTCGAGTGGCAGGTCTACAGCTCCTCGGGTAGCGGGAACCAGCGCAGTGCTTCGAAGCCGGCCTCGAGATCGACGTGCTCGGCCTCGGGGTGGGTCTCCTCGGCCGCCCGGAAGATCTCCTCGGCAGCTTCCAGGTAGCCGCCTAGCGCGTCTTCCCCGGCCGTTCGTCGGGCGGGGGGCCGGTCGATGCCGGCCGCCGAGTACCGCAGGTCATGCAGACTGAGCGGGGGCTCGGCCAGCCCATCTCGATGCGTCCACAGCGCCGTCGCCGAATCGAAGCGGTAGTAGGGGAGCAGCGTCCAACCCCGGCCGGCGACCAGTTCCACCGCTCGGACGATGAACTCGAAGCTTGCCTCGGTGATGAAGTAGTTGAAGTTGAGGCGCACCCATCCCGGCTTGATGACCTCACACCCGTGCAAGATCTCCTCCTCGAACTTGTGGGACTGCTCCAGATCGATTCCGAGCAGGGCGTGGCCGTACGGCCCGGCGCATGAGCAGCCGCCCCGGCCCTGGATCCCGAACAGGTCGTTGAGCAGCGCTACGACATAGTTGTGGTGCAGGTAGCGGTCCCCGAACCGGACCACGAACGACACGATGCTGAGACGCTCGGCGTCCGGGTTGCCGAGAACCTCGATGTTGAGGTGGGCTCGCCAGCGCGCAATCGCCCGCTGGATGAAGCTCTCTTCCCGGACACGGATCGCCTCGGTGCCGACCGCCTGCTTGAGCTGGAAGACCAGTCCGGCACGAATGGACTCGACGATGGCGGGGGTGCCGCCCTCCTCCCGGTGCTCGGGATGATCGAGGTATTTGTGCTCGATCGGATTCACGAAGGAAACGGTGCCGCCCCCCACCACGGCCGGGACCTCGTTGATGAGTAGGTCTTTGCGGATGATCAGCACGCCGGGCGTGCCGGGGCCCCCGATCAATTTGTGGGGCGAGAGGAAGATGGCGTCCTTGTAGGACAGGCCGTCGTGCTCGCCGAGCATGTCGATCTCGACATACGGTGCGGCGGCTGCGAAATCCCAGAACGAGAGGGCGCCGTGCGAATGCAGCAGCCGGGCAATCCGGTGGGTGTTCGAGATGATCCCGGTGACATTCGAAGCCGCCGAGAAACTGCCGATCTTCAGCGGACGAATCGCGAATCGTTCCAGCTCGTCGTGCAACACGTCGAGGTCGATATGGCCGTCGGCATCCTCCGGGATGCGTACGACGTCGGCGATCGACTCCCGCCACGGCAGTTCGTTCGAGTGATGCTCGTACGGGCCGATGAAGACAACCGGCCGCTCGTCCTCGGGGATGTGGTCGGTCAGGTGGAAGCGGGCGTCCAGGTCGGCGGGGACCCGCAGGTTGAGGATTCCGATCAAGCGATCAACCGCGCCCGTCGTTCCCGATCCACTGAAGATGAGGGCGTAGTCCGACGAAGCCCCGACGCAGTCCTTGATGATCTGGCGGGCATCCTCCCGAAAGCGCGTGGTTTGGAGGCCGGTTCCCGACGACTCGGTGTGGGTGTTGGCGTACAGCGGGAGCACTGATTGGCGAATGAAGTCCTCGATGAAGCTGACCGACCGTCCCGATGCGGTGTAGTCCGCATAGGTGAGGCGGCGGGGGCCGAAGGGACCGACCACCGTCTCGTCCTTGCCGATCACCGAATCTCGAATGGTGGCGATGAGCGCTTCGGTGTCGTGGGAGAGCTCGGTTGGCTCGAGCAGCATGGCAGGCCTCCTGCTGGTTCAGATTACTTGAGGAGGGGATCGAAGGGGTTGTGTGTCAGAATCGGTCAATGGCCACCAGCATCGGCATCTTCATTTTCGACGGGGCGGAGGAGCTCGACTTTGCCGGCCCGTGGGAAGTGCTGGCGGCCTGGGCTATGGCCCATCCCGACGATGACGTGTCGGTGTTCACGGTGGCGCCGGAAGAAGGCCCGATCCGGGCGGCGAAGGGGCTGCAGGTCATCCCCGACTACTCGTGGGCTGCCGCACCGCCGATCGATGTGCTGGTGTATCCGGGTGGAAGGGGAACGCGGGGGCACCTCGGGTCCCCCGACGTAGCCGAGTGGCTGCGGGGCGTTGCCTCCCGTGCCGGCCTCGTTACGTCGGTGTGCACCGGTTCCCTGGTGCTGGCCGACGTCGGCCTGCTCGACGGGCGTCCGGCTACTACGCACTGGCAGTCGCTCGACCTGCTGCGCGACCTCGGTGATGACATCGACGTCCGGGCCGATGCGAGGTTCGTCGACGACGGCGACGTGATCACCGCGGCCGGGGTATCGGCCGGGATCGACATGGCGCTTCACCTCATCGCCCGGTTGCACTCACCCGAGCGAGCCCGCGAGGTGCGCCGCTACATCCAGTACGACCCGGAGCCACCGGTCTGACGGCTCAGGGCAGCAGTCCGATCCGTTCGGTCAACAGGGCGAAGAAGCGCTCATCGTCGATCTGGTGCACGACGAAGCAGTTGGGCTCGTCCGTAGTTAGACCCCACCAGTCGACCACGGTCATTCCCATGGTCAGCTCGGAGGCGGTCTCGATGTCTACCCGGCAGCGTCGGCCGTCGAAGATGCCGGGCTCGAGCAGGTAGGCGATGACGGTCGGGTCGTGCAGGGGAGCGCCTTCGGTGCCGTACCGTTCCATGTCGTAGCGCTCGAAGAACTCCAGCATGCCGGCGACGGCGGCCCCCGAAGCGGTCCCCAGGTCGCGGAACGCGTCGACCCGGGCATCGGAGGTCAGCGCCCGATGGGTGACGTCGAGCGGCATCATCACCAGATCGATGCCACTCCCGAACACGAGGGCGGCCGCCTGGGGGTCGACGTAAATGTTGAACTCGGCGGCCGGGGTCGTGTTGCCCCCTTCGAAGAACCCGCCTCCCATCAACACGAGTTGGGCGATGGTGCCTGCGATGTCGGGGGCTTGCTCGAGCGCAGTGCCCATGTTGGTGAGGGGCCCGAGGGTGCACAGCGTGATCCCGGGCGTCGCCCGGCAGGTTTCGATGATGAACTCCACTGCGTGCTGGTCTGCTGGGGTGGTCCGGGGCGGCGGCGTATCGGCGCCGTCGATACCGGTCTTGCCATGCACGTATTCGGCGGTGATCAAGTCTCGCACCATCGGTCGATCGCACCCGGCGTACACGGCGATGTCGGGCCGCCCCGCCAGCTCGACCATCATGAGCGCGTTGCGGGTGGTCAATTCGAGCGGAACGTTGCCGGCCACGGTCGTGATCCCGCGAACGTCGAGCTCCTCGGGAGCGGCCAGCGCCAGCAGCAGCGCCACGGCATCGTCCTGGCCGGGGTCGGTGTCGATGATGATCGGGCGGGGCACCCGCTGATGCTAGGTGCTCACCCGGTCAGCCCCACCTCGCGGATGGGATCATTCGTTGCGGCCGGACCGGGCAGCGTGCCGTCCGAGCAGGCGGCGTTCGGGCCGAGCCAGAGGACGATCGCCGAAGCCACCTTGAGGTTGCCGCTGCCCTGGAAGTCCCCGGCATCGTTCGGGTTCTCGATGTAGATGAAGTAGTGGCCGAGCACTTTCATTGGCTTCGACCCGTTCGGCCAGGGATCGGGATAGCCGGCGGCCGGGTTGTAGAACGCGGGGTCGTACGTCATGTCCGCAGTGACGATGAGCGTGCTGGCCAGGCGCGGAGAGTCGCATTTCTCGATGATGCCGTCGACCCAGACATGGTTCGAGAGATCGACCTCGTCGTACTCGCCATGAATGCCGGCGTCCCACTGCGGGGGCGGCCCCACGGCCGCGAGCGGTTGCGGTGTGAAGCCCAGCACCTCGGCGAGGGTGTCGCCGTTGAGGGTGTTGCTCCTGTAGGTGAATGTGGTACTGGCGCCGTCGACGTTGGAGAGCCGCTCGATGAAGCCATCTCCGAGTTGACCTGCCGAGACGCCGGTGTTGGAGGGGAGGACGTTGCATTCGGGCTCCGTGATCTCGAGTGAGCAGTTGACGTACGCCGTGCCGGTCGTCCAGGGGATGAGTAACCGGTCGGTACCGACCGCGATGTTGCGCCGGGTGTCGTCGCCCACGTCTCCGATGCCGTCCAGCCGGTATGCGTACATCCGGCCGCAGTTCCCCGAGTTGAGACCGCACGGATTGGGGGCCTGCAGGCCGCCCTCGAATCCGCTCGGAGGCACCCCGAACGGGATCGCCCCCACCCCCTCCCGCCGCTCGCGGCAGGTGGCCGTGGCGCGAGCGGAGGCTTCGATGGTGTCCGTCCCGATCGCGCGACCGAACTCCGCATCCCTGGTGATATCGATCGTGACCTGGACCGTCCCGTCCCCGTGATCGACGACATCGACGATGGCGTCGGAGCTCGGCGAACCGAGTCCATTCGCCGCCGCAGTGGCCAGCCCGGCTGCAACCGGATCGCGGTCTTCACACACTGCCCAGGCGGCGGCGAGGGCGGCGTTGTCGGCGCCATGCTGGGCTCGACTTCGGTCGTTGTGGGCCAGTCCGCCGTCGATTGCTAGAGCCGCCAGAGCCATGATTGCGAACATGGACACGGCTATGAGTGCGATCACCGCTCCGGATTCGTCCGAGCGTGCGGTCTTCAGGACGCGGTGCATGGGTCCTCCGAGAAGATCTCACCGATGACGGTCTTAGAAACCCGGACCGTGCCGCCGAGCATGTCGGCCACGAACGGGGTCATCAGCTCGAGGTCGTACTCGACGGTGATGGCGACATGGTCGGCCGGTGCCGACGGACAGCTGATCGTTATGTTCTCCGGCTTGAGGTCCGGATCGGTGGTGCTGAAGAGGATCCGGGCGATGATCTCGTCGGTCTCAGTCGGCTCGTAGGCAGCGTAGGTCAGCCCCTCCTGAGCAGCCTCCGACACCGGAACAGTGGTTGCCAGCGCCCGACCCATGTCGACGATGCCGAGGGCAACGATGAACAAGAGCGGAGCGACGAAGGCGAGCTCGAGGGTGGATGCTCCCCGATCGTCTTTCACAGCTCCCCCTTTACGATCGTCCGGTGCTCGGTTGTCGCAATCTCCATGTCGAAGACACTTCCGAGGAACGGGAGGTTCGATGAGAAGGACCGGCTGACCGTGACCACGATCCGGTCACCCGATGAGATGGCGTCCGGGTTTGCGTATGGACCGGTCGTTGGGCATATCCCCAGCTGGGGAGAAGCCGGGCCACTGTCGTAGGTGACGAGGATGTCGGTATCGAGGATCTCGAACGGGCTGGACGCCTGCGCCCGCTCACGGATCGCCGCACAGTCGGCGTAGTGGGGAACACCGGCCGTTTCGCCGGTGGTGGATCCAAACCGCGCCGCTTCACGGCTGGCCGTTGCTACCGCTTGTTTCTCGGCGACGAATCGGGCGCCCTCAGCAATCCCGAGCAGCAGCAGCAGCGCAATTGGCAGGACGATGCCGAACTCGAGGAGCGTCGCTCCCTCGTCCTTCTTCAATCGACGTACGATCCCCCCTCGCACCATTTCCTCCTTGCCACACATAGTAGGCATGATGACCACGTTTTGTGGTCGCAAAAGGACTAGTCAGTTGGGGGCGGTTCAGCGGAGCCTGAGCACAGCGTCTCGCGTCGGCAGGGAGGCCTGGGCGCCCCGCACGGTGGCGGTCACTGCCCCGACCCGGACGGCCCATTCGGTGGCCTGCTCGAGATCTGCCCCGGTGGACAGCGCATCGGCCAGGGCGGCACAAAAGGCATCTCCGGCCGCCGTCGCATCGACTGCATGCACTGCTGGTGCCGGGACATGCGTGGTCGTCCCGCCGGAGCGCACCAGGGCGCCGTCGGCGCCGAGGGTCACCACACCCGCCCCCACCGGTAGCAGATCCACCTGGGCGGCAACCTCCGGGATGGTGGAGGCGGGAGCGGAGCCGACCAGCGCGGCCAGCTCGGTCCGGTTGGGGACCAGCACCGCAACGTCCTCGAGCAGGCCGGCCGGGAGGTCGGCGGCCGGTGCCGGGTTGAGGATCACAGTCCCGGTGGCGAGCCCGGCGGCGTGGTGTACGACCTCGAGCGGGATCTCCAGCTGGAGGAGGACAACCGATGCGGACCCGATCAGCCCGGCGGAGCGAACCAGGTCGTTCGCAGTGAGGGTGGCGTTTGCCCCCGGGCTCACAACGATCATGTTCTCACCGTCGACATCCACCGTGATGAATGCCAACCCGGTCGGTGCGGTGTCGTCCACCGTCACACCGTCGACGTCGATCCCTTCGGCGTTGAGCACCTCGGCGATGCGGCGCCCATTGTCGTCGTCGCCGACCCGCCCGATCATCGCAACACGACGGCCGAGCCGGGCGGCGGCCACGGCCTGGTTGGCTCCTTTCCCCCCGGTGTCGGTGCTGTGCCCGGTACCGAGCACCGTCTCGCCGGGCGTCGGAAGACGCCCCACCCGGGCGGTGGTGTCGAGGTTGAGTGATCCGACGACGACGATGTCAGCCATGTGCTGACACTACGCCGGGAAGGAACGCCCTACGGTGGGGGTTGCAGGTGACGACCCGATCCGAGGTGCCCATGCTCGACATACTCCAGCTGCTCGACCGGCCGGACACGACGATCGCGCTGGTCGGCGCCACCGACAACCCGGCTAAGTACGGCCACACCATCTACCACGACCTCAAGCGCAAGGGCTATGCGGTAGTCCCGGTGAACCCGCAGCGCGAGACCGTGGCGGGCGACACCGCCTACCCGACCGTCGGCGATATTCCCGAGCCCCCCACCATCGTCAACTTCGTCATCCCGCCCCGGTTCACCCTCCATGTCCTGAAGCAATGCAAGGAGCTCGGCTTGATGAACGTGTGGCTCCAGCCCGGCGCCGAGAGCCCCGAGGTCATGGAGTACATCCAGGAGAACGGGTTCAACTACCTGGCCAACGCCTGCATCATGGTTGAGAGCCGCCTCAAGGTGTGAGGTGATCGCCTGCCCGTCCTGCGGTGAGGATGAGCGCCTGGCCGGCACGCCGGACGGCCATGTCATCCGGCTGGCGTGCGAAGCGTGCGGTGAGCGATGGGAGCGCACCCCGCGGCCGAGCTGCAAGCAGTGCGGCGGGGCGGACACCCAGGCCGTGCCGCTTGCGATCGTCGAGAAGTCGAGAGGGACCCAGCTCTCCGTGGTGGGTACCCGCACCATTCACCTTTGCTCTCAGTGCGACGCGGCGACGCTGGCGGCCTATCACCGCAACCGGCCGAACCCGCTGATGCCCGATGAGCTCCCCACCGTCGACCCCGCCACGTAGGGTCGGGCCGTGTCCGAGACAACCGACCGGGAGATCATCCGTTACGGCCCAGACGGGAAGGCCCCCGTTGTCGACCGCCTGGTCACTGAGGCGCCGCTCGAGATGCGCCTGGGCGACACGCCCCTCGCCGTCATCATGCGCACCCCCGGCCACGATGAGGATCTGCTGCGCGGCTTTGCGCTCACTGAAGGGATCGTCCTCGATCCGGGGGAGGTGGCTGCGATCCGACCGGTGCCCGGGGATCCCGAGCACAACCGATGGGAGATCGTGCTCGCCGATGGCGTAACGGTCGACCCCGAGCAGTTTCGCCGCAACCTCTACACGTCGTCATCGTGCGGCGTGTGCGGCAAGGCCTCGATCGACGCCCTCAAAGTGGCGGCACCGCCCCCACCTCCGGGGCCCATCGTCGACGCCGCCACCCTGCTGGCGCTCCCCGGCCGAATGCGATCGGCGCAGTCCACCTTCGAGCTCACCGGCGGCCAGCACGCCGCCGCCATCTTCGACGCCGCGGGCGCGCTGCTGGCGCTCCGGGAGGACGTCGGCCGCCACAACGCCGTCGACAAGGTGATCGGGAGGCTGGCCGGGCTGCGATGGCCTATCGGCGAGGTGGTTCTCCTGGTGTCGGGGCGGGTCTCGTTCGAAATCGTGCAGAAGGCGGCGGTGGCCGGCATCCCGATGGTGGGCGGCGTGTCGGCCGCCTCCTCGCTGGCGGCCGAGCTGGCCGGTGAGCTGGGGCTGACCGTCGTCGGGTTCTTGCGAACCGCATCATTCAACGTCTACGCCGGTCGGGAGCGAGTGGCGGGTTAGCGTAGGTGGGTTAGCGAGAAAGGATTGTCGATGCCCTTCCCCTCCGACCTCGAGATCGCCCGCGGTGCCACCCTGCAGCCGATCGGAGACGTCGCCGCCTCCGTCGGGATCGGCCCCCACCTGCTCGAGCAGTACGGGAGCCATGTCGCCAAGGTCGATCTGGCCGCCATCGAGGAGCTGGCCGATCGCCCCCGCGCCAAATACATCCTGGTGACGGCCATCACCCCCACCCCCCTTGGCGAGGGCAAGACCACCACCGCCGTCGGGCTGGCCCAGGGCTTCAAACACGTCGGCAAGCAGGGGGTTCTGTCACTGCGCCAGCCGTCGATGGGCCCCACCTTCGGCATCAAGGGCGGCGCTGCCGGCGGGGGCTACTCGCAGGTCGTTCCGATGGAAAACCTCAACCTCCACCTCACCGGCGACATGCATGCCGTCACTGCCGCTCACAACATGCTGGCGGCGATGATCGACAACCACATCTTCCGGCGCTCCGAGGCCGGGCTCGACCCGCACCGCGTCACCTGGCGACGGGTGCTCGATGTGAACGACCGGGCCTTGCGGAACATGGTCATCGGGCTGGGCGCCCGGCTCGACGGTGTGCCCCGCGAGACCGGGTTCGACATCACCGCCGCGTCAGAGGTCATGGCCGTGCTGGCGCTGTCCAGCTCGCTGCAGGACATGCGAGAGCGCTTCGGGCGCATCGTGGTCGGGCAGAACTGGGATCGCGAGCCCGTCACTGCCGAGGACCTCAAGACCGCCGGCGCCATGACCGTGATCATGAAGGACGCCATCAAGCCGAACCTCATGCAGACGCTCGAGAACACGCCGGTGTTCATCCACGCCGGGCCGTTCGGCAACATCGCCCACGGCAACTCATCGGTGGTCGCCGACCTGATCGGCATACATACCGGGGACTACCTCATCACAGAGGCAGGCTTCGGGGCCGACATGGGCGCTGAGCGGTTCTTCAATATCAAATGCCGGACCTCCGGCCTCGAGCCCGATGCGGCGGTCCTGGTGGCCACCGTGCGGGCGCTCAAGGCGCATTCGGGGCGCTATGAGGTCAAGCCGGGCCGGCCGCTCCCACCTGAGATGCTCGAAGAGAATCCCGACGACGTCATGGCAGGGGCCGCCAACCTGCGCAAGCACATCGACAACATGCGGCTGCACGGCATCGAGCCGGTGGTGGCCATCAATGCCTTCCCGGGGGATTTCGAGTCCGAGCACCAGGTCATCAGGGACATTGCCGCCGAAGAGAAGGTCAACGCCGCGGTGTCGACGCACTTCAGCGACGGCGGAGCCGGGGCCACCGAGCTGGCCGAAGCCGTCGAGGACGCGGCCAGCCGCTCGGGCGGCTTCCACTTTCTCTATCCCGATGACGCCTCGCTCAAGGACAAGATCGAGGCGATCGCCACCAAGGTGTACGGCGCCGACGGCGTCAACTACGACCACGCCGCCGGAGCCGAAATCGCCTTCCTCGAAGCCCACGGGTTCGGCAACCTGCCCATCTGCATCGCCAAGACCCATCTCTCGATATCCAGTGACCCGAAGCTGCTCGGCGCGCCGACGGGTTGGACGCTGCCGGTGCGCGAGCTGCGCGGCGCCATCGGGGCCGGTTTCATCTACCCGATCTGTGGCGACATGCGGACCATGCCCGGCCTCTCGGGCTCACCAGCCGTCGAACGGATCGACATCGACGA
>JABDLU010000157.1 GCA_013002865.1 Acidimicrobiia bacterium
CGCGTGATGAGACCGTCGACGACCGTGAACGTCTGGGTGACGTCGTGGTTGCCCGGCTCGAGGAAGGGCGAGCCTTGCAGCCTCTCGTCGCACACAACTGTGTTTTCGCCGGCCGCCGAGCAGTCGAGCAGATCGCTCACGCCTGCCGCGTGCACCCGGGCGCCGTCCTGCAGGATGACATCGAAGAACGTGATCACGCCGTCTGCGTCCCAATCACTCAGCGAGTTGTCTCCCTCCACCGGGTCGCCGAGCGCAATCTCGAACTCGTCGTCCGGTGTGATGAGGGCGAGCACCGCCTCATCGGCGTAGTAGGTCCGTTCGAGCTGCTGGTTGCCGCTGAGGGTTGCCTCTTCGAGGGCCTGGACGACGCCGAGGGGGGAATTGATGATGACGTCGGGCTCGTCGTCGGCCAGGAACAGCCACAGGGCCACTCCCACTACGGCAACTGCCACCGCACCGGCGACGATCGGGATGAGGCGTCGCCTGCGCCGCACCGTGGTCTCTCGCTCGACACTCTCTACCGGCCGTGCCTGGGTTTGCATGTTCGTGCTCCTTCCATCGATTCGATCGAGGAGAGCCGTCATCGATAGGAACCCGTCGGGCCCATCCGAGTCAGGTGGCAGCGGGTTGGCCTGGCCGACCCGTTGCAGCGCTTGCTCGTGATTCACAGCTCACCTCCTTCCGGAATCGTCTGGGGACGAACACCTGGAGTTGCCGACAGCACTCGTGCCAGCTTCTTGCCGGCTCTTTGCAATCGCATGTCCACTGCGTGGGCTGAGATGCCGAGCACTTCGCCGATCTCGGCGTGGCTCAGCTCTTCCCACATCTTGAGCCGGATGAGCTCCTGATCGGGCGGCTTCAGCCTGTCGAGAGCGGCCAGCACTACCTGATCCTCACTGCGGCGCAGCACCGTCGACTCGGCGGGAGCGATGTCGACGTTGCGGTCGGCGGATTCTTTGAGCTTCGAGCGCAGGCGCTTGACCTGTGCCCTCGATCGATGCTGGTGGGCCACCACGTTGCGGGCGACGCCGAACAGCCACAGCCGGGCGGCTGCGCCCTCAGGGACCTTCTTGAGTTTGCGCCAGGCCACGATGAAGATTTCGGCGGCTGCGTCGTTGGCGGCATCGACGGGGAGGCGGCGCAAGCAATATGAACGGATGTCGGCATAGTGCTCCTCGTAGAGCGTGCGAAACCTCTCGTCCGAACTGGGGACTGTCCCCACCACTCCTCCTTGGTGGCGCTTACGGACCATACATTCCACCGACTCACCGGAACCTCACTGATTTCTTCTGGGGTCGAGAAATGCGTGAGGATCGGGCGCCGGGGTGGCATGTAGGGATCGAATCGGACTGGGGACGTCCGAAGAGCGGGGCTCCGTCAGGAGCCCCGCTCTGTGCTCGGGTTGGCCTACCCCCTACCCCTCGCCTGCCGCGAGCGGTACCTTCCCCCATGCTCGCTGCGCTCCCACGGGGGACTGACAGACGGGGTTCTCAGCTAGCGCTGCGCCACCCATTCGGCGACCAGCTCGCGGTGGCGCTCGAGATTGTCCGGGGTCACTTTCAACTCACCGCTGAACTCGTTGACGAGACTGGCGGCTTCGTCCGGATGGTTGGCACCGACCCAGCCCGCGTAGGTCCGGACGGCCGAACCGTCCGTGCCATCGTTCGGACCGATCTCGATCACGATGCTGTCGATGAGGCCCCCGACGAAGCCGATGGTCCAGGTCGCCTGATGGTCCGGGTTCTTGAATGCGAAGCCTTCCCTGACCTCGTCGCACACGGCGGTCGCGGGGTCCGTCTGCGTGCATGACAGCAACTGAGTGGTCCCACCAATGGAGACCTCGACTCCGAGGCCAAGGAACCCATCCAGCTCGTTGATCGTGCCGTTGCCATCCCAGTCCGGCACCCCGGCGGTCTCCGGCAGTTCGTCGAAGAAGCGGATCTCCGGGCTCTGCCCGTCTACAAAGATGAACTGATATGTAGCGTCCGGTGTGTAGATGTCGCCGGCGCCCATGTAGTCGGCCGTAATAGCGTTTTGGTCGAAGAGCTCCATCACCTCGATGGGTGAGCTGGCCACCTCCGGCTCCGAATCCCGGGTCAGGGCCCAGGCGCCTACGGCAATCACGATGACCGCGAGTGCGCCGGCCATGGCTGGGATCAGGCGGCGCCGTTGGATGGGCACCTTCTGTGCGGGGACCTGCTGGATCGGTCGTTCTTGGGTTTGCATGTCTCGTCTCCTCTCGACGGGTCGTTCGAGAAGGTCGTCGGACGGCTGGGGGTTGCCGGCACGCTGCTTTGCCTCGGCGAGGAGCGTTCGCACGTCTCGCTCGTCGGAGAGCAGCTGATGGGTGACCACGGGGTTGGAGGCCTTCACGAGATCACGTAGCTGTGGCTGCGTCATGCTCGCCTCCTTTCACTTGGTATGGGGAAAGATGTCGAAGCTTGCGCTCGAGTTGCTTGTACGCGCGGTGGAGCCGCTGGTCGATGGCGGCCCGGGAGACGCTCAGCATCTCGGCCACGACTTCGCGGGGAATCTCGTCCCACTCGACGAGCTTGATGACCTCGCGGTAGTCCGGTTTGAGCGAACTGATGGCCCGCTGGACCTCGGCGTATTCGACCCGGCGGACCACTTGAGCCTCCGGTCCGGGCTGTACCTGCTGGGGCTGCGAGCCGAGCTTGCCGGCGAGGTTGCGGGTACGCCGGCTGGAACGGCCTTGATTGCGGAGCACGTTGGCGGCCACGCCGATGAGCCAGGGCACCGTTTCATCGCCGAGCGGCACCTGGTCTCGCCGCCGCCAGGCCACGGCGAACACCTCGGCGGTGGCATCGTGGGCTTCGGCTTCACTGGTTCTCCTCAGGCAATAGGCGAGCACGGGACGCACACAGGCGGCATACATGCCGTCGAAGCTCTCAGCTTCCTGTGCCGTCACCCGGTTCTCCTCCCGTTGCGGGTCTGGTTCATTCCTACACGTATGTCCACCCCGCTGGTGCGTCTGACAGTTTTCTGCCCGCTCAACAGAAGTGTCAGATGACGATCCCGCCAGGACATGCACGGACGAACCGAAGGTCGGTTCGGACAACGGGGGTTGTCGAGGCAAGGGGGGCCCGGAGATACCGGGCCCCTCTGTTGTTGACCTCCCGGAGGGGTTCGGTCGCCGGTGATCGCGTTTGGCTTCCTGCCCCTCGAGGGGAAGGTGTCCGAGGAGCGGAGCTCCTCGGACGGAAGGGGGGAGGCGCCAAACCGTCAGCGGCCTGTGAGTGGTGGCGCATTCACCTCCCCCACCCCGTCTCGGCTTACGGCCGAGCCACACCCCGCCCTCGAGGCGGGGAACAAACCACGCATCCGCTCACGGGGTTTGGGGGTCGCACAATGGCGCTACCAACGCCGGGGGCGCCACACTGGCCCAACGCCCTCCCGGCTCCGCCGGACTCCCCCTCCGGGGGAAAGAGCCTCAGCGTTGGGCCTTCCACTCTGCGATCAGCTCGCGGTGAACCTCGGCGGTTTCGGGAGTCACGAGCAGGCTGCCAAGGTGCGGGAACAACCCGTCGTCCACGTTGAGTTCGCCTCGGTTGGCACGCACCCAGTCCTGGTACTCGATCTTGCGATCTCTGGTGAAGAAGCCACTGTCATCGACCCACTCGTAGGTGAGTTCGGCGATACGCCCGTCTACAACGGTGTACGTATTCGAATGAGCGATGCCTTCCTGGAAGGGGTCTCCCGCGGACACGATGTCGCACACGACCGTGGTTGCGTCCGTTTGCGTACACGAGAAGCGATCCGTCACACCTGCGACGTAGGCGTTCATGAGATAGCCGGCCTCGCGGTCGAAGATGCTGTACGTTCCGTCACCGTCCCAGTCGAACGCGTAGTTGAAGTTGTCGCCGAATGCGAGCTCCGCCATGGGCCTTCCAACTGGCGTCGTGGAGTCGGGTTTGAATGTCGCAACGTCGTCATAGAGCTCACGCGCAGCCTCCCAATTCCCCTCGCGGGTGAACCGGTTGAGAGTCTCGCCGACCTCGAGTGGCGTCAAGACGGCCGACTCAGGCAGTGTTTCCGGAACCGTCGTATTGCCCACGTCGGGCACCTCTTCATCTCCGCTCGCAAGCACGGCAATTGCCACAACCACCGCAACAACGACGGCCAGGCCGGCTGCTAACGCGGGTACCAGCCAGCGGCGGCGGGGGGTGCGGGGTTCGGTCGGAGAGCCGCCAAGCTCCTGAATTCCACGTTCCTCCGTCTGCATTCCTGTCCTCCGTTCGATCTCTTGGAGGGCGAAGTCGGCAGACCAGATCTCATCCGGCAGGGGCACGTCAGCCATATAGACGTCGGTGCCTGCCAGCCGGTCGATCAACTGGGCGTCGGTCATCGCTCACCTCCTTCCGGTATCGCACGGGGATGCGGGGAAACCTTTGGTTGGGGCATGGCGGCCTTGCGCAAGCGAGTGAGCGCGCGGGTCACTCGCTTCTTGGCGGCCTCGGCGGAGATGTCGAGAACCGCACCGATCTCGGGCGCGGTCAAACCCTCGTAGGCCCGAAGCCGCAAGACCTCCTGGTCGTCCTCGCTGAGCTGGGCCATCGCCGAGAACAGCTCTTCGTCTTCTCGGCGGCGCACAATGACAGCGGACGGATCCGGCGGCGGGGGTGGCGCCAAGCCCCGTAGGCGCCCCGTGAGCCGTCCGGACCGACGGGTAGACCTGGCGGCGTTTCGCACCACGTTGCGAGCCACGCCGTACAGCCAGGGCAGAGCCTCCGGGCCACTCGGTACATGGTCGATCTTCTTCCAGGCCACCAGAAACACCTCGGCGGTTGCGTCGTTGACGTCGGCGACGGGGAGGCGTCGGAGGCAGTAACGGGTGACGGCCTCGAAGTACTCGTCGTAAATGTGACGGAACTTCATGTTTGTGGTCGGGGATGCGCCCACCGGCTCCTCCATGCCGTTGTTCGACCCTATATGTCCGCACGCTCCCGCGCGGGGACACCCGTCCCCGATCGGTCGTAACCGGACATACAGGAATGAACCCGGGTTCAGTACGGGGATGACGAGGCCTCTCGCCGAAGCGGGGGGCCTCGTTGCCGGCGAGTAGCCTTGAGCCAGCGGAGAAGGGACCTACGTGGACATCACGGTTGTCGAGCATCCACTCGCCCGGCACTACCTGACGATTCTCAGGGACAAGGAGACGCTCCCTGAGCGCTTCCGGGAGACGACACGTCGGTTGTGCTACCTGCTGCTCACCGAAGCGACCGCCCGTACGCCGTTGGCGGAAGGCACCGTGACGACTCCTCTGGCGGAGACCGCCGGCTTCCGGCTGGACCGGCAGATGGTGGCCGTGCCGGTGCTGCGGGCTGGACTGGGCTTGCTCGATGCCGTCACCGACCTCCTCCCCAGCGTGAAGGTCGGGTACGCCGGGGTCGCCCGGGACGAGGAAACCGCCCTCCCCCAGGAGTATTACTACAAGATCCCCGACCTCTCCGACTCGTGGGTGCTCATCCTCGAACCGATGCTGGCCACCGGCGGATCACTGTCCTGGGCCATCGAGAAGGTCAAGGGCAGCGGTGCCACGGACATCACCGCCATCTGCGTCGTCGCCGCACCCGAGGGCGTAAAACGCATCAACAACGACCACCCCGACGTCCGCATCGTCGCCGCCGGCCTCGACGAGGGACTCAACGAGAACTATTACATCGTCCCCGGCCTCGGCGACATGGGCGACCGCCTCTTCGGAACGTATTAGCGGCGGCTTCGCCGCCGCTGGTCGCCGGTCGCCGGTCACCGGTCACCGGTCCCCCTAATCAGGAACACAGGAACGCGCCAAGCAACCCGCAGGGTTGCCCACCCCCCTCCTTGCCTCCCCCACCTTCGGCGGGGGAGGTATTCCTGATGCCTGATGCCTGATGCCTGATGCCCTCTGGCTTGCAACTTGAAACTTGAAACCTGCAACCCGTCAAGCATCCCCCCGCTCCCACTCCCTAGTCTGGCGACATGGAGATTCGCCGTGCTGTCATCATCGTCATGGACTCGTGCGGAGTGGGGGAAGCACCGGATGCCGCCGAATACGGCGACGCCGGAGCAGACACCATCGGCCACGTGTCCGAAGCCGTCGGAGGGCTGACCCTCCCCAACTTTCAGAAGGCGGGGCTCGGCAACTTGCACCCCGCCATCCTCGGAGTTCCCCCCGCCGAGCATCCCACCATGGCGGTGGGCCGCATGCGGGAGCGATCCGGAGGCAAAGACTCGACCACCGGCCATTGGGAGATCGCCGGCCTCGTCACCGACGAGCCGCATGCCACGTTCACCGACACGGGTTTCCCCGACGAACTGGTGCAACGCCTGGAGGAAGCAACCGGCTACAAGTACATCGGCAACTACGCCGCCTCCGGAACCGTGATCATCGACGAGCTGGGTCCCGAGCACCTCGAAACCGGCGCCCTCATCCTCTACACCTCGGCGGACTCGGTGCTTCAGATTGCCGCTCACAACTCCGTGGCCGACGTGCCCGAGCTGCACCGGGTGTGCGGGATCGCTCGCGAGATCTGCGACGACTACCGGATCGGCCGCGTGATCGCCCGACCGTTCGTGGGCGAGATCGGCGACTTCACCCGCACCTACGACCGCAAGGACTTCGCCATGCCGCCGCACGGCCCCACCATCCTCGACAAGGCCATGGACGCCGGGCTGCGCACCTACGGAGTCGGCAAGATCGAGGATCTGTTCGTGGGACGAGGCCTGACCGACGCGGTCCACACCGAAGGCGACCTCGACGGGCTGGAGCGGACGGTACAGGCCATCAAGGAGGTCGAACAGGGCATCGTGTTCACCAACCTCGTCGACCTCGACATGCGCTACGGCCACCGGGAGAATCCGGAGGGCTACGCCGCCGGGTTGCAGCTGATCGACAGTCACATCCCCCACCTGCTCAACGTCCTGACGCCGCTCGACCTGCTCATATTCACCGCCGACCACGGCAACGATCCCACCGACGGTGACACCGACCACACCCGGGAATACGTCCCGCTGCTGGTCTGGAGCGGGGGTGCCGCCGGCGTCGGGCTGGGTGCCCGCGAGCAGTACTGCGATGTGGCCGCCACCGTCGCCGAGGGCTTCGACTTGGAGCCCTTCCCCTACGGAGACTCGTTCCTCGGCGACATCGCCCGCAGCCGCCCATGACGGCCGTCGAGCTGATCGAGAAGAAGCGTGATGGCGGCACGCTCAGCGACGAGGAGATCCGCTGGCTGATCCGGGCCTATACCGCCGACGAAGTGGCCGATTACCAGATGGCGGCCATGCTGATGGCGATCTTCCACCACGGGCTCAGCGTCGAAGAACTGGCGGTGTGGGCCGAAGCGATGCTGCACTCGGGCGACACCCTCGACTTCTCGGACATCACCGCTCCCAAGGTCGACAAGCACTCGACCGGCGGGGTGGGCGACAAAGTATCCATCGCTCTGGCCCCGATGGTGGCCGCCTGCGGCGTGGCCGTGCCGATGATGAGCGGGCGGGGATTGGGCCATACCGGGGGCACGCTGGACAAGCTGGAAGCCATCCCCGGGTTCCGCACCCAGGTTGATCCCAGTGAGTTTCACCATCTCCTCAAGACGATCGGGATGGTCATGGGCGGCCAGACCGAGACCCTGGTCCCGGCCGATCGACGGCTGTACGCCCTGCGGGACGTCACCGGCACGGTTCCGTCGATCCCACTGATCTCGAGCTCGATCATGTCCAAGAAGCTGGCCGAGGACATCGACGCCCTCGTGCTCGACGTGAAGGTCGGCCGGGGCGCCTTCATGAAACAAGAGGACCAGGCCCGGATCCTGGCGGAGACCATGGTGGGGATCGGCTCTCATCACGACACCGAAGTCGTTGCTCTGCTTACCGCCATGGATGAGCCGCTCGGGACCGCAGTCGGGAACGCCAACGAAACCGCCGAGTGCATCGAGCTGCTCAAGGGCGATGCGCCCCCCGACATCACCGAAATCACCTTCCGCCTCGCCGAGGAAATGCTCGTCCTCGGAGGGGTCGCCGACTCGCTCGAGGACGCCCGTATGCAGCTGGAGGCAACGATCACCGACGGCACCGCCCTCGAGAAGCTGGAACAGGTGATCGTCGCCCAGGACGGCGATCCGGCCGTGCTGGAGGATTACTCCCTGCTCCCCCAGCCGCCCCAGTTCGTCGAGCTGGAAGCACCACGAGAGGGCTGGGTGACGATGTGCGATGCTCGCCGCATCGGCGTGGCCGGGGTGCAACTCGGCGGGGGACGACTGCGCAAAGAAGACGAAGTCGACCCGGCCGTCGGCATCTGGGTGTTCGCCAAGGAGGGCGAGCAGGTGGAGCAGGGTGAACCGCTCGCCCGGGTGGGCTGGCGGCACGGCGACCGTCTCGGAGCCGCCATGGAAATTCTGGAGGACGCCTGGGCGATCGGTGACGAAGCTCCGGAGCCGAAGCCACTGATCATGGGGAAGGTGCGATGAACTACGACGAGATCCAAGCCGCTGCGGCCGCCGTCGCCACGATGACCGGCCGGGACCATCACGACGCCGCCGTCGTGCTCGGCTCCGGGCTGAGTGACTACGCCGCCACTCTGCCGGATGCCGTCGAGGTGCCGTACGCCGACCTCCCCGGCTTCCCGGTCCCGCGGGTGGCCGGTCATGCCGGCAGCCTCTACTCGGCGGTCCTCGACGGCCACCCCGTCCTGGTATTTGCCGGCCGCGTCCACTACTACGAGGGATGGCCGCTCGACAAGGTGGTGGCGGGGGTGCGGACCGCCGTCCAAGCCGGAGCGACGACGGTGCTGTTGACCAATGCCGCCGGCGGCGTGAATCCTGCGTTCTCCCCCGGCGATCTCGTATTGATCACCGATCACCTGAACCTGACAGGTGCCAACCCACTCACGGGGACCAACGACGATCGGCTCGGCACCCGCTTCCCTGACCTGAGCGACCTGTACAGCGCCGATCTGCGAGCGCTGGCACAGGGCGTGGGCGACGAGGTGGGCGTCGACCTCCAGGAAGGGGTGTACGCCTGGTTCTCGGGCCCCACATATGAGACCCCGGCCGAGATCCAGATGGTGAGCCGCATGGGCGGCGACCTCGTCGGAATGTCGACCGTCCCCGAAGCGATTGCCGTGCGCCACATGGGAGCCAAGGTCATGGGAATCTCGTTGTGCACCAATCTGGCGGCCGGGATCTCCCCCACCCCGCTGTCTCACGATGAGGTCAAGGAGGTGGCGGGACTCGCCAAGGAGAAGTTCACCCGGCTCCTCGATGCGCTATTGCCGAGGCTGGCCGCCGGGGGCTAGGCCCCCTCTCCCTACTTCGCTTCGAGGGCGTCGGTCGAACCCACGCTGCTACCCCGCCAGTTCCGAACGGGCGTCGGGCGGCAACCCCTCGGCCCACAGACTGCGGAGTGTTGCCGTGCCGGTGCGCGTGAGCCACTCATCGGCATCCCTGGCTGCCTGGGCGGCGGCCGGATCATCCTGCCCGACCAGCATGGCGAACGTCGCTCGGAACTGGGTGAGGAACGATCCGAGCTGCTTGCGCGACTGCTCGTCGAGAAGGGCGCCGAACAACTCGCTGGCCCGGGCGACGTCGCCCTCCAGCGCCGCCGTTGCAGCCTCGATGTACCCGTTGAGCGCGTGGGCCGGGATCGGCGACTCATCCAGCCGGTGTGCCACCATCTTGAGCCTGTCCAGGTCACGAGACCAGGCGGCTGCCTGGGCGGCGATGTAGAGGCCGCTCAAGTCGAAGCCGACGTCCACCTGCATGCCAATCTCGAACGCCTCGTCCCACAGGCCAAGGTCCGCCTTGAGTTGGGCCACTGTACTCTGGTGCCAGGCCTGCAGCTGGGGATCGGTGTCTTCTGAATAGAAGGCGAGCACCTCGACGATGTCGTCAACCACCGCAGGCGAGGTGGGACCCTGCAGATGTTGGATCACCCTCCGCTGATACTCGACGGTTGCGTGATTGAAGGGGTCGAGTTGCTCGTCGGGGAACTCGGCTATTGCTGCAAGGGCGTCGTCGTATCTCCCATCGGAGATGTAGGAGAAGGCGATCCCGATCGCATTGCGGACCATCCACCCGAGATCACCCAGGCGCCGCCCGATTTCCCCGAGCCGCTCGGCTATCTCCAGGGACTGCACTGGATCTCCGACGAACAGAAGGCTCGACAGGTTGTTGAGTGCCCGACCGTTCTCATGCAGGAGGCCACGCAGTTCGGACTCCTCTGCGACTCCTCGCAGTATCGCGAACGCCTCAACGGTGCGGCCCGCAAACCCGACCGCCGTGGCTTTGGTGATGAGCGCATCGAGAGTGATCCTGGTGAGGCCGAACCGGGCCGCGGCCGGTAGCAGGCGATCCACCGCGGCGGTGGCCGCCTCGACGCGCTGGGTGAGCGCGAAGCCGCGGGCCGCCTCGGCGGCGACGCCGACCGCGACCGGATCGTCAACGGCTTCAAGGTCGGCATAGACATCTTCAATGGCGGCCACCGCATCCGGAGAACGGAAGTAGCTGTTCAACAGTTCGCTCTTCTCGGTTGCCGCCCGTCGCACGCCGTTTGTGTTCCCGGCGCCGGCGAAGTGTTCGAGGCAGGCGTCCAGGTAGGCGAGACCTCGCTCGACTTCCCCGTGCTTGGTGGCCGATTCGGCGGCTTTGAGGCGGAGCTCCGCTCGCGTCTCCTCATCGAGTGCCATCTCGATGGCATCGTCGAGCAGAGCCATCGCCTGGGAATGGGAATGGAGTTCGACGGCACGATCGGCCGCGTCGGTGAGACTCCGAATGGCCTGCCCGATGAGGGCGACCCGCTCGTCACCCTCCGGAGTGGCCTCGAACGCTCCCATGTAATGCCCGGAGATCACACCGGCCAGCTCCGGGTCGTTCATGGTTTCGTAGTGGTCGGCCGCCGCCAGGTGCTTGGCCCGTCTCTCTTGTCGGGGAAGACGGTGGTAGGCCACCTCTCGAATGAGGGACTGGACGAACCCGTACTGGCCGCGCTCCGGCGAGCGGGGATCGTCCTCCAGGTCGAGGAGCTCCAGTTTGATCAGCGCACTCAGCCGGCCCTCCAACTCCTCGGTCGGCTCGTCTCGCAGACTGGAGAGGCCGGCCAGGGTGAATGTCTGACCGAGAACCGATGCATCCTGAAGCAGGGTCTGGTCCACCGCCTCCAACCGGTCGATACGGGCGCCGATGACTGCCTGCAGCGAGTCGGGAAGGGCCATGACGGAAGGATCGCCCTGGTAACTGAATACGCCGTCGACCTCGACGAGCTCTCCCGCGCCGGTGAGCATGCGGACGATCTCGACGGCATACAAGGGAAACCCCGCAGCACGTTCGGCAATTTGGGCGACGACTCCCTCATCGAGGCCGGGAAGGTAGGCACCGACCATCTGCTGCATGTCGGCATCGGGCATCGGTGCCAACCGGACGGCCATCGAGCTGCGGTGCTGGGATCCCCAATTGGGGTGACGGTCGAGGATGTCGGGACGCGCCAGTGTCACCACCAGGATCGGCGACCTGGTGGAACGTTCGACGAGCTCGGCGATGAACTCGACCATGCCGGCGTCGGCCCAGTGGAGATCCTCGAAGATGAGGACGGTCGGCCCCCGTTCGGCGATGGCTTGCAGGAATGCCCGCAGAGCAGCAAACAGCTCCGACCGCGAGCCTTCCGGCATGTCGGTGAGACCGAGCAGGCCCGCCAGCCGTGGCTCAATCCACTCCCGGTCTTCCTCTCCGGGGACGAACTCGGTGACGACGGTTCGCAGCCGGGTGCGGGATCGGGCCGCCTCCTCGCCCTCGAGTATCCCGGCCCGTTGGCGCACCATTTCGCCGAGCGCCCAGAACGTGACCCCGTCCCCAAAGGACGGGGACCGGCCTTGATGCCAGTAGATGTCTTCCGCATACCCGTCGATGTGCTTCTTGAGCTCTTCTGCAAGGCGGGTTTTGCCGATACCGCCTTCGCCGATGATGGCCACATGCCGGGTCCGGCGCTCGGCGATGGCCGCGGTGAGTGTGTCTTTGAGCAAGCGCAGCTCACGGTCGCGTCCTACAAACGGCGGCGGGCGCACGTGATCATCTGAGGTGCCCCTCACCATGCTGGCGACCCGCACCGCCTTCCACGCCATCACCGGCTCGGTCTTGCCCTTGACCTCGTGCTCTCCCATCGGCTCGTAGTCGATGGCCCGGCTCGTCACTGATTCGGTGGCTTCGCCGACGTACACGGTTCCGGGTTGGGCGATGGATTGCAGGCGCGACGCGACGTTGACCAGGTCGCCGACGACAAGGCCTTTCTCGTTTCCCCCTGGTCCCACCGACGTTGAACCGGAGTTGACGCCTGCCCGCAATCGGAGGTCCGGGATCCCAAGCTCGGCACCGAGCGCCGCCACCATTTCGACCAGCTCGAGGGCCGCCCGGACGGCGCGTTGGGCATCATCCTCCCGGACGACGGTTGCCCCCCACACCCCCATGACGGCATCACCGATGAACTTGTCGACGGCACCGCCGAACCGTTCGATAATGTTGCGGGCCCGGTCGAAATAGACGGTCAGCATGTCCCGGATGTCCTCGGAGTCACGGCTCTCGGAGAAGGTGGTGTAGCTGACAATGTCGGCAAAGAGGACCGAGACGAAACGCTTCCCTTCCACTGGAGCAGCCTCGGACGGTTCCGGGCGGCCCGCCGGTGGCGGCGCGGCAGGCGCCTCCGCACCGCCCAATGTCGTGCCGCAGTTGCCGCAGAACTTGTCTCCGGGGTCGTTGGCGGTGCCACAGGCGCCACATACCACTTGGAGCGCAGTGCCACATTCCCGGCAGAACTTCCGTTCGGCCTGGTTTTCCGTCCCACAGTTCGAGCAGTTCATTTGTGCGTCCCCTTGACGATGCTCACCCTACCGACCGGGTGGTTGGCTGATCTGCCGGCGCCGCAATCTTGGCGGGAGATGGCCGCGCTGCCGTCTGGTCGCGGCCCGCCGGGAGGCGGGCGCCGCTGAATTGGCCCGGGCCGGGTGGCCAGCCGGCCGCTTTGATCGCCCAGCGTTTCGCCGGGGTGCAAACAGGCCCGTTCTAGTCTTCGGGCACTACATCGTCAGGAGCATCGCATGAACATCGTGGTCTGCGTCAAGCAGATTCCGGATCCTGCCAATCCGAGCCAGCTGGATCCCGAGACTCATTGGCTCGTCCGTCCCGATGAGCAGGTCATGGACGACGGCGACCGCTACGGCGTCGAGATGGCGCTGCAACTCGCCGAAGCCTCGGAGGGCTCGGTGACGCTCGTCTCGATGGGCCCAGCCGGCAACCTGCAGGGAATTCGCCAGGCCCTCGCCATGGGTGCAGACAAGGCCGTCATCGTGACCGACGACGCCCTACGTGGCGCGGGGGCTCTGGAGACTGCCCGGGTGCTGGCCGCCGCCATCTCCCGCGAAGAATTCGATCTGGTCCTGTGCGGGACCGAGTCAACCGACGGGTACAGCGGCGTCGTGCCGCAGCAAGTCGCCGAACTGCTGGGTGTGCCGGCGCTCACCTTCGCCCGCAAAGTGACGCTGGACGGCGACACGGTGAAGATCGAACAGCAGACGGCGGGCGGTTACAACGAGGTCGAGGCTCCGGCACCGGTGGTGCTTTCCGTTACCGCCGGCGTGGTCGAGCCCCGCTACCCCACCTTCAAAGGCATCATGGCCGCCAAGTCCAAGCCGGTCGACCAGCTGAGCGTGGCCGACCTGGGCGTCGACGTATCAGGCATCAACCAGGAGATCCTGGCCGTCCGCGATGCCCCCAGCCGGGCCGCCGGCACCAAAATCGAGGACGAAGGCGAAGCCCACCTCGAGATCGTTTCCAAACTCCAAGAATTGAAGGTTGTCTGACATGAATGTGTGGGTATTCGCAGAAGAGACCAATGGCGCACCGGCGCCCGTCGCTCTCGAGCTGTTGACCAAGGCCCGCCAACTGGGCGGTGATCTGTCGGCCGTTCTCCTCGGCGGAAGCGGCGAGGCTGTCGCCGAGCTGGGCCAATACGGAGCCGCAACGGTGCTGACCATCACACCGGCCGACGGAGCTCTCCCCGCCGCGGCGGCTGCCGCCGCGCTCGCCGCGCGGGCTGAAGCCGAATCCCCCGATGTGATCCTGTTCGGCCTGACCTATACCGATCGGGACGTCGCCGGCCGGCTGAGCGCCCGACTAGGGCGACCCGTCCTGTCGAACGCCACCGACATTCGCGTCGACGACGGCACGGTGGTCGTGAGCAACGAGATCTTCGGCGGAACCCAGATCGTCGATACCGCGGTCCGGGCCGATGCGCCCGCCATCGTGATTGCCAAGGCAAAAGCCTTTCCTGCCGAGCCGGGCGGCGAGCAGACCCCATCGGTTGAAGCGGTCGCCGTGCCCGACGTCGGTCACGCCGGCGCGGGCACCATCACCGCAGTGCACGTCGAGGCCTCCGAGGGCCCCAAGCTGGAAGAGGCCGCTGTCGTGGTCGCCGGCGGTCGCGGACTGGGTGCTGCCGAGAAGTTCTCGCTCGTCGAGGACCTGGCCGCCAAGCTCGGTGCCGCCACCGGAGCTACCCGGGCGGTGGTCGACGCCGGGTGGGTTCCGTATGCCAAGCAGGTAGGACAGACCGGTAAGACGGTGAAGCCCAACGTGTACATCGCCTGCGGAGTGAGCGGCGCCATGCAGCACCTGGTCGGCATGAAAGATTCCGGGACCATCATCGCCATCAACAAGGACCCCGACGCTCCCATCTTCGACGTGGCCGACCTCGGCATCGTCGGAGACGTCCACCAGGTGATGCCGAAGTTGATAGAAGCGCTCGGATAGCGCCGAGCGCTGTCAACGGTCGACTGTCGACGGCCAGAAGACGCGCGGAGCGGGGCGTTAGCGGCCGGAAGTGATCCGGGTGAGGGTTGCTTCCAGGTGGAGGGTGAGGGGGACGTCCCGGTAGGCCATGTCGAGGGTGTAGGTGAGAGTGTCTCCCTCGACGGTGATGGTGCGGGCTACTTCTGAGACGGCTTTGGCGGTGGGCGTGGCCGCCACCTGGGTCGAGTGGAATTCGAGCGACGATCCGTAGAGTGTTCCCGCATGGATTTCGGCCAGGCCGGTCGGTTGAGCGATCACGAGCTCCGGGCCGGCCGGAGTCATCCGCACGTAGCCGACTTCGGCATGCAACGGTGAGCCGTCCATCGCTTCGGTGTGCTGGCGGTAGGTGAAGAACGGCTTGCCGGGTGGGGCCCGGTACCCGATCTTCTCTTGATACGAGAAGGATTCGATCGTCGGGTACTGCCCATGACCTACCCCCTCCCACTTCCCGGCCAGAAACGCCACGGACTCGAGGGCTGGATGGAGCTCCATGGCCACCGAGCCTATCTACGGCACGGTGCCGGCGCAGAAGGTACGGTGAGACCGATGGATCTTGCTCGTACGTTTGGCATCCGGGAAGGGACCCGGCTGGCGGTGGTCGATGCTCCCGTCCGCTTCCGGGACGACCTCGGACCCCTCATCAACGTTGAGCACGTGGAGCTCGACGGCTCACCGGTGGATTGCATTGCGGTGTTCGTCAAGTCCCGCGACGAGCTTGCCGCTCGCCTGGGCGACGCCGGCCGGGCGCTCGTCGCCGATGGCAGCCTGTGGGTCGCCTGGCCAAAGCAGATGTCGGGCTACGCCACCGACCTGTCCGCCGACGTCGTGCAAGCGGCCGGGAGGCGCCTCGGACTGCTCGATGTCCGGCGGCTTTCGGTCAACGAAGGGTGGACCGCCATGCGCTTCATTGTGCGCATGGAGGACCGGTCGGCATGGACCAAACGTTCGTTCGACGAATGACAAAATCGTCTTATGTCGAAGGCGCGCGTAAGAACCAGCAGGGAGCCCGAGACCATTGATGATTTCAACCGCTGGTTCAGGCTCAGCTTCAAGTTGAGGTAGAGGCCGGCTACCGCCAGTCGGTGAAGCGGCCCGGCAGAAGCTCTTCCAGGAGATGGGACTCGGGACCACCATCCGGGCCCTCGAGGATGACCCGTTCGACCTGGAACTCGGCCATGCGCTGCCGGCATTGCCCGCACGGAAAGATCGACTGCACGTCGGGCGAGATCACGGCGACGGCCCGCAGGCGCCGCTCCCCCGAGGCCACGGCGTGGCCGATAGCAACCGCCTCAGCGCACAGCGTGGACGGAAAGGCGGCGTTCTCGACGTTGGCGCCGGGATAGACGGCGCCCGATTCTCCTACGGCAACCGCGCCGACCCGCAGCGATGAGTACGGGGCGTAGGCAGTGGCGGCCGCTTCTCGAGCGGCAGCCAGCAGTTCGGCATCGGTCATAGCAGGACGCTACCCCTCATCGCCCAGCAAGGCGGCGACGAACGACGCCGGCTCGAAGGTGAGCAGATCCTCCATGCCTTCCCCGACACCAACCAGCTTGACCGGGATGTCCAGCTCCTGCTCGACGGCGACCACCACCCCACCGCGGGCGGTGCCGTCGAGTTTGGTCAGGACGATGCCGCTCACCCCGACGACGTCGGTAAACGTGCCCGCCTGGGCGATGGCGTTCTGGCCGGTGGTGGCGTCGAGCACCAGCAGGGTCTCGTCGATCTCTCCGGCTTCCCGGGTGAGGACCCGCACGATCTTGGCGAGCTCTTCCATCAGGTTCTTGTTGCTGTGCAGTCGGCCGGCGGTGTCGATGATCACGACGTCGGCGCCGATCTCATTGCCGCGCTGCAGCGCCCGGT
The DNA here is from genome assembly GCA_013002865.1 of Acidimicrobiia bacterium. GTDB lineage: Bacteria > Actinomycetota > Acidimicrobiia > Spongiisociales > SHLN01 > SHLN01. Next base: position 16,689 of record JABDLU010000157.1, read on the forward strand.
ACGCCACGGCGGCGGGGTCGGAGTTGGCTTCTCCGCCCACGAACTCTGCGCCGATGCGGCCGGCCCAGGTTTCGAGCTGCTCGGCCGCTCCCGCCCGGAACGTGTCGGCCGCTCCCAGCACGACGCGGCTGCCGTCCTGGATCAGACGATGCCCGAGCTTGGCGATCGAGGTGGTCTTGCCGGTCCCGTTCACACCGACCACGACCATCACCGCCGGATCTCCCCCGGACCTGATTGACCGGTCCCTGCCGGCGAACAAGGCCTCCAACTCAGACTGGAGAGCGGCATGGGCGGCATCGGTGTCGCTCGGCCCGGAATCTCGAACCCGGCCGACCACGGCCGAGGCGGTGGCGACGCCGACGTCTCCGGCAATGAGCGTCTCCTCGAGATCATTCCAGAACTCGTCGTCGAGCCGTCCGCGTTTGAGCAGACCGGTGATGCGGTCCCCGACGGCATGCCGGGTCTTGCTGAGGCGCTGGCCGAGCGTCCGGGGTGGCCCGGCCGGTGGCGCCGCCGTTGGCGATGGGAGCGTCAGGTCGTCGGTAGGCCGGCGCTGGATGTAGAGGAGGCCGGCGGTTCCAGCCAGCAGTATCCCGACCACTACCAGAATGACGATGAGTTCCACAGCTCAGACCGTGACGTTTGAGAGGCGCTTGGCAACCACCTGGGTCGAGCCACCCGGTTCCATCGTGATGCCGTAGAGGGTGTCGGCCCCCTCCATCGTCTGCTGCTGGTGGGTCACGATGATGACTTGAGCCGAGTCACGGAGCAGCTCGACCAGGCGGAGGAACCGGTGCAGGTTGGCGTCATCGAGCGCGGCTTCCACCTCGTCGAGCACATAGAAGGGGCTGGGCCGGGCCCGGAAGACCGCAAATAGGAAGGCGAGGGCGGCCAGCGAACGTTCCCCACCGGACAGAAGCGACAGGCGACTCACCTTCTTGCCGAGGGGCTGAGCTTCGATCTCGACCCCGGTATTGAGATTGTCGGACGGGTCGGACAGCGTGAGCTTGCCGCGGCCTCCCGGGAACAGCAATGAGAAGTTCTCGGCATAGAGGTCGGAGATATCGCGGAACGCTTCGGCGAAGAGGGTGGCCATCTCGTCATCGAGCGCCGTGATGACCTTCTCCAGTTCGTGCGCCGACTCGTTGAGGTCGGCAAGCTGGCCTTCCAGGAACTCAGATCGTTCCTCCAGGTCGGCGTACTCCTGGGCGGCGAGCGGGTTGACGGGCCCCATGCGGCGGAGGTCGGCCTCGAGCGACTCGAGGTGGGCCATCGGAGCAATGCCTTCCGGTACCTCGACCGCCGGAGCGTCGAGGGCGGCCCGGGGCGAGGCGTCGAGGTCGCGCCGCAACCCCTCTTCAACCGACTCGATGCGGACCCGCAGGCCCTCCAGTTCGACGGCGAGCGCTCCTTTGCGCTCGCGGGCATCCGCGATCTGCTTGGCGAGCTCACCCGCCTGCCGGCGAGCCTCGTCGAGTCGCTGAACGGCCACGCCGGACGTGCGGCGCAGCTCAGCCTGGCGTTCACGCAGGACCTCAACGTGGGTTCGGACGATACCCAGGGCCTCCCGGGCGTTCGATTCGGTCAGTTCCAGCCGGCTTACCTCGGCCGGATCGACGTGAAATCCGGCTGCGCGATCGATCTGCTGCTCGACCTCGGACGCCCGGGTCTCCAGCAACTTGCGACGCTCGGTGGCGGCACCGAGGGCGGCGGCTGCCCGCTCGCGCAGATGACGAGACTGTTCCCGCCGGTCGGCGATCTCCTGGCGGCGACGGCTCAGCGCCTCCCAGGCCTGTTGCCGGGCGGCCTCTTCGCCCTCGAGATCGGCCAGGCGGGATCGCAATTCGGCCCGCCGCTCATCCCGGTGGCCGTTCCCCTCCCCCAGGGCCGCCAGGCGCTCTTCGAGGCGGGCAACTTCGGCTCCGGCCTCGGCCAGGCTTCGCTCGGCCCGGTCGAGCGCCTCAACCGCACCCGACAGACGGGCCTCGGTGGATTCCAGCGCCTCGAGCAGGTCCCGTTCGGCAGACCGGGCATCATCGAGCGATCGGCGCAGCGACACTTCCCGGCTGGCAGCCCGGGCGGTCTCCCGCTCCAATCGGGCGAGGTCTTCCCGGGCCCTGGCCAGGCTGACGGCAATGCCGTCGGTGCCGGCACCGAGCCGAATGCCGGTGATGGTGACGAGATCTCCGTCCCGGGTCACGGCGCGCAGTTGCGGATGGGCCGTGACGAGGTTCCACGCTTCGGACCAGGTGTCGGCCAGGACCACGTCGCCGATCAGGCGGCGGGCAACGGCGCTATCGGTGGCGGGACCGAGCTCGTCGATCAGCGCCCGGCCGGGCACCGCCGTTGGCACTCCGCCGGCCGAGCCTCCGCCGATCACCAGGGGGAGGCTCCCCCGCTGCTGGGCTTTCAGCTCGGCGACCGCCCCGGTGAGGCCGTCGGGGGTCGTCAGCAGCCCTTCGGCCCACGGACCAAGGGCGGCACCGACCGCGACGGCGAGTTCCTCCGGAACGTCGAGCGCGGCGGTGACGGCCCCGCTGACGCCGTCCAGCCCCTCGGCGAACCGCCGGGTCTCGGGATCGACGACTCCGGCCTGTTCGAGCGCTTCGACCCGGGCGGCCGCGCCGGCGGTGTCCCGCGTCAGCTCGGCAAGGGTGGCTCGCTGCTGCTCCCAGTCCTGCTCGACCGAGGTGCGGTGCAACCGGGCTTCGTCGTGCGAGGCTTGCTGGCCCCCCGTCTCCTTGTCGAGGATCCGGATTTCAGCGGTGAGTTGCTCAACGGTGGTCTGATCACGAGTGATGGCATCGGTGAGCACTTCGACCCGGCGGCCGGTGGCCTCAGACTCTCTGCGGTCACGTTCGGCGGCCGCTTCGAGCGCCCCCAGGTCCCCGCGGAGCGTCGCAATAACGCCCTCGATGGGGAGCGCTTCTTGCTCGGCCAGTGAGCGTTCCTCGTCCTCGAGCGCCCGCAGGGCGATCTCGGCCCGCTCGGCCGTTGCCCGGGCTTCGGCCTCTTCGGCGGTGGCCGTCGCCAGGTCCTCCCGAATGGTTGTCGATTCCGTCAACAGGTCTTCGTGTCGTTCGCCGGCCTGTTGGGCACCGGCCACGAGGCTGCGGTGGCGCTCATGGGCGACCTGGGCGATGCGCTGCAGGCGCTCTGCGGTGGTCTCCAACCGGGCTGCCGCGGCCGTCTCCCGCTGGAGCGCACGACCAGAATCACCGGCCTCCTGTTCCAGCTCGCTGAGCGCTTGTTCGACTTCGGTGAGCGCTGCAGCGGCGGCGCGCTTGTGGCCGGCCGCCGCCATCTCCTCTGCGGTCGCCTCGGCCAGCCGATGCTGCAGGACACCGAGCTCCTGGCCGCTCAGATACAGCCGGAGGGCGCGGGCGGTGCTGCGCACGTCGTCATAGCGGGCAGCAGCCTTCGCCTGGCGCTTGAGCGGCTTCATCTGCCGCAGCAGCTCGCGGTGGATGTCCTCCAAGCGCTGCACGTCGAGCTGGGTCCGCTCCAGCCGGCGGGCGGCCCGGCGGCGGCGATTGCGGTGCTTGAGCACCCCGGCGGCTTCTTCAATGATCGCCCGGTGGTCCTCGGCACTGGCGTTGAGGATGGACGCCACCTGGCCCTGGTTGACGATGACGTGCTGGTGACGGCCTACCCCGCCGTCGGACAGCAGCTCCTGGATGTCGAGCAGCCGGCATGGTGTGGCGTTGATCTCATATTCGGATTGACCGTCGCTGTGCAGGCGCCGGCCGATGGTCACCTCGGCGAGGTCAAGCGGCAGCAAGCGTTCTGAGTTGTCGAAGGTCAGGACAACTTCGGCGACACGGTGGGCGGGCCGGGTGGACGTACCCGCGAAGATCACCTCTTCCATCTTGTCGGTACGGAGGTGCTTGGTCGCCTGGGTGCCGAGCACCCACGAGATGGCGTCGACCACGTTGGACTTGCCGGAACCATTCGGGCCAACCACAACGGTGACTCCGGGTTCCAGTTCCAGCCGGGTGCGATCGGCGAACGACTTGAAGCCGTGGATCTTGAGTGTCTTGAGAAACAAGGCGGCGCCAGACTAATGGCCCGCCCGCGAAACGAATGCCATTGGTGTAAGTCGGTAGCCGGTCGCCGGTTTCGAGCCAGAGGGCGTCGGGAGTGAGTTGCAGGTTTCAAGTTTCAGGTTCCAAGCCAGAAGGGGCGCCGGGGGACGGGCGACCGGCGACCGGCGACCTGCGACCAGCCTTAAAGCAATTTCTTCGTGTGCCGAATTCACTCCGAGACAGCAAACGGAGAGAAATCATGAAGCGAATCGTGGGAGCGGCCATTCTTGCCGTCGCCGCCTTCGGGGGTGCGGGAGCCTTTGACGACAACACCGTGCGCGACGACAGCGGAAACATCGTGGAAGGCGGTGGCCTGGGCGCGTTTGCGCTCCAGATCGGCGATTGCTTCAACATTCCCGAAGAGGAGCTGATCCAGTCACTCGAGGCGGTCCCGTGCAGCGAACCGCACGACGCTGAGGCCTACGCCGCGTTCGACCAGCCGGGCACGACCTACCCCGGAGCCGAGGCCGTGACCGAGGCCAGTGCGTGGGGGTGCTACGACCGGTTTGAATCGTTCGTCGGGATCCCGTGGGACGAGTCGGAGCTGGATTTCTGGTTCCTGGAGCCCACCCAGGAGTCCTGGGAGGAAGGCGACGACCGCGAGGTGAGTTGCGCCATCACCAGCTACGACGGCTCCAGGCTGGTCGGGACCATGGCGGGCGCTTCCCGCTAGCGATCACACCCGGATCTCAAACGCCGCAAACCGCTGATCGACGTTGGCCGGCACCTCGTCGACATGGTCGACCCGGGCCGCGGTCGGCCCGTCGTGAAGCCACGTCACGAAGACGTCCACCATGCCTGACTCCCCCTGTGCAAAGACTTCCACGCGGCCTCCGCTGATGTTGCGCACCCAGCCGGTCAGCCCGAGGTCGGCTGCTCGCTCTCGAGCCGAGTAGCGAAACCCGACCCCCTGGACATGTCCGCGGATCTGGCAGCGGATCGCTTTCATGTCGGGCCCTTTCATGTCTGACACCGGGGGCACCAGAAGGAACTGCGCTGAGTGATGACCGATCGGCGCAGTGGCGTTCCGCACCGGTAGCACGGCTCTCCCTCCCGCCCGTAGGCCTTGAGCCGACCAAGATACTCCCCGGCCCGGCCGTCGGGGAGCAGATAGGCGAGGTCGTCGAGGCTGGTCCCGCCGTGGGCGAGGCCGGCCTCCAGCACCGGGCGGATGGCAGCCCGGATGCGCGTGATCTCATCTCCGGCCAGGGCACCACCTGTCCGGTGAGGGGACACCCGGGCTCGCCACAGAATCTCGTCTGTGTAGATGTTGCCGAGCCCGGCAATGATGCGCTGATCCAGCAGCAGTGTCTTGATAGCCGGTTTTCGCCCGGCGAACTGTTGCGCCAGGTGGGGGCTGCGCGGCAATTCGGTGAGCGCGTCGGGCCCGAGCCGGGCGAGCGGCGACGCCTCGAACTCCTCTGGAGTGAGTACGGCCATGAAGCCGAAGGTACGCGGGTCGACCAGGCGGATTTCGTGGCGGGCCGTGCGGACCACCACGTTGGTGTGAGGCGCTTCGGGCTCCCCCGGCTGCTTCACCTCCATCCGGCCCGACATGCCGAGGTGGATGACCCAGGTCAGGTCGCCCGCCATGTCGATGAGGATGAACTTCCCTCTCCGGCCGAGCCGGCGGATTCGTCGCCGCCGGAGACGGTCGGCGAAGTCCCGCTGGCGGGGCTGGCGGCGCAGCATGCGGGGGCGTCGCGACTCAGCTTCGACCACCGTCTTGCCCTCGAGAAACGGTTCGAGGCCGCGGCGGGTCGATTCGACCTCGGGGAGCTCCGGCATGGCGGTGAGGTTACGACCCATCGGCGAGTTGTCGGTGGCCGTCAACCGGCGGGGCCGCCGGCTCCGTAGACCCATGTACGCAGGTGACAGCGCAAATCCGCCACCGCTAACGTCCGCCTCACCGACTCAGGAGACCGACCTCAATCATGACAACGACCACAGAACCGATATCGCAGAAGCGGCTCGCCAACCTCCGGCTGTGGAACATCGGGTTGACGGTGCTGCACGGCCTGCAGGCACTGCTCATCGTGTTCCTCGCCAGCGATTTCGCCATCACCATCACATCGGCCTTCCCCGAGGGCCCTCCGGGGACCCGCCTTCCCGCCGCCGAAGGCCTGTTCGACGTCCGCATCGGAGCGGCCATCGCCGTGTTCCTCGGCCTGGCGGCCGTCGACCATCTAATCACGGCGACCGTCGGCCGCTCGATCTACGAGCGCGACCTGCAGCGGGGCATCAATCGATTCCGGTGGGTCGAATACTCGCTGAGCGCCACGCTGATGGTGCTGCTCATCGCCTCGTACAGCGGGATCACGGAGATCACGGCGGTGTACGGCATTGCCGGAGCCAACGTCGGCATGATCCTGTTTGGATGGCTGCAGGAGCGGATGAACCCGCCCGACCGCACCTCCACCACCATGCTGCCGTTCTGGTTCGGGACAATCGTCGGCCTCGCCCCGTGGCTGGCCATCCTTACAAACATCCTCGGCTCGGAGACCGTCCCCGGCTTCGTGTATGGAATCGTCGTCGCCCAGTTCATCTTCTTCTTCAGCTTCGGGCTCAACCAGTGGCTGCAGTACCGCCAGGTCGGCAAATGGTCCGACTACGCCTACGGGGAGAAGGTGTACCTGGTGCTCAGTCTCGGCGCCAAATCGGTGCTGGCGTGGCAGATCTTCGGAGGTTCACTGGCCGGCTGAACTCCACGCCCTGCTTACACAGCAGGTCGGCGCTCACCGCCCTCGCCGGCAGAGCAGATTATGCAGTCCGGGGCGTTCTGAACGGCACGACGATTCCGTCCCCCAACCCGACGCGGATCGGAGCCCCGGGTGGCACTTTCTCGAGCAAGGCACCTACGTCCTGGTAGCTCATTGGCTGCGCAAGGTAGAAACCCTGACCGACCTTCACTCCGAGCCCGGTGACGGCCGCCAGCTGCTCGCTCGTCTCGATACCTTCCACGATCGTGTGGAGGCCGAGCGATTCTCCGATCTGCACGATCGTCCGCGCGAGTGATGACTCCTCGTCGCCGGCCACCTTGGCAACAAACGACCGATCGACCTTGATGATCTCGATCGGGAGCCTGTCGAGATAACTCAGCGATGAGTATCCAGTCCCGAAGTCATCGATGGCGAGTCGGATTCCGAGGGCGGTGATCTGTTCGAGCACGTCGACCGGGGTTTGCATGAGCACTGTTTCAGTGATTTCGAGAATCATCAGCTCGGGCCGGTAGTCGTGTCGTTCCAGAACCTCGGCCACCTGGCCGGGGAACTCCAGATCGTGGAGCTGGTTGGGGGAGATGTTCACGCTCACCGTGAGCTCATGGCCGGTATCAACGGCGAGTTGTTTTACCTGGGAGGTCGCCTCGTTGAGCACCCACAGCCCGAGCGGGACTATCAGGCCCGTTTCCTCGGCGAACGGAATGAACGTCGCCGGCTCGATGAGCCCGGAGCCGCCCGGCCACCGGGCAAGGGCCTCGAGGCCCATGACCGTCCCTCGGTGCAAATCAACGATCGGTTGGTAGTAGACCACCAGCTCACCATTTTCTATTGCACCCGCGAGGTCGGCCCTTAGTTCGAGCCGCTGGGTCATCTCCTCGCGCATGGGAATCTCGAACACCTGCCAGGTTCCCTTTTGGCGCCGCTTGGCGGCATACATGGCGGTGTCGGCGTCCCGGAGTAGCTGATCGGGCGTCGATCCAGCATCGGCGATGGCGACACCGATGCTGGCGTGCGAAGTGAAATCCCGCTCCCTGATCCGGAAGGGAACCGCCAGGGTGTTGACGATGCGCTCGGCAGCGTCCTCGGCGTCGTCTGGGCCGTGAAGATCTTCCAGCAGAACGGCGAATTCGTCACCACCGAACCGGGCGACCGTGTCCCCCGGCCGGGTGGCGGCTTGAATCCGCTGGGCGACCCCCACCAGCAGCCGGTCCCCGGCTGCATGCCCAAGACTGTCGTTGACCGTCTTGAAGTCATCGAGGTCGAGGAACAAGACGGCAACCGTCCGGTGCGAGTCGGCAGCACGCTCCAAGGCATGGGCAAGTCGGTCCGCAAACAGCGTCCGGTTGGCGAGCTTGGTGAGCGAGTCGTGAAGGGCTTGATGACGCAGCTCATCTTTGAGTTCCGTCAGCTGAGCCAGGGAGTCGGCCAGTTGGCCGTTGACGAGCGTTGTGCTCACCTGGCTGGCGAAGGTCTCGAGAAGCTTCACATCTGATTGCGTGAAGCGGCTGATGTCGCCGAGCCGGTTGGCGACAACGAACACGCCCACGGCGCCCTCACCGCCGCGAATGTGGGCCACCATGCCGTCCTCGATGCGCGGTAGCTCTCCGCCGGGCCGGGCGGGCTCTTCGGCCGAGCCGGGAAGCAACATGGCCTGACCGGCGCCGACCCGGCGCAACAGGGTGGTCCCCAGGGTCCGGTCGATCGGCGTCATGGACAGTCTTCGATCTTCCGGGCCGACTGCGCTGAGATAGGCCGGTGAGTCTTCGCCTTCGGGAAGCAGGATTATTTCCGCAAACTCAGCCTCGAACATGTCGGTCGCCTGGGTTGCCGCCCCCGTCAAAGCGGCCTCGATGTGACCGGCCTCGTGCAATGACCGCATCGCCTGATACAGGGATTCCAGCCGGGACCGCTCCTCGCGTTGCGACATGTAAGCCCGATACGCGAAAAACAGCACGACCGGGGGAACGAGAGCCAGCCATGCGGTTGTCGGGGTCGACCAGATCAGATGGACGCCAATCAGGGCCAGGCTCGTGTTCATGAGGGTGGCGATCGAGCTCAGACCGAGGACCTCGATCATCTCCATGCGGTTGAGACGCCCACCCGACAGGCGGATCACCGCACTGATCAACGCTGTCGCAATGATGAGCGCGGTGACGACGGCGAGAATGGCCCCGGTCCACCCGGCCCAGGATTCGGGCGCACCTGCACTCACGACAGAGCGGAACACGACGACCGCCAACGCAGCCTGCAATGTGAATTGAGCGACGTTGAAGGAGAGTTTGATCAGGGGCTGGCGACGGTTGATCGCCAGGGCAAGCGTATTCCCAATGAGCTGGGCCGCAATCAGTTCCAGCGGGCTGGCGAAGAACAGTCCTGCCACGAGGGGCAGCTCGCTCATCGAGAAACTATGGGCGTCCCTGCGATAGCGCAGGTGTACCACGGTCAACTCACTGACATAGACCATCGGCGCCAACGCCCACCATCGCAGCCGCAAGGGACCGCCAAGCGGCCCCATGCCGGCAGTGAGCCAGGCGATGATTCCTGCAACGAGGGCGATGGCGACGGTCACCAGCCAGATTCGGCGGCTTGCCGTTGCTGTGACTCTGCGAATCAGCGCCGTCGGGCCTTGCATGTTTCCTCGCGTGGACGTGCCGGTCAACCAACCGGCCGGGACGGGGACGTCTCCGTGATGTATCGGCAGGGACCCGCAATGCCTGGAGTAGTGCACGAGCGAGGCCGCCGGCGTATGCC
>JABDLU010000177.1 GCA_013002865.1 Acidimicrobiia bacterium
GGCACCCACACTCCAATCAAAGGATTCCGACGTGAGTGAGTCGAGCCTGCTCGAGGCCCGGACCATCGCCAAGCGCTACGGGCCGGTTGTGGCGCTGCGCTCGGCGGACCTGACCGTGCAGCCCGGCGAGATCCATGCTCTCCTCGGCGCAAACGGTGCGGGGAAGAGCACGCTCGTGAAGATCCTGTCTGCGGTGTTCCCGGCCGACATCGGGACGATCACCGTACAGGGCACCCGGGCGGCCCTCGGCGCGCCGACAGACGCGGTCGCCGCCGGGATTGCCACCGTTTTTCAGGATCCGGCACTCATCCCGGATCTCTCGCTCGCCCAGAATCTGCGCATCTCCCGTCTGACGACCGGTGATGTGCTGCCGTGGCTGGAGCGCATGAACCTCAGTCACATCGACTTCGAGCTTCAGGCGAGCGACGTCCCACTTGCGGTGCTGCGCCTGCTGGATCTGGCACGAGCACTGGCCCGCGATCCCCAGTTGCTCTTACTTGATGAGATCACCGCAGCACTCACGAGCGACCAGGCCGACTACGTATTCGACGTCATGCGCGAATGGAGGGACCGGGGCCGATCTGTGCTGTTCATCACCCATCGGCTCGGTGAGGTGCTGGCGATGTGCGACCGGGCCACCATCCTGCGCAACGGAGTTGTTGCGGCCCAAATGGAGCTGACGGGCGTCGAAGAGGCCGAGCTGGTCACGGCGATGCTGGGCGAGGAGCTCATTGAGAAGGCCGCCGCCCCGGTGACCGCAGAGGCCGCCCGCGCTCCGTCGTCACAGCCGGTTGCGCTGGCCGCCCGTGATCTCCGGCTGCGGGACAAAGTCAACGGCGTGTCCTTTGAGCTCCATCGCGGAGAGATCCTCGGTCTCACGGCGCTGGAGGGCCAGGGTCAGGACGAGCTGTTCCAGGTGCTGTCGGGCGACCACCGGCCGAGCAGCGGCGAGTTGTTGGTGGCCGGCGAGCCGCTCAAGGCTCGCTCGCCGTACGACGCTATCCGGCGCGGCCTGGTGCTCGTTCCGGCCGACCGCCAGCATGCCCTACTGCCGCAGCGGTCGGTGAGGGAAAATCTGGCCAGCCCGCTGTACAACCGCGCGAGCCGGTGGTTCTCGCTCGCTCGCGACGAAGCGAGCCGGGTCGATCGGGCAGTGCAGCGGCTCGACATCGATGTGCGGGCCGGGAGCCAGGTGCAGCGGCTGTCCGGGGGTAATCAACAGAAGGTGACGATCGGACGGTGGCTGGCGGCCGGTTTCGACACCCTGCTGTGCTTCGATCCGACCCGGGGCATCGACATTCAGACCAAGGCGCAGATATACGACCTGCTCAAGGAGCTCGCTGCCGAAGGGGCGGCCGTCTTTCTCTACACGAGTGAGCTGCCGGAGATCCAGCTGGTATGCGACCGGGTGCTGGTGATGTACGCCGGTCGCATCGTTCACGAGCAGGATGCGGCATCCGCCAACGAGGACATCCTCCTCACCGCCGCGCACGACCTGGGTGGGGTGGGCGCGTGAGCGCCATATCCGGGGCCCTCGTCATGCGGGCGCAATCGCCGGTGCGCCGCTGGCTGCGCCGTCACGGCTGGACCTACGCCGTCTGGATTCTGCTGCTGGTCCTCGTTGCCTACTACGCCACTCTGATCCCCCGGTTCGGAGGCTTCCAGGTGGCGTCCATCGTGAACAACGGGACACCCTTTGTTTTCCTGGCGGTTGCCCAGGCGGTGATCGTCATAGCCGGAGGGATCGACCTCGGCGTCGGATCGATGGCGATTCTGACCAGCGTCACGGCCGCCCAACTCATGGAGGGCCAGCCGTTTGCCGTGACGTTGTTGATTGCCGCCGGCCTCGTGTTGGCCGCCGCCGCCATCAATGCGGGCGTCGGCTGGATCATCAACAAATCCCGGGTCCCCGACATCGTCATTACGCTCGGCTCCCTCTATGTGTTCCAGGGCATGGCACTTGCCGTGCTCCCCAACCCGGGGGGTGGCACCAGTGAGGGCTTTCGCTACCTGTTCACGGGATCGACTCGCGGTATTGGCGCCAACCCGTGGCCGGCAATCGCGCTCATCTCGGTCACCGTCCTGGCCCTTGCCTGGTGGCTCGGCAAGACCCGCAGCGGGCTTTCGTTGTATGCGGTGGGGAGTGCCAAGACCCCGGCCTACCTCTCCGGTATTCGGGCGAGTCGTGTCAAAGTCCTGTCCTACGCCGTGGGTGGCGGGTTCGCGGCCATGGCGGGCCTGGCGCTCACCGCCATCGCCGGGCGGGGGAACGCCACCAGTTTCGGTGGGAATCTCACGCTCAACTCCGTCGCCGCCATCGTGCTGGGAGGCGTTGCCTTAACGGGAGGAATCGGATCGGTCATCGCCGTTATCCCGGCCGGCCTCATCTTGTTCTTTCTCAGTCCGATCCTCACTGCCATGGGGGTCGACCCCAACCGGGCCCAGGTGGTCCAGGGTGTGCTCATCGTCGTGGTGATGGCCATCACCGGGCTCATCGAGTGGCGAAGGCAGCGCAGATCGTGAGTGCCGACGTGCAGACTGTTCCCCCTGCCGGAACGGGCGATCGCCCGGCCCGCTCGCCGGTGGTGGCCTACCTCATTGCCCATCCTCACCTGGTGCTCGTGGCAGTGCTGATCATTCTCATCCTCGTGACCTCCGTGGTCGAGCCGAACTATCTGAGCGTGACAGGCCTGCGGAACTCAGCGCTGTTCGCCGCCCCGATCGGCGTGCTTGCAGCCGCCCAGACAATCCTCATGCTGACCGGTGGAATCGACCTGTCGGCGGCGATGATCGCAACCGGAGCCGCCTATGTCGCCGCAAACCAGTCACCCGAGGGCGCCGTCATTGCGATCGGAGGTGGGCTTCTGGTAGGTGTGCTGGCCGGTGCGGCCAACGGCGTCGGGGTCGGGGTGTTTCGCGTGAACCCGCTGATCATGACCCTGGCGATGTCGGGCATCCTGCTCGGCCTGTTCACCACCTGGGCGCAAACCATCTTCTCCGGGTCGACCCGGATGGGCGACTTCGTGCGCACCCTTGGGGGAGGCTCGTTCTTCGGAGGACGCATCCCGTGGGCCGTGGTGGTATGGGCCGTGCTGTCGCTCGGCGTCATCTACATGCTTCGCTACAGCGGTTTCGGCCGCAACCTGTACGCGCTGGGAGACAACCCGCAGGCCGCCCGACTGTCGGGAACTCGCTCCTGGCAGGTTCTCATCGTGGTCTACACCATCGCCGGGTTGCTCGGAGCCATCGCCGGCTTGCTGCTCGGCGGGCGGGTCGGCGCGGTCGACTTGCAGCTCGCCAACGTCTTCCTGTTGCCGTCGGTGGCTGCAGCGGTCATTGGCGGCACCTCGATCTTCGGCGGCGTCGGCACGTACAGCGGAACCATCCTCGGAGCACTGATACTCGGCGTCTTGCAGTCGCTCCTGACGTTCCTCGGATCAGGGCAGGCCACCCAGCAGATCCTGTACGGGTCGATCGTGATCGGCCTGTCGTGGTTGTACACGCGCATCGCGGCAGAACAATGAGAAAGGAGCATCCGTGCGGTTGAGTGAGATCAAAGCCGGAGTCGTCGGCGTGGGTTTCATCGGTGTTGCCCACGTGGAGGCCCTCCGGCGGCTCGGGGTCGACGTCATCGGCGTGGTCGGATCGACTCCGGAGCGGGCTAGCGCCAAGGCGGAGGCTGCGAACCTTCCCGAGGTCTACGACAGTGTTGAAGCACTGGCCGAGGCAGCCGACGTCGTTCACATTGCGAGCCCCAATCACGCCCACGCCGACCAGGTGCGGTCCGTGCTCGAGGCCGGTAGCCACGTTGTCTGCGAAAAGCCGCTTGCCCTCACGTCGGGCGACACCGCCGATCTGGTGGCGCGCGCCGATGAAGCCGGACTGGTCAACGCGGTCTGCTTCAACATCCGGTTCTACCCCAGCTGCCATCAGGCCCGGGCGATGGTCGCGGCGGGCGAACTGGGTGAGCCCCGCCTGGTGACCGGCAGCTATTTGCAGGACTGGCTGTTGCGGGACACGGATTGGAACTGGCGGCTCGAGCCCGATAAGGCTGGTGGGTTGCGTGCCGTGGCCGACATCGGGTCCCACTGGCTGGACCTGGCGCGGTTCGTCACCGGCAGCGACGTGGTCGAAGTCATGGCCGATCTCCACACGCTGGTGCCGGTTCGCCGCCACCCGGCCGGCCCCGTCGAGACGTTCGCCGCCGTCGACGAGGATGCCGAACTGGTCGAGGAGGAGATGTCGAGCGATGACGCCGCCGGGATCATGCTCCGGTTCGCCAACGGGGCTCGCGGGGTCGTGGCGATCTCACAGGTGTCGGCCGGCCGCAAGAACTCGGTGTCCATCGAAGTCGACGGCAGCGATTCCGCCGTGTCCTGGTTCTCGGAGACCCCCGACCACCTGTGGGTGGGCCACCGGGGCCGGCCAAACGAGATACTGCAGCGCGACCCCGGCCTGGCCGCTCCGGAGGCGGCCCGCATCATCGGGTACCCCGGTGGGCATGTCGAGGGATATCCGGACACGTTTCGAGCTTTGTTCGGCGAGGTGTACGCCGACGTAGCCCGCGGTGGGCCGGCCGCCCAGCCCACCTACCCGACATTCGCAGATGGGCATGACGCGCTCCTCGTCACCGAAGCGGTAGCGCAGAGCTCGGCCGAACAACGATGGGTATCAGTAACTAGATGAAGGAGGACACGGAATGAAGCTCGGACTGCTGACCGCACCGTTCCCGGAGACGCCACTCGAAGAAGTAGCCGACTGGACGGCCGGCAATGGGTTCACGACCATAGAGATTGCCTGCTGGCCGGCGTCGAGCGGTGACACCCGGCGCTACGCCGGGACGAGTCATATCGACGTCGACGGCATCTCGGACACGCAGGCGTCGGAGATCGTCGACAGCATGACCGGCAAGGGCCTCGAGATATCGGGGCTCGGGTACTACCCGAACCCGCTGCACCCCGACGATGAGCACGCCCGCATGGTGATCGACCACCTCAAGAAGGTCATAGTGGCCGCCGGCAAGATGAAGGTCGGTGTCGTCAACACGTTCGTCGGTGCCGATCGGGCGCTCAGCCAGGACGAGAACTGGGAGAAGGCGACGCAGGTCTGGCCCGAGATCATCGCCTGTGCCGAGGAAAACGGCGTTCGGATCGCAATCGAGAACTGTCCGATGATCTTCTCCCGGGACGAGTGGCCCTCCGGGCACAACGTGGCCTACAACCCGAAGATCTGGCGGCGGATGTTCGAGGAGTTCGGCGAGGCGATCGGTCTCAACTTCGACCCGTCCCACCTGATTTGGCTCATGATCGACATCGAGCAGGCGATTCTCGAGTTCGGCGAGCGGTTTTATCACTTCCAAGCCAAGGATGTGATGATCGATGAGGGCGGGTTGTACGAGAACGGCAGCCTGTCCTCGGGGATCGGATGGCAAATCCCCCGCCTGCCCGGTCTGGGCGATGTCGACTGGGCGATCGTGTTCCGTTCTCTGTACCGGGTCGGGTACAACGGGCCCATCATCATCGAACACGAGGACCGGGATTTCGAGAAGACCGACGAGCTGGTGAAGCGCGGGTTCCTGCTGGCGCGTGATGTGCTGGCACCGTATGTCCACTAGCGGGCCGATCCGTCGGTGAGTCTTCCCAGCCTCGGCCGTTTCGACGTTGTGGTGGTCGGGTCCGGCTCGGCCGGCTCCAGCGCCGCGATTGCGGCAGCTCGTACCGGCGCAGCCGTGCTGCTCGTCGAGAAGCTCCCGTTTCTGGGCGGCGTTTCGACTGCGGTGCTCGATACGTTCTACGGCTTCTACACGCCGGGATCGCAGGCTGAGAAGGTGGTTGGTGGCATCGGAGACGACGTGGTGGCCGGCCTGCGGCGGCTGGGCCCGGTGCTGGAGCGCCCGAATACCTACGGGGCGGGGACGGGGATCACGTACCTCGCCGAGCACCTCAAGGTCGTGTGGGAGGACCTGGTGACCGGATCGGGCGTCACGGTGCTGCTCCACGCCTTCGTGCAGGAGGCCCGGGTCACCGATGGACGAATCGAGTCGCTGGTCATCGCAACCAAGGCGGGACTGCACACCGTCGAATCCAGTGTGTTCGTCGATGCCTCAGGCGACGGCGATGTGTGCCATTTCGCTGGCTTTGGCTACGAGCTAGCCGGCGATCTGGCTCCCGCCCAGACCCTGACCACGACGTTTCGGATGGTCAACGTCGATCATGCCGCTCGCAGCACGATCGGCAAGGATCGCTTGCACGAACTGATGGCTTCGGCAGCCGAATCGGGGGAGTACGACCTGCCCCGCCGGGAGGGCAGCGACCACATCACCCCGGTGGACGGCATGATTGCGACCGTCATGACCCGGGTCGACCAGGTCGAGCGGGACGCCGCCGGGGTGGTCCGCAACGCCACCGACCCCGCCGTCCTGACCGCTGCCGAGATGGCCGGGCGCCGCCAGGCCCTCGAGTACGTGCGGTTCCTGATCGACAAGGTGCCGGGCTATGAGCACGCCCGGCTGGTGGCCCTCTCCACCCAGATCGGGCTGCGGGAGACGCGTCGGGTATACGGCGATTACCGGCTCACCCGCGAGGACGTGCTGGCGGCGCGCCATTTCGACGATCAGATCGGGCTGTGCGGCGCCCCTATCGAGGCGCATGATCCCGGCCTCGGCACCACGTGGGAATATCTGCCAGACGGGGCCGCCGTCGGGATCCCGCTTCGCACGCTGGTACCGCGGGACGGGGTCAACGCGCTGATGGCGGGACGGTGCTTCTCGGCCGAGCACGACGCCCAGGCATCGGTGCGGTCGATGGCCCAGTGCATGGCGATGGGGCAGGCGGCCGGAACGGCGGCGGCGCTGGCCGCCGACCACGGCGGTCAGGTCCGCGCGGTCGAACGGAGCCGGCTCCTCGATCAGCTCGACAAGGACGGAGCAGTGCTCGCCATGGAGTCGGCATGATCGTGCGCACCGTCCTCGGCGATATCGACCCGGCCCACCTCGGGGCGGCCTACATGCACGAGCACCTGATCATCGACAGCCCGCTGGTGGCCGACCGGATGCCCCACATTCACCTCCCGTCGGTCGACGATGCCACTACCGAGGTCGATGCCTGCAAGCGGGCCGGAGTCGGTGCCATGGTCGACACGATGCCCGCCGCCTCGGGCCGCAATGTCGGGGCGCTCGCCGAGATTTCTCGTCGCACCGGGGTGCACATCCTGGCGGTGACCGGGCTCCACACCGCCAAGTACTACCCCGGCCGCCCGTGGGCCCAGGAGGCGTCGCCGGAGACGCTCGCCGACCTGTTCACCGCCGACATCGAGGTAGGGATCGATCGCTACGACTACACCGGGCCCGTCGTGGAACGGACCTCCCACCGGGCCGGGGTGATCAAAGTTGTGAGTGGCGGGCCGAGCATCGATGACCGCAACCGCAGCCTGTTCGAGGCTGCCGCCGAAGTTCACCGTCGGACGGGCGCCCCCGTTCTCACACACTGCGAGGAGGGACGGGGGGCCGTCGAGCAGGTCGAGCTCATGCGCGATCTGGGGATGCCGCTCGAGCGGGTCGTGCTGTCCCACACCGACAAGGTTCCGGAGGCCGGCTTGCACAAGGAGTTGCTGTCTTCAGGTGTCAATCTCGAGTACGACCAGGCGCTGCGTCAGGCGGATGACCCGGCGCCGCCGACGGCGCGGCTGCTGGCTGAGATGATCGGTGCGGGCTTTCTCGGCCGGCTCATGCTCGGCACCGACGGGGCTCGTCGCACTCTGTGGACCAGTCTGGGCGGCCGTCCCGGGCTCGCCTGGCTGCTGACCGGGTTCGCCGGCGTGCTCGACAAGGCCGGGGTCGATGAGGCAGCCCGCCATCAGTTGATGGTCGAAAACCCGGCCCGGTTCCTGGCGTTCGAGGCAGCATGAGCCTCCCCGACACCGCTCCCGGATTGGGCAAGCTCGAGCGAGGCCCCGCTGGGCTGGGCTTGTGGCAGCAGCCGGTTCGGCCGCCGGCGCCGGGTGAAGTGACGATCGAGGTGATCGCCGCCGGGATCTGTGGAACCGATCTGCACATTGCCGACGACGAGTTTCCCTCCGAGCCACCGGTGACCATGGGTCATGAGGTCACGGGTGAGGTGGCGGTGGTGGGAGACGAGGTGAGCGACGGGTGGCTCGGTAGGCGGGTGGCCGTTGAGACGTACTACTCGTATTGCGAAGCGTGCGAGTACTGCCGGGCGGGATACCCCAACCTGTGCTCACAGAGGCGCTCGATCGGCTCTCGCGAGAACGGCGGCTTCACCCGCTGGCTGACCGTCCCGGCTCGCAACCTGCACGAACTGCCGTCGAGCGTCGGCCGGCACGCCGGGGCCCTCGCCGAGCCGCTGGCCTGTGTCGCCAATCTCCTCTTCGACCCTCCCGTCATCAGCCCGGGCGACAGCGTGCTGGTCATCGGGCCGGGAACGATGGGCGTGCTCACTGCGCAGGCCGCCCAGTTGGCCGGTGGACGGGTGCTGCTGGTGGGACTGGAACGCGATCGCGCCCGGCTCGAGCTGGCCGCGTCGCTCGGCATTGTGACGCACATCCTGAAGGCGGGAGAACAGCCCGCCTTCGACCCGCCCGACGTGGTGTGTGAGTGCTCCGGTGCCGGCCCGGGAGCCGTGCTCGGGTTCGAGATGCTGGGTAGCCGAGGCCACTACGTTCAGGTCGGGATATTCGGGGCACCGGTGACCGTGCCGCTCGACGCCATTCTCTACAAAGAGGCGACGGTTACCTCGGGCAACGCCAGCACGCCGGCCTCGTGGCGCCGGGCGATGCGATTGCTCGGAGAGGGGATCGAGCTCGATCCGCTGGTCACTGCCGTCGTCGGGCTCGACCAATGGGAGCAGGCGTTCGCAGCCACCCGGGCGGGCGAAGGAATGAAGTACGTTCTCGATCCGAGGGAGGATGCATGACCGCCACGTTTGAGCTGGTCGGCGCCAGCGCGGTGGTGACCGGGGTCTCGCAAGGGATCGGCCGGGCCATTGCGGTAGCGCTAGCCAATGCCGGGGCCAACGTTGCCGGCATCTATCTCAACGACCCCGACGGGTCTGCCCGGGTCGAGGGGGAAATCGCCGCGGCCGGGCGGGAGTCGATCATCATCGAGGCCGATGCCGGCGATCCGGCGACGGCGGATCGGCTGGCACAGGAGGCAACGGGCCGGTGGGGGAGCCTCGACATCTGGGTGAACAACGCGGCCCGGCTGATGGTCAAGCCGATTGGTGAGACGAGCAACGATGACTGGCACGGGCTGATGGCGGCCAACCTGCACGGCTACTTCTACGGTTGCCGGGCAGCGCTATCGGTCATGTACGGGCAGCGCCGGGGCCGCATCATCAACGTCTCGTCGGCCGCCGACATCCTGGCCATCGCCAATCTCAGCGCTTACATCACCGCCAAGGGCGGTGTCGTCGGGCTCACCAGAACCCTGGCGGTCGAGGCGGCGCCCTACGACGTGACCGTCAACGCCATCGCACCCGGGGCGATCGACACACCCCTGAATCAGCGGGCCTATACCCCGGAGGTTCGCGCCACCTATGAGCGGCGCATTCCGCTTGGGCGGATCGGCCGTGAGGACGACATCGCCGATGTTGTGGTGTTCCTGGCTTCAACAGCCTCGCGATACATCACCGGCCAGGAGATCGTCGTGGATGGCGGTCTTGTCATCGACGGTACGGTCGGGCACGCCACCGACGAATGAACGTTCCCGCCCGCGTCCTCGTCGATGGTCTCGACCACCCCGAAGGAGTCGCCTACGACCACCGCCGGGGCGTGCTCTATGCCGGCGGGGAGGACGGCCAGGTGTATGCGGTCGACATCGACGCCGGGTCATTCCGTGAGGTGGCACGCACGGACGGCTTCGTGCTCGGCCTGGCCGTTGATGGGCTGGGGCGGGTGGTGGCCTGTGACGCTTCCGACGGGGCCCTCTGGGTCGTGGACGACGGTACGGCGGTTCGCTATCTGGCCGAGGCGGGCGGTCGGGCCTTGATGCTCCCCAATTACCCGGCGTTCGGTCCCGACGGGACGCTGTACTTGTCCGACTCGGGGGCCTGGAAGAAGGATGTGGGTGCGGTGTTGGCCATCGCCCCCGACGGAAGTTCCCGGATCCTCGACGACACGCTGTGCCGGTTTCCGAACGGATGCGCCGTGACGCCGGATGGCTCCGAACTGTGGGTGATCCAGTCAGAGGGGGAAGACGTGAGCCGGATCGACCTCCGCGCCGGCGGGAAACCCGAAACAGTGGTCCGGCTCCCGGGCACGGTGCCCGATGGCATCGCCTTCACCGAAGAGGGCGGGGCGGTCATATCCTGCTACCGGCCCGATCGCATCTACTACCTCGATCCAGACGGCGACCTGACCGTGCTGGCCGAGGATCCGCAGGGCACGATGCTCTCTGCTCCGACCAACGTCTGCTTCATCGGGGAGAGCCGCGATCGGCTGGTCAGCGCCAACCTGGGACGCTGGCACCTCACCCTGCTGGAAGCCGGCCTCACCGGCGTTCGTCCCCATGCTCCCGACGAGTGGGCGTTCGACGTCACATGACGGAGATCGCGCGCGCCGTCGCCGAAGGCAGGCTCGCCAACCTCGACGCCGTGTTGCCGATCCGGGAAGAGATCGTGGCTTCGGGACCGGCAAAGGGGAACCGCGTCATCGACGTTGCGGCCTGGGGCGG
Organism: Acidimicrobiia bacterium; assembly: GCA_013002865.1. Taxonomy (GTDB): domain Bacteria; phylum Actinomycetota; class Acidimicrobiia; order Spongiisociales; family SHLN01; genus SHLN01. Next base: position 10,688 of record JABDLU010000177.1, read on the forward strand.
CCTTCACCTGCGGATTCTGCCGGATCGGGGCCTCGACCTCGGTCAGGCATGGTTTGCCGGGGCTCCGCTTGCCTGGGTCTCAACGGCGGGGGAAACCGCGCCGCTCGACGAGCTTTCCGGCATGAACTGGAGCTCGGCGTTCGGGGGCGGCCTGCTGGTCACCTGCGGCCTCCGCAACGTCGCGGCGCCGTCGGAAGGTCATGGCCTACACGGCACCTACTCCCATCTGGCGGCGTCCGGGGTCACCGCCGAGCGGGAGGTCGACGAGGAGGGTGCCCGGGTGGTCACCTCGGGAACCATCGACGACCCGGTCGAACAGCCACTTCGGGTGCACCGCCGCATCGTGTCATGGGCGGAGCGGGGGAGGGTCGAGATCACCGACACCACCACCAACCTGGGTGACGAGGTCACGCCGGCGCCGCTGCTCTACCACTTCAACTTCGGGTATCCGCTGTGGGCCGGCCCGGCACGGCTCAAGATCGATTCAGATCGGATCCTGCCGCGAGATCCCGAGTCCGAACACTCGGTGCAGACGTGGTCGGAGCCGCAGCTGGTCGAGTCTGGTCCCGAGCGAGTGCTGGAACATCTACTCGGCGATGGTGAGTGGGGGGAAGCCCGGCTGTCCGCCCCGCATCTCGGCGTCGCTCTGCGTCTTCGCTGGCGCCGGGCCGAGCTCCCTCGTCTCCATCAGTGGGTCGACCTCAACCCGGGCATGGCCGTGCTGGGAGTAGAGCCGGCTAACTGCTCAACATCGGGCCGTGGCTTTGACCGTGCCGAGGGCCGCCTCCCCGTACTCGAGCCCGGCGAGACCCGCCAGACCCTCCTCATCATCGAAGCCGTACACCTCTGAGCTTGCTGCATCTTTTGTCAGTCCTCCGGCCGGAGGGCAGAAGATGCGGTCGACACAGCTCGCTGCGCTCGCACCCCCTACCCCCGCCCTTTCGGGCGGCGGTACCTTCCCCATGCTCGCTGCGCTCACACGAGGGACTGACTGTCTGGCTCAAAGGCGGGCCGCGGCGGCTTGGTCGGCGTAGATGGTGACGGCGTCGTGGAGGCGGAGGAAGGTCGAAGGAACGTCCGGGCCGATGGGGTCGGAGAGGGTTCGCCGGAGGATGGCGGCCTTGTGGGAGCCGGTGACGAGCAGCCAGATCTCGGCGGCCGAGAGCAGGGTGTCGATGCCCATTGTCATACCCCAGGTCGCCGCCTGGTCGGAGCCGTAGTCGGTGCTGTGCTCGCTGGTCTCGGGAGTGAGGCTGACGACTCTGGTCACGGAGGTCCGATCCGAGCCCGGCTCGTTGAGGCCGAGGTGGCCGTTGCCCCCGAGGCCGAGCACGGCCAGGTCGAGGCCGCCGGCCCGGACCGACGCCTCATAGCGAGCGCATTCGGCTTCGAGATCGCCTGCGCCGACGTCGAGGGCATGGAAGGACCCGGGCGGGACCTCGAGCCGGTCAAGCAGGTCCCGGGCGATCATCTCGTCGCATCTCGACGGGCTGCCAGGCGGCAAGCCGAACTCGTCGAGAAGGTAGATAGTCGCCGAGCTCAGGGTGCCGCGATCGCCGGCGAAGCGGTGATAGGCCGGGCGGGGGGTGGCTCCGGTTGGCAGGCAAATGCGGGCGCCCGGCTTGTTCTCAACAAAGCGGCGCAGCGCCCCGGCCATCGCATCCGGCCAGGCTTCAGAACCGAGGACCTCCAGGTGAGGCAGCTCAGGCTCCCGAGACGATGAGATCGAAGATCGAGCCGTCGTCCTTATGGCTGAGCATGAGCTTGGTGCGACCGTCCGGCAGCGTCTCTTCCTTCACGATGGCATGCCCGTCGTGATGGGAGACCGTCTTGGCGATGCGATCGGTGGTACCGCCGCGCCACTCGAACTCGACCGGTTCCCATTGCCGCGTCTCGGCGGACTTGTAAGCGGCGTCCATGATGGCGTTGACGACGTAGCCGTCGTAGAAGGTCTCCTGGGGCTCGGTGCCGGCCTCCAGGGCGTTGAACATGTCGGTGAACATGTCGACGTATCCGAGCTCGGCAACCTCGTCTCCGACGGGAAACAGCCAGCCTTCGGTCGATTCGAGCTTCTCGGCGACGTAGCCGTCCCCGCCACCCGACGTGTACATCTCGTAGCCGGTGCGCAAGAAGTGGTTCATCCAGATGGTGCCTTCGGTGCCGGCGACCTCATCGCGCAGGTCCATGCCGCCCCGGAAGGTCCAGCTGACCTCGAACTGCCCGATGGCTCCCGACTCGAACCGGATCAGGGCGACGGCGTTGTCCTCGGCCTTGATGGGGTGGACCAGGGTGTCAGCCCAGCACATGACCTCGACCGGCCGGTTGCCTTTACCGACGAAGTTGCGAATGATCTCGATGCAGTGACAGCCGAGGTCGACGATGGCACCACCACCGGCCTTGTCCTTGTCCCAGAACCAGGCGCTGTGCGGGCCGGGGTGGGTTTCCCGGGAGCGCACCCAGGTGACGTCACCGATGGCTCCGCTCTCCACGGCGGCGATGGCCTTCAGCGTCTTGGGGGTGTAGCAGAGGTCCTCCAGGTAGCCGGCGAAGATCCCGGCGCTCTCCACGGTGTCGAGAATCCGCTTGGCCTCCTCGCCGCTGCGGGCGAGCGGCTTGGTGCAGAGCACCGCCTTGCCGGCGTCGGCGATCATGGCGATCGATTCCTCGTGCAGGAAGTTGGGGAGCGCCACAACGACCACAGAAGTGTCGGGATGCTGGATGGCCTCCTCCATCGAGATGGTGTGGCTGGGGATGTCCCATCGGGATGCGAAGGCTTGGCCCCGTTCCTCGGAGCGGGAGTAGACGACTTCAACCCGATCGCGACTGCGCTGGCCGTGGAGGGTCATCGTGTAGAAGTCCCCGATCAGCCCGGTCCCCAGCATCGTCACCTTATGGCCCTGCATGCCTCCACTCCCTCTCTCGGTGCGTCCTCTCGCCAACGATAGCCAGGGCGGAAAGCGCCCTACCGGGCGGAAAACAGCTCGTGGCCGCCAACCAGAGTGCGGACCGGTTCGAGCCGATCATCAAGCACGACGAGGTCGGCCGGGCCGCCCACGCGGAGTGTTCCGAGGTCGGAGCGCCCCATCACCCGGGCGGGGACGGCGGTGGCGGCATGGATGGCCGACTCGAGGCCGATGCCGATCTCGACGAGATTGCGAACGGCGCGGTCCATGGTGAGCACGCTCCCGGCCAGGGTTCCGTTCTCGAGCCGGGCGGCTCCGCCGGACACGTGGACGGTGCGATCCCCGAGCGGGTAGGCGCCCTCACCGAGGCCGGCGGCCGAGATCGCATCGGTGATCAATGCGATGGAGGCCGGTGCCGAGCACGCGATCTTCACGACTTCGTCGGCGAGGTGGAAACCGTCGAGGATGATCGAGGCGGTGACGTCCGGTCGGCTCAGGGCGGCCCCGGCCAGACCCGGCTTGCGGTGGTGGAACGGCGGGTGGGCGCTGAAGAGGTGGGTGACCGTCCGTGCGCCGAGGTCGAAGGCGGCGTGGGCCTCGGCGGCGGTGGCATCGCTGTGCCCGCATGACACGACGATTCCCCGGTCCTGGAACAGCTCGATGAGGTCGAGGGCACCGGGCCGCTCCGGCGCGACGGTGACCATGGTGACGGGCCCGGCGCGGATGAGGCGCTCGGCGAGCGCGGGATCGGGGTCGTGCATCGACGCCGCATCGTGGGCGCCCGCCCGGTGCGGGGACAGAAACGGGCCTTCGAGGTGCATCCCGATAATGTGGGGTGCCGGCCCGGCCGGCGAATGGCTCCCGAGTGCCTGCAGGGTGGCGATGGTTACCTCTTCCGGCAAGGTGATCAGGGTCGGCTGGTAGGCGGTGACGCCGGTTGCCGCCAACGCTCTGCCGACGGCGCTGTAGTCGTCGGGCCGGGCGGCGGCGAAATCGATCCCGGCGAACCCATTGATCTGGATGTCGACGAATCCAGGCGCGGCTAGTCCCGAGCCACCACCGGACAGGCCGACGGCAGTGATCGTGCCATCTTCGATCTCGACGTCTCCGGCTACCGATGTCCCTTCGACGATGGCCCGGCCGACGCCCAGCCGCATTGGTTAGGCCAGGTCCGGGTCGGGGAGCAGGTGTTCCTCTCGAATCACCCGTATCAGCTCGTGATAGGAGGCGATGAAGCCGCGCAGGGTGCGGACGGTGGCTCCATACGAATCGAATTCTTCGACCGTGAGCCCGTCTTCGTCGTAGGCGGCCCGGAAATCGGGTATCCGGTTGTGGAGCTCTGTGATGATGTCCGGGTCAACCGGATCGTCCATCCGTTCGCGGACCTCGACCGCCGAGGCATTGAAGCGCCGCTGCCAGGCGGCCGGGATGGTCAGCACCACGTCGCCGCCGATGAGCTCCGACCAGTGCAGGTGATGGCGGTAGGCGGCGGCAAGAAGCCGGGCGCGGTACCCCCGGTGGCGGTAGATCTCATACGCTCGCTTGAAGACCGCGATCCCCACCCAGGGCAGGTAAGTCGGGTTGACCGTTATGCCGTCCCGTCCGGTGACCACGCGGATCCAGTCTTCGATTCGTCCAACCATGAGGGTGGTTACGGGGGTCATGTCGTCGGTGGTGAGCCCGTCGGCTTCCCGCCGCGCCAGGCCCCGGTCGACGGCTTCCCCAACCGCTATCGCCTGAGGGACCGTGAAGCTGACCGTGGCGTTGATGTTCACGCCCCGGTAGGTGGCCTCCTCAATGGCGATCAGGCCCTGACTGGTGGCGGGAAGCTTCACCTGCATGTTGGGCGCCAGGCCGGCAAAATGAATCGCCTGTTCGACCATCCGTTCGGGATCCCGGTAGTTCGCCGGGTTGGTCTGGATCGACAGCCGGCCCGAGCGGCCGTGCGTCTGCTCGAACACGGGGAGCAGCAGCTCGGCACCTTTCAGGCCGATCTCCTCGAAGACCTTCCACATGATGTCTTCGTCCGTCCAGCGGGGATGATCGCCGATGATCTGGAGGATGCGGTCCTCCCACAGGTGGCGTTCCTTGGCCAGGACCTGGCCGACGATCGTGGGGTTGCTGGTCGCACCGACCGCGCCGTGTTCGATGGCGTAGGTCAGTTCCTCGACGCTGCACGAGTCGTTCCAGAAGTCGGTCCCGGTGGTACCGACCATCTTGTGCAGTGGGCTCAGATAGGTCGTTTCGAGCATCACCCGTCCTTATGGCGGCTACCGCACAGGGTACTTTTTCAGGTCGGGCCGACGAGCCGGCTGCCCGCTTTCCAGACCTCCTGGATGCCGTCCTTCAAGCCGTCGAACACGAGAGGATCGCTCGTCGTCACCACCAGGTCGGCCAGCTTGCCCGGTTCCAGCGACCCAAGATCTTCTTCCAATCCCATCAACGTGGCGGCGTTGATCGTTGCGGAGGCAAAGGCTTGCTCGGCGGTCTGGCCGTTCTCGACCATCAGCGAAAGCTCCTCCAGGTTGGTGCCGTGCGGGGTCACCGCGCTGTCGGTGCCCATCGCGATGTTGACGCCCGCCTCAACGGCTTTACGAAACGACTCGCGGTGGATCTCGACCAGCTCGGCCGCCTTCCGGATGGATGCCTCGGCGATCTGGGCGCCTGCGGCCACGGCCTTCTCGACGCCGGTCGGTGCCAACAATGTCGGCACGAGGTAGGCGCCGCGCTCGAGCAGCAAGCCGATGGCCTCGTCGTCCAGATAGATGCCATGGTCGATCGATCGGATGCCGGCGCGGAGCGCATTCTTGATGCCGTCGGCTGCCTGGGCGTGGGCCATCACCCAGATGCCGGCCGAACGCGCTTCGGCGACCAGCACATCCAGCTCCTCGGGGGAGTAGTGGGCATGACGGGGATCGTCCCGGGGCGACAGTACGCCTCCCGAGGTGGCGACCTTGATCACGTCGGCTCCGGCCCGGACCAGCTCCCGCACCTTGGCGCGCACCTCGTCGGGACCATCGGCGATGTTGTCCGGCCTGCCCGGATACGGGGCCGCCAGGTTGATGGGAATACCCGACGGGTTCCATCCATCGCCGTGGCCGCCGGTTTGGCTCATCATCACCAGGGAGATCTGCATGCGCGGACCGGGAATCAGACCATCCTGGACGGCCTCCTTCATACCCAGGTCGGCTCCACCGGCGTCCCGCACCGTGGTGATCCCGCATTCAATGGTGCGTGCCATGTTGCCGATCGCCAGGTAGAAGTTGTAGGAGAGGGGCGTGTGGATGTGCTTCCACAAGTCGACGTGCGTGTATGCCAGGTGTACGTGGCAATCGAATAGGCCGGGTATCAGATACTTTCCCGTGCAATCGATCGCCTCGTCACCGTCGAGTCCGGTACCGACCTCCACGATCCGGTCGCCTTCGATCACGAGATCGTTTTCGATACGGCCGAGGATCGGATCGACGAGTGTGCCGCCGTGAAAGAGATATCTGGTCATCCGCTCACACTAGATCTTCGTGCGGCGTCACCGAGCGGCATTGCTCCTGCCAAGACTGGGCCAGCGAGAATGCCGATGGCGGATCGAAGGATCCTCGGGAGTCCCCGGGAGGCTACGCGGCCGTGGGTTGGAATGACCCGGGTCTGAGAAGGGCAGCGATCGGCGTTCCGGTCAGTGTGATAACGACCAGCTTCGGGCTGCGTCGATGCGTCGGGCGGTGGCAGCCGGCCAGTCTGGATCCTGGCGCCGGAATGGTGTGGTAGCGAAGGCGAGCACAGCAGCTGAGATCCGGAGCCGCAGGCTATTCGAGTCGAGGGTCTTTTCACATTCCGCCAGAAGCCTCGATCCGTACTCGGCGAGGGCGACCGAACCTCCACCGGCTGCAGCGTGGGTATAGATGTGGCCGATGAGCAGGGCGGCGTCGTCCACTCGCCGGCCCGGGCCGACCGTGTCGATGTCCAAGATGGTGAGTTGGCCGTCGCCCTGAATGAGTATTTGCTCGGAGTGGAGATCGTTGTGGGCGGGTCTCAGCGGCTCATCCGGCGCTCCGGACAAGTATGTTTGCAGCTCGGCAAGACTTTCTGCGAGACCGGGGCGGATAGCAGTGAGCAACCGGACATGAGTAGCAGTTCGTTCGATGAGTCCGGGTCGGTGGTTGTCGAGCAGGGGAATTTGGTCGAGGTTCGACGCCAAGGTTGCCCAGGATGGAAGGGTCCCTGCCAGGCTCTGCGAAGCGGCTCTGCGCAACGAAGCTCCCGGCAGGGCCTCCAGGACCGCGATGCCCAGGTCGGGAGACCATCCGAGACTCCGGGGTACCCGGATCTGCTCGGCCACCGTCCGGTGGGCTAGCTGGAGGTGCTGAACTCGATCGGGACGGACAACCTTGAGGAACACGCGATGTTCGGCTGTCGTGACCTCGACCACGGCTCGTCTTGTTGGCCGGTAGGAGCGAAGCCTGAGGTGCCGGATCGGGGACCGTAAGCCGACCTCTCTCAATATGGGTGCCAGCGTTGGGCCGTTCATCGCCACCCGCAGACCCGGCAGGCGAGGATCTTGCGGTACGGCCCACACGGCGATCTCCGAGGAGCCATCGCTCAGCCGCGCCGCCCCGGACGGAAGGTTGCCGCCGGTGGTGGCCACGAAACGCTCAGAGGAGCCGTCTACCGAGTAGAGGACCGTGGCGCTACGTCCTGGGGAATAGCGGATCTGCGTAGGACGGAGGCCGTCGGGCCGAATGCCGAGGACCGGTGTGAGGATCTCGGGTGCAGCCGGGCCGAGCAAGTCGGCGAGCACGGGAACCGATGGATCAGGTGGTGGAAGCGGCGCTCGCACGAGCTACCAGTATCGCGAGCTAGACCTCAGAATCGAGGGACAGTTCAGAGTCCGGGCTGTCGGGCGAATCGGCGCTCTCGACGGAGTCGGGGCTCTCCGCCGACTCGGGGCTCTCCAGGGATTCCGGGCTCTCTTCCGACGGAACGCTGTCGGAGAGCTCAGAGTCGCCGCTCACGCTATCAAACGGCGAGTCGACCTCGCCGTCGACCTGGGTCTGGACCACAACCTGTTCGAGATCTCCAATGGTTGATAGCTCGCCGACGTCGACCGTATCCAGCAGAGTCGGCTTTGTTTCCTCCGGCAGATCGGAGCCTTCTTGCGCAGCAGCAGCACCGGCGCCGAGGGCCACAGCAGCCGACATGGTTCCGGCCACAACCTTCCATCTACGTGGTACGACCACGACTCCTCCCTCTTTCGACGAACACTATACGTGGTTTTTGATCGGCACGGATGCCGTTTTCTGCAGGCTTGACGCCGGACATCGAGCGGGATCAGTTCTCGGCGCGGGGTCACAGCCGCGGGAAACCCTCCCATCTGGATCACCGATCGAACTCGGGTGCGGGGACACGATTGCTCGATGGCTTCGATCGCCGCCATGGTGGACGGGCCGCGACCTGCCACCGCCTACCCGCCATCTAGGCTCGTCTCGTGGTCAATTGCTCAAGCTGCGGCACGCCGGCACCGGACGGGGCCCGGTTTTGTCCGACGTGTGGATCGGGTATTGCCACCGCCTGCCCGAACTGCAACGCCGAGACTCCAGACGGCGCAGCGTTTTGCCCGTCCTGTGGGTTTGCGCTGGCCGCCGGGGAGGCCCCGGAGGCCACTGCACCACTGTCGACCGAAACCCGCAAAGTCGTCTCCGTGGTGTTTGCGGACGTTGTCGGGTTCACCTCTGAGACGGAGCGGTCCGATCCTGAGGACATGCGAGCACGGCTCACTGCCTATCAGAACGCCGTTCGCGCCGACGTCGAACGCCACGGCGGAAAAGTAGAAAAGCTGCTTGGTGACGGCGTCTTCGCCGTATTCGGCGTGCCGACCGCGCATGAAGACGATCCGGAGCGAGCGGTGCGGGCGGCGCTGCGTATCCAGGACTCTGTCGAGGCTCTCAGGGAGGCCGGGACCGATGTCACCGTCCGGGTGGCCGTCACGACCGGCGAGGCCATCATCCAGATGAGTGACGACGGCGGCGAAGGAATCATTGGAGATGTGGTCAACACCGCGTCGCGACTCGAAGGCGAGGCCCCGGTCGGTGGCGTGGTTGTCGATCAGCGAACCTACGCGGCTTCCCGGCGGGCAATCGAGTTTGAGCCGCGCGAACCCGTGACGGTCAAAGGCAAGGCCGATCCGATTCCGGTCTGGCATGCCATCGGCGCCCGAAGCCGCTTTGGCGTCGGCGTGGACGACACCGACCTCACGCCCTTCCTCGGGCGCCAGCGGGAGCTGAGCGGGCTGATCGACGCCCTGGCGCGTGCCGAGGCGGAAGAGGCAATTCAACTGGTGACCATCACCGGCGAGCCCGGTGTCGGCAAATCCCGGCTCACGCGGGAGTTCTTCCGCCACGTCGACGAACAGCCCGAACGCCGGTACTGGAGGCAGGGCCGATGTTTGCCATACGGAGAGGGGATCACCTTCTGGGCGGTCGGTGAGATCTTGAAAGCCCATGCCGGCATCCTCGACGGTGAAGCGGTCGAGGAGACCAGCAGGAAATGGGATGAAGCTATCGGCGACCTGTTCGCCGAAGCGGCAACGGCGACCTGGGTGAGGCGGTCGCTCGGACCGCTCGTGGGACTGGACCCGGGCAGTCGGGTCTCCGATCGGGAGGAGCTGTTTGCGGCGGGCCGCTCGTTCATCGAGGCCGTGGCCGAACGGGATCCTCTGATTCTTGTGATCGAAGACCTGCACTGGGCCGACGGCGCGCTTATCGACTTCCTCGAGCATCTGTTGGACTGGGCCTCGAGCAGTCCGGTGCTGCTGATCTGCACCGCCCGGCCCGAGCTGTTCGTCGAATACCCCGCCTGGGGCGGTGGCAAGCGCAGTGCGGTGACGGTGGCGCTGTCACCCCTCAGCAGCCAGCTGACGGCCGATTTGCTCGGCGAGCTGCTTCCCGGCGACTTCGATTCGAGGCCCGACAAAGCTGTGCTCCTTGAGCGGTGCAGCGGTAATCCGCTGTATGCGATCGAGTTCTCGCGGTTGGCGGCTGAAGGGGGTAATCCAGAGGAGCTGCCGGCTGAAATCGAAGCGCTGGTGGCGGCCCGGATCGACCTCCTACCGGAGGATGAGAAGCGATTCCTGCAGGTCGCTTCGGTGGTCGGCAAGGTCTTCTGGCCAACCGCGGTGGAGTTCATGTCACCGGCGGGCACGGATGACATTGCCGCGGTGCTTCGCTCTCTATCCGCTCGCGAGATGATCCGGCCGATCCGCCGGTCTTCCATGCACGGGGTGAACGAGTTCAGCTTTTGGCATGTCCTGGTTCGAGATGTCGCCTATGGCCAGCTCACCAAGGCGGACCGGGCGCGACTTCACGAGAGTGTGGCCGGCTGGCTGGAGGCGGCCAATCCCGACCGGCTCGACGACTCAGCCGAGCTGCTGCTCCATCACCTCGAGCAGGCGCTGGAACTGGGACGTATCACCTCCGGGGACCGGCCCGATCTCTATGCACGGGTTCACCAGTTCTCACTCGCCGCAGCAGCGCGGTCGAAGTACCTCGACGCCGGCCGGGCCCTGGTTCAGCTGCAGCGGGCTGTCGACACGGCGTCGGATCCTGCCCAGCGGGGACTCGCGCTGATTCAGTTCGCCCAGGTCGCCTACTCAGCGGGCCAACTGGATGAGGCAGACCAGGCAGCCGGCGAGGCCGGCCGTCAACTGGAACAAGCCGGCGACGTGGTCGGCCAGGCAAGGGCAGCTGCCGAGCGGAGCAGGACCGCCTGGATCCTGGGAGACGGTGACGTTTCTCTCAACCTCACGCTCGACGCGGTGGCCATGGTTGACGGGTGGCCCCCGAGTATCGAAATCGCCGGGATCTACGCGTCCGCCGCATCGCAGCACATGCTCAAAGGGAACAACGCGGAGGCCCGCAGGCTGGCCGCGCTCGCTCGCGATATGGCCCGTACGCTCGGCGCGCCTGAGGAGGAGGCCTATGCCGTTTCAGTCCTGGGCTCAGCAGCCAAAGCGAGTGATCCGCACTCGCTCGAGCTGCTCAAAGAGGGACTCGAACTGAGTCTGGAGGGAGGCTTCACCGGGCGCGCGCTGGTTTGCTACAACAACTACACCTCGTCGTTGCAGTGGGTGGAGGGTCCCGACGCAGCGGCCAAGGTCATCTCGGAAGCGATCGACCTGGCCTACCAGCGCGGGCACGAGGGTGCCGGTCTCTGGTCGAAGATGTCGTTGCTCGAGCACCTCTTCCTGGCCGGAGACTTACCGCGAGCCCTCCCCCTGGTCAATGAGCTGGCCGAGTTGGACGAGCGGCGCGGCGGCAGCCAGATAGGGACCGGGGCACGCTTCTTCCGCTCATGGGCGTTGTATTTGAGCGGCGATACCGACGAGGCCGCGCAGCTGATCGACGGAACCCTCGGGGAGCTCCGCAAGATTGGCGATGTCCAGGCTGTGGCGCCGGGTCTGGCGATAGCTGCGGCCGTCCATTTTGAGATCGGCGGTCACAGCCGGGCCCTGACCCTCGCCGAGGAGTTCGATTCGGCAACCGGGTCGACGCCGTTCTGGAGGTCTGCTTACGTCCACTGGATAGCGGACGGACTAGCCGAGGCAGCCCCCGGCGTGCTCAAACGGATGGTGGATGGGGCAGAGTCGCTCGGCCCGGTCGACGCCAGCCTGACCCGGTATGCGGCGGCACGACTGGCTGAAGCACGGGGGGATCACCAGCTGGCGATCGCCACGCTCGAGGAGACTCTGGCGGCAGCCGACCGTTTCGGCTTGATTGTGTCCGGCCTCTGGCAGCGCATCTGTCTCGCCCGGTGCGTGGCGGCAACCGGAGACCTTGCCGAGGCGGGCCGACTCCTCGGTCAAGCCCGCCCGACGGCGGTTGAGTACGGAGTCGGCCTGATGGTGGCGAAGATCGATGCGGCGCTGGATGATCTCGGCGCCGGGGCAGCCGGATAGGAACGTATTCAGCCGGTGCGACGTTTGATTGGGCGAGTGATTCGAACTGTTCCCACTGCTCTGTTTCTCGCACTGGCGCTCCTGGCTGGGGCCTGCTCGAATGCCGACGAGCGGGGAGGTGCCGAACCCAACTCGTCGAGCGTTGATGGGTTGTCGACCACGACGACGCTCGATCCCGAGCTCTCCTTTGCGGGGACCGTCGCAGCCCCCGAGTTTCCTGAGGGTCTCGACTGGCTCAATACCTCCGAGCCGCTCACCCTGGCCGGTCTCCGGGGCAAGGTGGTGTTGCTGGACTTCTGGACCTATGGCTGCATCAATTGCATCCACATCATTCCCGATCTGAAACGGCTCGAGGCTGAGTTCTCCGATGAGCTGGTCGTGATCGGGGTGCACTCGGCCAAGTTCGTCAACGAGAGCGAGACCGAGAACATCCGCAACGTCATCCTGCGATACGAAGTGGAGCACCCCGTGGTCAACGACCGGGACTTCCTGGTCTGGAACACCTGGGGTGCCAACGCCTGGCCGACCACCGTGCTCGTCGACCCGGGCGGGAATGTGGTCGGCGGGCACTCCGGGGAAGGCGTGTATGAGATAGTGCAGCCGGTGATCGCCGGGCTGGTCGCCGAGTTCGACGCCAATGGAGTACTCGACCCGACTCCGATCAGCTTCGACCTCGAGGTCGACGGCCGGCCCGACACGATCCTTTCCTTCCCCGGCAAGGTGTTCACCGACGGGGAGACCCTCTACATTGCCGACACCGGCCACCACCGCATCGTGTCCGCCGATCCCGGAACCGGCGAGGTGATTCAGGTGTACGGCCGGGGGTCGGCCGGCTACACCGACGGGCCGGCACTCGAGGCTGAGTTCGATTCGCCGCAGGGCATGGCGCTCAGCCCAGACGGTGCGACCCTGTATGTGGCCGATACCAACAACCACGCAATTCGGGCCGTCGACCTCGCCTCCGGCGCGGTGTCCACGGCCCTCGGGGACGGGGAGCAAGGCTGGCCGCCCGCCGGCGGAATTGGAAGGGATGTGTCGCTCGCCTCACCGTGGGCGCTCGAGGAGCGCAACGGTCTGCTGTACATCGCCATGGCCGGCCACCACCAGATCTGGTTCGTGGATCTCGAAACCGGTGCGGCCGCCCCGCTCGTCGGCAATGCGCGCGAATCGACCCTCAACGGGCCGCTGCCCGAAGCCGAGCTCGCCCAACCGAGCGGCCTGGCGTTCGACAACGCCGGAGTGCTCTACTTCGCCGACTCCGAGTCAAGCGCCATCCGGTCTGCTGAGGTGGAGCTCGGCGACAGCGGCGTGACCGACATCGTCGTCGGGAGTGATGAGAACCTGTTCGACTTCGGCGACGTCGACGGGGTCGGCACCGACGCCCGCCTCCAGCATCCACTCGGCCTGGCACTGGCCGACGATGGATTCCTCTATGTCGCCGACACCTACAACTCGAAGATCAAACGCATCGATCTCGCGGCCGGTTCTATCCAGACCTTTCTCGGTAGCGAGCAGGGGTGGGAGGACGGCACGGATCCCTTGTTCTACGAGCCGGGAGGTCTCGCCGCCTTCGGTGACCGGCTCTTCGTGGCCGACACCAACAACCACGCCGTGCGGATTGTCGATCTCGCCACCGGTGAAACCACCACGCTCGTCCTCAAGGGCATCGAAGCCTTTGCGCCATCGCCAACCGACTCAGGCTATGCCGGCCAGGTCATTGATGCCGGCACGGTGGAGGTGGCGCCCGGACCGGGCTTCGTTGAGCTGGCGATCACGCTTCCTGCCGGACACAAGGTCAACGAGGAGGCGCCGTCGTCGGCCCAGCTCACGGCCACGGGCGCGGTGCAGGTCGATGAAGCGGCGATTGCCCTCACCGGAGCCGAGTTCCCGGTGCGAGTGCCGGTGGAGTTCACCGAGGGGGCAGGCTCGATCGTCGCCGATCTCACCGTCATCTACTGCCACCAGGAGACCGAGAGCCTGTGTCTCATCCAGCAGCTCCGCTTCCAGGCCGGTGTCGCCGTAGTCGATGGCACAGGCTCGGCTTTGTCGCTGGCCTACACGATCGAATTGCCCGGCCTGGGGGGATAGCCGGGAAGAACCGGCGTCACCGAGCCGGAACCGTCTACAGGCCGTAGGCCTCGAGCAGCCGCAGCCACACCTCGCTGAGGGTGGGGAAGGAGGGGATGGCATGCCACAGCGTGTCGATGGGGACCTCGCCGACGATGGCGATGGTGGCGGCATGGAGCAGTTCGCCGGTTCCGGGGCCTACGAACGTGGCTCCGATCACGACCCGGCGGTTCTCGTCGATGACCAGCTGGCTGGTGCCCTTGATACCCCGGCCGAGCACCGAAGCGCCGGCGACGTGACCGGTGCGATGCTGCACCGCCCGGACGGACAGACCCTGATCGCGCGCCTCTTGTTCGGTGAGGCCGACCGCCGCCACCTGCGGATCTGTGAACACGACGCGCGGAACGGCGGTGAGGTCCCCGGTTGCGGTGACATCGCGGCCCCCGATGTGGTCACCGGCGATTCTGGCCTGGTATTTGCCCGTGTGAGTCAGGAGGGCGCGTCCGTTGACGTCACCGACCGCGTAGAGCCACCCACCGGAAACGCCGGACGCTTGCATCTGATCGTTGACGTCGATGTAGTCGCCGGGAGTTAGCCCAACCGTGTCGAGGCCGATGGTGTCGGTATGGGGTCGACGCCCGGCCGCAATCACGATCTCATCGGCTCCGATGTGGGTGTCGTGGCGGGAACCGCCACCCGAGGGCCCCGGTCCCTCGACTACGGCGGTCACCGGTCCCGTTCCGTCCCGGCTCACCGATATCAGCGTGGTGCCGGTCAACACCGTGACGCCTATCTCTTCGAGAGCTTCACGCAGCTCCTCTCCCGCGAAGGGCTCTTCCCGGGGGAGGAGGCGCGGCATCATCTCGACGACGGTCACCTCGGCGCTCCCGAGCGTCTTCCAGGCCTGGGCCATCTCGACGCCGACGACGCCCCCGCCGACGATGAGCAGCCGGTGCGGCACTGCCTCGGCGGTGGTTGCCTGTCGGTTGTCCCATACGCTGATCTCCGAGAGCCCGGGAACGGGGGGAAGGAACGCGCCGGTGCCGGTGGCGATGACAACCGCGCGGGTCGCAGCATATGAGCTCGTCGATCCTTCGTCGGTGGTGACCAGTACGGTCCGTTGGCCGTCCAGCCGCCCGTGGCCGCGCAGGAACTCGACGCCGTGGTCGGTGATCCATGTGACCTGACCGGCGTCATCGAAGTTCGCCGCCAGTGCGTCGCGTCGTTCGAACACGGCCGGTACGTCGATGTCGCCGGTCACGGCGGCGGCGGCACCTGGTACCCGTCGCACGGCAGCGAGCGCTTCGCCCGGACGAAGCAGTGCTTTCGAGGGCATGCACGCCCAGTAGGAGCATTCGCCGCCCGCCAGCTCACGCTCGACGATGGCGGTACGGAGGCCGTGAGAGGCCGCCCGGGCGGCGGCGTTTTCTCCGGCCGGCCCGGCGCCGATCACGATCACGTCGAATGTCGTCATCTCAGTCCTCGCATCGGCTCGGGCGCCAGCGTAGGCGCGGCTGAGGGCCGACGCCCCGGGATGGCGCCGGCCCTCCTATCCAATATGGGATGGTGCTACTCGCGGGGATCGGCGGTGGCAGCCGCTGCAGCGGCGCCGAGCTCGGTGGTGGCATCGCCACTCATGAGCTCCCCGGAGGTGTTCTGAATGTGACCCCGGACGAACCACTGATAGAGCTCCAGTTTGCCGAGTTGGCCGGTGAGGAGGTCTTCGGTCACCGGGTCGAGCTTGGCGGTCTCTTCGACGGCGCTGCGATGATCGCCGATCACGCCGTCGTAAACCTTGTCGAGCCCCGCCAGGTGGGCCTCGACGACGGCGCGGCCGAGGTCATAGTCGTCCCAGGTTCGGGTGCGGGTGATGTGCCCGGCGAGAGCGTTTGGCACCACGCCAAGGGTTGCGATGCGTTCGGCCACCTCGTCGGCCATGTCGCGAACGCCGGCAACTTGATCGTCGAGGAGCTCGTGTACGGCGATGAAACCGGGTCCGACGACGTTCCAGTGGATGTGCTTCAGAACGAGGCTGAGGTCGACGAGCGAGATGAGCCGGTTCTGCAGTTTGTCGGTCAACTCCTGGGCGGCCTGGCCGGAGAGCCCGGCGGGTTGGAAGTGCTGGTCCATGATTTCTCCTTCATGCGGTGATGGCTCGGGTGTACCCGGTTCGAAGCGGGATCAAACCTGCCTCATACACTGTTCGGAGCCGATCGGTTTGCAGACGACGGGCTGTGGGTAGAGGGAATCGCCCGGGTCGGCCGGACCAAGAATGTGCGCCAGGGTCGCCCAGACGAAGACAGTGTGGGACGCTTGAGCTGATGCGAGGAGACCGAACATGCTCAATGAATTCCGTGAATTCGCCATCAAGGGCAACGTCGTCGACATGGCCGTCGGCATCATCATCGGGGCAGCCTTCACCTCGGTGGTCAACTCGGTAGTCGACGATGTGCTGACGCCTGTCGTCGGGTCATTCGCCGGCGATCTCGACTTTGCCGATCGTTTCTGGGTCATTGAGTCCGGCAATCCGGCCGGTCCATACGCCTCGGTCGACGCCGCCGAGGAAGCCGGAGCAGTCGTGGTGGCCTACGGAAACCTGATCAATCAAGTCATCAGCTTCCTCATTGTCGCCGTCGCCCTGTTCGTGCTCATCCGCTGGATCAACCGTCTGCGGCGCACCGACACCGAGGCCGCTCCGACCACCCGGTCCTGTCCGTTCTGCAAGTCGCACATCGATCAGGACGCCAGCCGATGCCCGCAGTGCACGTCCCAGCTCGAGGCCGTGTGAGAAGCCCCCGACGATCGGGGCCGTAGCGTGGCAAGCTCGGTGGTCCATCCCGCTCGCATCGGTATGCTCGCCGACCGGCCGATGGGGGATGAGGGATACATCTTCTACTGGATGCAAGCGGCGGTCCGCTCCGCCCAGAACCATGCGCTGGAGTTTGCGGTCAAGCAAGCAAACGAAGCCGGGAAGCCGCTCGTTGTCGGCTTCGGGCTCGATCTCGACTACCCGGAGGCAACCCCTCGCACGATGCAGTTCCTGGTGGAGGGCCTGGTAGACGTGGCCGGGCGGTTGTTGCAACGCAATCTTGAACTGGTGGTCCGGGAGGGTCATCCGCGGGAGGTTGCACACGAGCTGGCGTCCGACGCCGCCGCCGTCGTCACCGAGCGTGCTTACCTTCGTGAGCCGCGAGCGTGGCGCAATCAGCTGGCCAAGCACCTCGACGTCCCGATGTGGGAGATCGAGACCAACGTTGTGGTGCCGGTCGAAGTCGCCTCCGACAAGCGCGAGTACGCCGCCCGAACGATCCGTCCCAAGATCCACGAGCTCCTCGATGAGTTCTCGGAGAAGCTGGTGACTACGTCGCTCGACTGGGGTGGGGGTGCCCCGCAGCTCGATTCCCTGCCAGTGACGGCGGCTGCCGAGCTGCTCGAATCAGTCGGCTTGACCCACGATACCGACGCTCCGATCGCCGGCGGCGAGAGCGCGGCGCGGGCAACTCTGCAGGCCTTCGTTGCGGACCGGCTGGATCGCTACGCCGATGGCTCCTCGACCGACTTCACGGCCGGCTCCAGCTCACAGCTGTCGATGTATCTGCACTACGGGCACATCTCGGCGCTCGAGATCCTGCGAAAGGTGCGGGCGGCCGACGCTCCCGACGCGGCCGTTGATGATTTCGTCGAGGAGCTCGTGGTCCGCCGGGAGCTGGCCCACAATTACGTGTGGTTCGAGCCCGACTACGACAAGTTTTCGTCACTGCCGGACTGGGCCAGGGAGACGTTGCGCGAGCACCGCGACGACGAGCGAGACGAGGTGTACACGATCACCGAGCTGGCAGAAGGAAAAACCTCAGATCCGTACTGGAATGCGGCCATGGTGGAGATGCGGGAAACCGGGTACCTCCACAACCGGATGCGGATGTACTGGGGCAAGCGCATCCTACATTGGACCAACACACCGGAATACGCCTACCGGGTGGCGCTGGAGCTCAACAATCGCTACCTCTACGACGGCCGTGACCCGAACTCGTATGCCAACATTGGGTGGATCTTCGGACTTCACGACCAGGCGTTCGGCGAGAACCCGGTGTTCGGAAAGGTACGGCCGATGACCACCGCCGGCTTGGAGCGCAAGATCGATACCGACGCCTATCTTGCCTGGGTAGCGGACCGGACCGGGAAGGAGATTCATGGCGCACCGACCGACTGACGAGGTTCTGCAAGATCTGCTCGACACGGCCGAGCGGGCCCGGGAGAGGGCATATGTACCGTACTCGGGATTCGACGCCGGGGCGGCGGTCCGCACCGCCCAGGGCGCAACGGTTGTCGGCTCTCTCGTCGAGAATCTCGTGTTCGGCCTCGCCATGTGCGCCGAGCGGGTTGCGCTGTTTCAGACCGTCGCGGCCGGAGCCGGGCGCCCGCTGGCGCTGGCGCTGGCGGCTCCCCCCACTGCCGGGGAGGCGACGTTCCCGTGCGGCTCGTGCTTGCAGGTGGCCGCTGAGCTGGGCGGCATGGAGATGCTGATCGTCGTCGCCGATCCGAACGACGACGGCGCCCCCATACAGCGCACGGTTGCCGAACTCGGCCCGGGGCTTCCGCATCGCAAAACCCTGCTGACCTGACTCAGCCGACGGTGGCCTCCGATGCGGACTTGAGCACGATCAGCTTCCCTGGAATCGATTGACGCTCAGCACATTGTGGCGCTGCATCACGCGTTCGGCCGTGGTCACCATTTGCTCGTGCTCACTGTGCACTCCCACGGCCACGTTGCCGTCCCGGATGGGTGGATCGGCGGCCCCGTCGGTGAGCGGTGCGGCGCTAGCTGAATGGTCGACTGCGTCGCCCGGCTGAGCCGGGTATGCGCCCAGGAGAGCGATGCTGTCGCTGGGAATCTCGGCTTCCTCGAGCGCAGCGGCCAGGGCTTCGGCGTCCTCGAGGCTCTGGACGGCGGCAACAATATTGAATTCGCTTCGCACCTCGTCCAGAGTTGTGAGCGGTTGCTTCTTATCGGTAGTCACTCTCTATCCGTTCCGGAGAGCTGCGATGAGCTCGTCCTTATCCATGTCGCTTCGGCCCTCGATATCGAGTTCCTGGGCCCGGTCATACAGCTCGTCCGTGGTCCACTCCTCGTAAGGAGGCTGCGCGCCGCCTACCGAGGAGGCATTGTCGGCGTTGGCGATGCGAGCGGCCTTTTCCTTGCTCATGCCCTCATCACGCAGTGCTTCGTACTGGTCATCGTCCTTGATGGCTGGGCCGTGGTCCTTGGCCATAGTGTCCCCTTTCTTGCGGTGGCCGGGAGGTACCCCGGTGGGCGCATGCTCAAACGCTTCGGTGGCGTGTCGTGCCAACATGGCGCCGACGACGCAACGGGCGCAACGCCGGAGGAAGATGACCATGCAGATGTTTCAGACCCAGACAGACGACCCGCTTGCCCAGCTCGGCGGGTTGACGGCCGCCGACTGGATCGTGGCCGGCAGCCTTCTCGTCGGGGCAGGGGTACTGGCGATGCTGGTGCGCCGCCTTCTGAGCCGGCTCATGTCGGCGCAACTCCCTCCGTTCCTGGTTCGGCTGCTGTCGCGAGTAGCAGCCGGCCTGGTGTTTGGCTTCGGGTTGATCTACGCCCTCGGTCAGGTGGGGGTTTCGCTGGCTCCGCTCCTCGGCATCGCCGGCCTGTTCGGATTGGCCTTCGCTCTGGCCTTTCAGGATGTGC
>JABDLU010000187.1 GCA_013002865.1 Acidimicrobiia bacterium
AAAGTCCTCGCCATGCTGTTCTTCTTCTCGAGCACCCGGACCCGGGCCAGCTTCGAGGCCGGCATGGCGCAGCTCGGTGGCCATGCCATGTTCCTGGACAGCACCACCACCCAGATCGGGCACGGCGACACCTGGAAGGAAATCGGCGACATCCTCGGCCGCTACAACGACGGCATCGCCATTCGCAACGTCGACTGGGGTATCGGAAACCAGTACATCCGCGCCGTCGCCGACGCCAGCCGCACCCCGGTGCTCAACATGCAGTGCGACTGGTACCACCCGTTCCAGGCGCTCGCCGACCTGCAGACGATCATCGAGCACAAGGGCGACCCCAAGGGCCTGACGGTGAACGTGAGCTACGCCTACGCGGCCAGCTACCAGAAGCCGCTCAGTGTTCCCCAGAGCCTCATCCTGCTCATGACGCGGTACGGCGCCAACGTGCGCCTCACTCGCCCACCGGAGTTCAAACTCATGCCCGAGGTGGTCGCCCAGGCCGAGGAGAACGCCAGGAAAGCCCACGGCAGCTTCGAGATCGTCGAGGACTTCGACGAAGGGATGGCCGGCGCCGACGTCGTCTACGCCAAGAGCTGGGGAAGCATGCTCACGACCGACGACCACGAGGAATCGGCCAAGATCTCCGAGAAGTACACCGACTGGATCACCGACGAGCGCCGCATGGAGCTGGCCGGCCAAGACGCCATCTACATGCACCCGCTGCCGGCGGACCGCAACGTCGAGGTGACCGACGGCGTCATCGACGGCCGCTGGAGCGCCGTGTTCGATCAGGCCGAAAACCGGCTCCACGCCCAGAAGGCGGTCATGGCGTTGACCATGTAGTCCGGCTTCGCCGGACTACATGGTGGTCGACGGTCGACGGTCAACGGTCAACGGCTTGTCCCTGGCCGCCCGCAGGGCGGGAGCTGGCGGGGTTAACCGCCGCCCGCGCGTAGGCGTCGATCCACGCAACTCCCAAGGAACCCGAACGGTTCCCGCACGCCCATAGAGGAGTTGGCGCAGCCAACTCCCAAGGAACCCGAAAGGTTCCCGCACGCCCATAGAGGAGTTGGCGCAGCCAACTCCCAAGGAACCCGAACGGTTACCGCACGCCCATAGAGGAGTTGGCGCAGCCAACTCCCAAGGAACCCGAAGGGTTCCCGCACGCCCATAGAGGAGTTGGCGCAGCCAACTCCCAAGGAACCCGAAGGGTTCCCGACCACTCTCCGTGGTCGAGAACGCGAAAGTCGTGTACTGTGTGACGGAGAACGGGAACCGAGGGACATTCGGGCTGACACATGGGACACGTGGTAGGGCGCCGCCGGGCAGTGCAGATTGCCTTTCTGCTGGTTGCCGCGGCGACGCCGGTCGGCGTGACGGACGCCGCGGCCTCCACGCAGGCGCCCGACCTGGAGCGCGAGTTCTGGGTGGTGACGGCCGATTCGGAAGAGAACCAGCAGATCTATTCGGCCCGGTCCGCCATCGACGGGGACCCGGCCACCTTCTGGCACACCGAGTTCTCCCCCACCCCGCACCCGCACTGGATCACCATCGACTTGCTCCACAACGCCGAGGTCGAGGGGTTCCGGTATCAGGGACGGCCAGACGGGACCGGGGTGCCAAACGGGCGGGTCGGCCAGTTTGCCTTCTATGTGAGCGAGCAACCGGACGACTGGTCCACGCTCACGCCGGTCACAACAGGATCGTTCCCGGACGACGCCGCGGAGCATGAAATCACCTTCCCGCCCGTCTACGGCCGCTATCTCACGTTCGTGGCGCTGAGCGAAGCCGGCAACCGGGGCGGCTGGACCACCGTTGCCGAGCTGAACGTGATGGGCCGATTCCGGGACATCGCCGTCCAGGCGGTCCAGGGCAGCGTGGCATCGTGGACACCCGTCGTCGATGGGCTCACGACGTTCTCGTGCTCAATTTCTCAAACCGGTGGGCCGCAATGGGTGCGGGCCTGGGTCGACCCGACCTGCGATCGCGGCCTGTTCGACACCCACGACCTGGCGCCGGGCGATTACTCGTTCCAGTACGAGCTGTTCGACGGCACCACGACCCGCCGCGGACAGGTGACGGTGTCGGCCCGGGAGCCGATGCGGGTGTACGACACGGCCTGGTCGATCCCGCTGAAAGCCAGCGACGAGGAGCTAGAGCAGTACTTCACATTCCTCGATAACGCCGGGCATGCCGGCGTGTGGATCAGCCTGGTCCCCAACGTGTGGCAGGGCGGGTTGGAAGAGCCCAACCGGCATGGCCATGCGTTCGAGAGCTTCGACTCCCCCAACCCCTTGTACCTCGAGCACGTCGATCACATCCTCGACACGGCCCAGGCGCATGGGTTGACGGTCAACATCGTCGTTGCCTGGGCATCGGATTGGGTCGGCGACCGGCCGGCCGCCAAATGGCACGGCATCCTCGATCCGGCTCCGATACACGAGCTGAACGGTGCCGCCTACGGGGCGACGCTGGCCAACCGCTGGAAGGGGCATCCGGCCCTCGAGGCGTGGGTAATGGGCGGCGACTGGTGGACCCCGGAGACCGAGGCGGAGACCGAGCCCACCTGGGAAGCCATCGTCGCCGGCATCCGGTCGACCGGGGCAACCGAGCCCATCACCTATCACACCGGCGGATTCCACTCCAGCTGGGTCATGTTCGCCGACCGCGAGTGGGTTGACTTCCTCTCCCCCGAGACCAGTCACTGCAATCTCCCCGACGTAGCCCAGGGCGCCCTCACGGCCCTCCGGGAGCAATTCGGCAAGGACGTGGTTTCGGCGGAGATGCGGTACGAGGACGAGCCGATGCAGGAACGGGGCGTTTCGACCTGGTGCTATCCCGAGGGACCCGCCGTCGGCTTCATCGGTGCCGACGAGATCGCCGCCGACGCCCAGGCGTCGTGGGATGCCGGGGCCGTGGCCTATGTCTACGGCCAGGACACCCGCTGGAACTGGGGCGGTCCGGCGGGACTTGCCACGCTGGGCCGGCCCGGCGAATACGCCGCGCTCGACATAGCCGCCGACGGGGTGCTCGGAGGCGATACCACCCC
>JABDLU010000006.1 GCA_013002865.1 Acidimicrobiia bacterium
GTCAACGGTCAACGGTCAACGGTCAACGGTCAACGGTCAACGGTCAACGGTCAACGGTCAACGGTCAACGGTCAACGGCCCTCTGGCAGTCGACGGTTGACCGTCGACCGTCGACGGAGTAATCGGAGCTCCGCTCCGATTACTCCTTCACATACGCCGTGTAGTCGCTTGGGGGGCGGCTGCGGCCCACGAGGCCGGCGACGACGACGATGGTGACGAGGTAGGGCGCCATGGCCAGGAACTCGGAGGGAATGGGCGTCTCGAGGATGCCCAGCTTGACTTGCAGCGAGTCGGCAAACCCGAATACGAGGGCGGCCGACAACGCGCCTACCGGATGCCACCGGCCGAAGATCATGGCGGCCAACCCTATGAAGCCACGGCCGGCGGTCATGTTCTCGTCGAACCGGCCGACCGACCCGATCGTGAAGTAGGCGCCACCAAATCCGGCGACCAGGCCGCCGAGGATCACGTTCCAGTACTTCATCGAGAACACGTTGATGCCGACGGTGTCGGCGGCCCGCGGCTTCTCGCCGACCGCCCGGGTCCGCAGCCCCCAGCGGGTCTGGAACAGACCGTAGGTGGTGGCGGCCACCAGCAGGTACATGGCGTACACAAAGATGTTCTGGTCGAACAGCACCGGACCGATGAAGGGGATGTCGCCGAGGAGCGGGATCTCAAAGGCTCGCATGATCGGGGCGTCGTTCAGCTGCTGGTTCTCCACCAATATCTGGGAGGTATAGAACGAGGTGAGACCGAGCACGAAGATGTTGATCACCACCCCGGCGATGATCTGGTCGACGCGATATTTCACGGTCAGGATGGCCAGGACCAGCGCCAGGACGCCACCAACGAGGGCGGCTGCCACCATCCCGGCGGCAGCCCCCAGCGTCGAGCCGACAATGGCACCGGTGAAGGCGCCTCCCAGCAGCATGCCTTCAATCCCGATGTTGATGATGCCGGTCCGCTCGCACAGCACGCCGGAGATAGCCCCGAAGGTGATCGGCACCGCCCGCTTGATCGCCTCCTGGAACATCCCCACCAGGCTGAACGAGGTGCCCGCCGCCGCCCACGCCAGGAACGACAGCGCGAACAACCCGAGGCCGATGGCGAGCACGAGGTTGGTGCGGGAACCGAACCCGCGCAGCCATTGGCGGGCTCCGAGGAAGGCCAGGATCGCACTGACCACATAGGCGAGGCCGGCGGCCGGGACGACGATGTTTCCAACCTCGAAGGTGTCGCCCGGGCGGCTGATCACGAACGTGGCGTCGCCCTCCGAGCCGATGCCGAACGCCCACAGCGTGAGGGCGGCCAGGAGCAGGTAAACGATGGCCAGGATCTTGGCGCGCCTGACCTCGGCCGGGGTGCGGATCTCCCGGTCGGTGGTGGCGGTTGCCGTCACGGTGGTCACGTGGCCCACCCTTGCGATACCTGGGCGGCCTCAGTGTCGGCCTTGACCCGGTAGATCGCCTTGATGAGGGCGGGAGCGGCGATGAACACGATGATGAGGGCCTGGATCACCTGCACGATGTCGATACCGACGTCGGTCGAAGCCTGCATGTTCTGGCCGCCCGCCGCCAGCCCGCCGAACAACAGCCCGGCGGCGACCACTCCAAACGGGTGGGATCTGCCGAGCAGGGCAAGCGCGATGGCGTCGAAGCCGATCACCCCCACGAACCCGGGGGTCGCTCTCCCGAGGGTGCCGACGACCTGGTCGCCGCCCGCCAGCCCGGCCATCGCTCCCGCCACCGCCATGACGGCAACGATCAGCCACACCACGTTCATACCGGCGTAGCGGGCACCGTCCGGATTGGCGCCGACGGCCCGGAACTCGAACCCGATGGTTGACCGATACAGCAGCCACCAGATGAACCAGGCCGCCAGGATGGCGATGATGATTCCGAGGTGAACCCGGTAGCGGGCGTTGATGAAGTCGATGAGCTTCGGGTATCGGGCCGAGTCGAGCACGCTCTTCGAGACCGGGTCGTTGCGCCCTTCCAGCTGGAAGAACTCAACGGTCAGAAGATAGTCGACCAGCCGGAGGGCAATGAAGTTCAGCATGATGGTGGTGATGACCTCGTGGGCACCCGTCTTGGCACGCAGGAATCCGGGGATGCCGCCCCAGATCGCCCCGCCGATGAGCGCGGCGATGATGGCCAGCGGGATGTGAATGACGGTCGGCAGGTCAAACTGGAAGCCGACCACCAGAGCGAACATGCCGCCGATCAGCATCTGGCCGTTGGCACCGATGTTGAACAAGCCGGCCTGGAAGCCGATGGCCACGGCCAGCCCGGCCAGGATGAGCGGAGCGGCTCGGGTGAGGGTCTCGGAGATCGGCCCCAGTCCTCCGACGGCGCCCTCGAACAGCGCTACGTACGAATCGCCAAGCCGATTCAGGGTGTCGGAGGCGGCCTGGCCGGGATCCGACCCCCACAGCTTCAGGGTGTCGAGGTCGCCGAACGCGATGATGATGCCGCCGGCGATGAGCGCACTGAGGATGGCCAGGGCGGGCACGAGCACGTTGGCGCGCCAGTTGATCTGCGATCCCGCTCCGGTCAGGTCCTTGAAGAACGACGACATGCCGGGTTGTTCAGGTGGTGTCTCGGGGAGGTCGGGGCGGTCGCTCATGCCTCACTCGTCGATCCGGCCATGTACAGGCCCAATTCTGCGTTGGTGGTCTCCTCGGGTCGCTTCTCGGCCACGATGCGGCCGGCGAACATCACCAGTATCCGATCAGACAGGGCCATGACCTCGTCCAGTTCGGACGACACGATCAGGACCGCTGAACCGTTGTCGCGTTCCTCGACGATCCGGTCATGAATGAACTCAATGGAGCCGACGTCGACACCACGGGTCGGCTGGGAAGCGATGACGAGCTCGACGTCGCGGCCGAATTCCCGGGCCACGATTACCTTCTGCTGGTTCCCGCCCGACAGGTTGCTGGCCATCACCTCGGATGACGGCGTCCGCACATCGAACTCCTCGATGAGCCGCTCGGCCTCCTGTCGGCTCCGGTTCCAGTTCATCTTGATGCCGTGGCTGAACGGCTCGTCGTAGTACGAGTCGAGCACGAAATTCTCGGTGAGCGTGAATTTGAGCACCAGCCCGCTCCGCTGCCGGTCTTCGGGAACGTGGGCCACGCTGGCCTTGTGGATCTGGCGGGGCGACGCATTCGTGAAATCCTGTCCGCTGATCCGCACAGTGCCGCCGACGCTCTCTCGCAGCCCGGTGAGCGCTTCCACGAGCTCAGTCTGGCCGTTGCCCTGCACGCCGGCGATGCCGACGATCTCCCCCTTGCGAACGTCGAAGGACACCTGGTTGACGGCCAGGTGGTCGTGCACGTTCAGCACATCGAGGTCGCGGACCTCCAGGACCACCTCGCCGGGCTGGGCCGGCCCCTTGTCGACCGTGAGCACCACCGGGCGGCCGACCATCATCTCAGCGAGGGTCTTCTCGGTCGCCGTCGAAGGATCGGCCTCGCCGACGACCGCCCCGCGGCGCAGAACCGCGATGCGGTCGGCGATCTCCAGAACTTCCTTGAGCTTGTGGGTGATGAAGATGATGCCCTTGCCGTCGGCCTTCAGGTTCCTGATGATGCTGAAGAACTCCTCCACTTCCTGGGGGGTCAGCACGGCTGTCGGCTCGTCGAAGACGAGGATCTCTGCGTCCCGGAAGAGCACCTTGATGATCTCGACCCGCTGCTGAAGGCCGACCGGGAGATCCTCGATGATGGCGTCGGGATCAACCTCCAGGTTGTACTGAGACGATATTTCCGTAACGTCCCGGCGGGCTTCGCTGATGTCGAGGATTCCACCCGGGCCCTTGGTCGGCTCCACGCCGAGCACGACATTCTCGGCGACCGTGAAGACGGGCACGAGCATGAAGTGCTGGTGGACCATCCCGATACCGGCCGCAATGGCGTCGCCCGGCCCATCGAAGTGCACGACCTCCCCGTTGACGAGGATCTCGCCTTCACTGGCCGAGTAGAGGCCGTACATGATGTTCATGAGCGTGGACTTGCCGGCGCCGTTTTCGCCGAGCAGGCACAGGATCTCACCGCTGCGAATGGTCAGGTTGACGTTGTCGTTGGCGAGCACGCCGGGAAACCGCTTCGTGATTCCTCTGAGCTCGAGCTCCACCAGGCCTCCACGGACGACGTTGAGCCAGCCTAGGCCTGGCATTCGCGGGTTTCCAACCGCCGACCCCACAACGCGAGAGAGCCCCCTCCGCAGAGGGGGCTCTCTCATCGTGCTGTGTGGTGGGTCAGCCGCTGACGCTCACCGCACCGCTGATGATGTCATCCCGCAACGATTCGACCTCGGACTGGAGATCCGATGGGACCATGTCGGCCAGGTCGTGGTACGGGGCGAGCCCGACACCCTCGTTCTCCAGCGTCCCGACATACAGGTCGTTGGTGAACGTGCCGTTCAGGGCCTCGTCGGCCGCCGCATACACCGCGTTGTCGATCCGCTTCAGAACCGACGTCAGGTAGATGCTGGCGTTGTTCGGGTCGGCTTCGAAGCCGTCAACGTCCACACCCACGATGTAGATGCCGTCAAGCTCCGAGGCGAGCTGCGCCGAGCCCAGCCCGACCGGGCCTGCCACCGGCATGACGATGTCGGCGCCCTCGTCGATGAGGCTCTGGGCGAACGCCCGCCCATCGTCGAGGCTCTCGAAGTTGTTCGTAAACGAGCCTTCCTGGGTGTCCGGGTCCCAGCCGAGCACCTGTACGTCGGTGCCCTTCTGAGCGTTGTAGTACCGCACGCCACGGACGAAGCCGTCCATGAAGATCGTCACCGGGGGGATGTTGATCCCGCCAAAGGTGCCGACGGTGCCGGTCGCCGTGGTGCCCGCCGCAACATAGCCGGCGAGGAACGCAGCCTCGTCGGTGTTGAAGACGAGACCCTTGACGTTCTCAATGGGCGGATCGTATGCGAAGTCGACGATGGTGAACTTCGACTCGGGGTTGGCGTTGGCGGCGTTGGCCGTCGCATCCCCGAGTAGGAAGCCGACCGTGACGATCAGGTCACAGCCTTCGTCGATGAACGAGTTCAGGTTGACCTCGTAGTCGGTCTCCGCCTGTGACTCGAGCACCTTGGGGTCGGCACCGAAGTCGGCGGCGGCCCGCTGTGCTCCGGCCCACGCCGAAGCGTTGAATCCCTTGTCGTCGACGCCACCGACGTCGGTTACTTCGCAGATCTTGGTATCGGCACTGCCGCTGTCGTCATCGCCCCCACAAGCCGCCGCAATGAGTGCGAGCACGGCAAATAGGGCAATGAGGGTCTTACTTCTCCTCAGCATGGGGTGTAGTCCTCCTGAATACATGGATGAGACACAGGAGTGTCTCCGGTCCGGAGTCTAACTAGTGCTCCCCCGTGGCTGTCGAGTCGAGGGCAGGATCGCGCACCGCGTAGATCCACGGCAGCGAGATGATCGTCACCGAAACCTTGAATATCACGTTCAGCCAGAACACCTCCCAGATGACTGATCCCGGCAGGTCGCCCACGAATGCGATGAGCACGAAGAGGGCCGAATCGACCGGGACGGCCACGAGGTTCGACGACAGGACCCGGCCCCACTGCAGCCGGTTTCCGAACCTATCGACCCATTTCTGATAGGCCTCGGTATCGATCAGCTCGGCGACTACCTCAGCGATGATGGATGCCAGCACGATGCGCCACACCGGCGCCAGCACGTCCCCGAAGGCCATCTGGTCGCCCGCCCCGGGATCGCCCGACCACTCCGAGACGATCCAGAACAGGGCGGCCATTGCCAGATTGATCGCCGCAGCCGAAAAGATGAGCGCCCGGGCGACGGTGCGCCCCGCCAGCTTGTGGACCATGTCCCGCAGCGTGAACGTGAACGGGTACACCAGGGTGCCGGCGTCGACCGCCCGGTCGAAGATCACGATGATCTTCAGGCTGGCGATGTCGGCCATCATCTGAGCGGCTACATAGGCACCGGCCAGGATCGCAATGACGACAGGCGGCGAGAGGCGGGGGCGAACGCTCGTCACGGGTTGGGAGGGTAGCTGTGCGTGGTCAGTGGTCAGTGGTCAGTGGTCAGTGGTCATACCTCCCCCGCCGAAGGTGGGGGAGGCAAGGAGGGGGGTGGGCAACCCTTCGGGTTGCTTGGCGCGTTCCCGTGCTCTCGGGTGAAGTCGCCAGTCGCAGATTTCGAGGTCGAGAGTCTTACCTCCCCCGCCGAAGGTGGGGGAGGCAAGGAGGGGGGTGGGCAACCCTTCGGGTTGCTTGGCGCGTTCCTGTGCTCTTGATTGGAGTTGCCAGTTCCAAGTTGCAGGTTGCAGGTCAGAGGCTGTCAGGCATCAGGGATACCTCCCCCGCCGAAGGTGGGGGAGGTAAGGAGGGGGGTGGGCAACCCTTCGGGTTGCTTGGCGCGTTCCTGTGTTCTTGAGTGGAGTTGCCAGTTGCAAGTTCCAAGTTGCAAGCCAGAAGGCACCGGCATCACCGCGACTCCCTTGCTGGAGACGGGGGACGGGCGACCGGCGACCGGCGACCGGCGACCAACGACCAACGACGACACTGGGCCCGCACCCTTTCGGATGCGGGCCCACGTGCCGGGAGGATCGTGGTTAGTGGCCGTTCGAACCGACCGGGTCGAGCAGCTCGGGTGGGGCGATGGTTTCCTGGAAGGTGAATTCCGGGTACGCATCACCGCCGTGCTCGCTGCGATCGAGCCCCATGCGCTCCTCTTCTTCACCGACTCGCATGCCGTGCAGTACGTCGATGGCTTTGAAGACCACCAGGGAGGTGACGAACACCCAGCCGATGATGGCGGCGATGCCGGTGATCTGGGTGATGAAGTCGCCTCCACCCCAGATCGCCACAGCCAGCACACCCCAGATGCCGGCAGTGCCGTGCACGGAGATGGCGCCCACCGGATCGTCGACCTTGGCCCGCTCGATCAGGATGATCGACATCACGACCAACCCACCGGCTACCGCACCGACGAGAATCGACGGACCGAACGGAATCGAGGCCGCGCCGGCGGTGATCCCCACCAGACCACCGAGTGCTCCGTTCAGGGTTAGCCCGACGTCGGGCTTGCCCGTGACCATCCACGACACGAACATCGCCGCGGTTGCTCCGGCTGCCGGAGCCAGCGTGGTCGTGACGACGACCGAGGCGAAGTCGGCCCCGACCGCAGCCAGCGTCGAGCCACCGTTGAACCCGTACCACCCGAACCACAGGATGAACACACCGAGCGCACCGAGCGTCAGGGAGTGTCCGGGAATGGTCCGTGCCTTGCCGTCCGCGCTGTATTTGCCCATCCGGGGCCCGACCACGAGGACCGCAGCCAGCGCCGCCACCGCACCGGTGAGGTGCACGACGCCGGATCCGGCAAAGTCGACAAAGCCCTGCTCGGCCAGCCAGCCTTCCCCGTTCCACACCCAGTGCGACACGATGGGATAGATGAGGCCGGTGATGAATGGCGTGTAGATCAAGTAGGCCGTGAACTTGACCCGCTCGGCGACCGCGCCCGAGATGATGGTGGCTGCCGTGGCCGCGAACACCGCCTGGAAGAACCACTCCGAAGCTCGCGCCTGGTCTGAGAAGAACCAGTTGCCGGTGGAGAAGAACCCGCCGACCGTCGCTCCCCCGTACGCCAGCGCGAACCCGATTGCCCAGTAGGAAAGCGCTCCTACCGAGAAGTCCATGAAGTTCTTCATGATGATGTTGCCGGCGTTCTTGGCCCGGGTGAACCCGGACTCGACCAGCGCGAAGCCGGCCTGCATGAACATGACGAGGATGCCGGCCAGAACGACCCACACCTCGTCCAAGGCCGCCGCCACGTCGGTGATGTCGGTCTGGGCACTCGCCGCAAAAGCCAGCGGACCCAGCAGCGCAACCGCCGCCATCACCATGATGAGCATTACCCGTTTCACAGCACTCTCCTCCTGATTTACTGAGTAGGCCAGCACCGTACGGGTCGGCTATTTCGTCGCCGTAACCGCCCTGTTACCAGTTGGTAGCGTTTGTGTTTCGGCTTCGTTTCACATCCCGGCGGACCCGCCCGGCCGGCTTCCTAGGATCGGCGGGTTCTTCGGAAGGACATGAGTGTTCGAATACGCCTCGGCTGCAGTAGAAGGTGCCCTCGCCGCCGGCGCCACCTATGCCGACGCCCGGGTGGTCATCTCCCACAATGAACAGATCGAGGTCCTCAATCAGAACCTCGATTCGCTCGGTCACACCGAGACCGCCGGCGTCGGCGTGCGGGCCCTCATCGGCTCGTCGTGGGGATTCTTCGCCACCGCCGACATCACGACAGCTGCCGCCCGGGCTGCCGGGGAGTCCGCCGCCGCGATCGCCGCGGCCGCCGCCATGGTTCCCGGACCGCCGGTCGAGCTGGCCGATGTGCCGGTCGTCACCGACCATTACGAAACGCCGTTCGAGGAAGACCCATTCGATGTTGCCCTCTCCGAGAAGGTCGATCTGCTGGTGGCCACCACGGCGGAGCTGCAGGCCGTCGAGGGGATTGCGCTCGCCACCGGATCGCTGCAGTTCTTCAACACCGAGAAGTGGTTCGTCTCCTCGCAGGGTCATCGGATCAGCCAGCGGATCGTGGAATCGGGCGGCGGCTTCAGCGGCACGGCTGTCGGGGAGCACGAGACCCAGCGCCGCTCCTATCCGCAGTCATTCGGCCAGTACGAGACCGGTGGCTTCGAAACCATCCGCCGGTGGGACTACGCCGGAAACGCCGGGCGCATCGCCGAGGAAGCCGTCGCGCTCCTGAGCGCCGACCAGTGCCCGGAGGGGGAACGGGACCTCATCCTGGAAGGCAGCCAGCTCGGCCTCCAAATCCACGAGTCGATCGGCCACGCCATCGAGCTGGACCGCATCCTCGGGTGGGAGGCCGCGATGGCCGGTACATCGTGGCTCGAGATCGACAAGATCGGATCACTCAAATACGGCTCGGAGGTGATGAACGTCACCGCCGACGCCACCCTGCCGGGGGCGCTCGGGACGTTCGGGTACGACGACGAAGGCACCGCCGCCCAA
>JABDLU010000049.1 GCA_013002865.1 Acidimicrobiia bacterium
GCCACGATTCCTCCCGGCATCCGCATCGCCCCGTTCCAGGTCGGCGTCGATGAACCGGCCTGGCTCGAGGTGAACAACGCCGCCTTCGCCGGGCATGCCGAAAATGGGCAGTGGACGATGGCTGAGATCACCGAACGGCAGTCACGGGCGTGGTTCTCGGCCGACGGGTTTCGCCTCGCCTGGCTCGATGACAATCTGGCCGGTTTCTGCTGGACCAAGGTGCACGACGGCGGCGTCGGCGAGATTCACGTCGTCGGCGTGCATCCCGCCTTTCAGGGGCGGGGGATCGGGCGGGCCATCGTGGTGGAAGCCCTGTGGTACCTCGCCGGGATCGGGTGCAACGTGGGAATGCTGTACGTCGACACCACCAACACCTCGGCGCTGGCGCTCTACCAGTCGCTCGGGCTCGGCCTGGAGCGGGTCGACATCTGCTTCGAGGTTCCGAACGCCTGACCGCACGAGACGCAGTAGTCGTCGTGCTCATTGGTGGCCGCCCGGCACCACGGGCACGGAAGGTCGGCGTAGTCAGAGAGCCGGACGGTTGGGGACTGGATGGGCCGCGTCGACCGTCCTCCGGCAAGGACGAGGGCGACGAACAGGCCGATGACAACAAGAGCTTCGAACATGGCGGGCAGGCTAGAAACGCCAAGCCCAATTTTCGCGGATTTAACCGAGGTTTCGCGACCTCAGGCGAGGCGGTCGACGGCGGCGGTCAGCTCATCGACCAGCCAGTCGGCACCGCGCAACTGTTGATCGGTCGCCTCCACCGTCTGGCGCAGCATCATCCCCGTGTGATACACCGCCCAGCGGGCGAGCTCATCTTCGGAGATCTCCGAGCCGTAGCCCTCCACCACTCCGGCCGCTGAGTCGGGCCCGGCCTTGAGGCGGGTCAGCCACAGCAGCCGGGAGTAGTCCCACTCCGGGGGACCGAGCGTGGACCATTCCCAGTGAAACAGGGTGACCTTGCCGGCATCGTTGACGAGGAACAGCTCGGGATTGGGGTCGGTGTGAATGATGACCGGCGGGCCGGCGGTAGGGGGAGGCATAGCCGCCGCCTTGGCAACCACCTCGGCGGGCAGGTGCAGCCGGCCCCGGTAGCGCTCGAGCCGCTTGAAGGTGGACGGATAGTCGGCGTTCACCCAATCGGCGTCCATGCCGTGGGCGACGTTGCTGAGGTGGCCGGTGTCGTGTGAATGCAGTGCCCCGAGGATTTCGCCTGCCTTGCGTCCGAGCGAGACGCTCTCGGGGAGCGACGCCAAGTTCCACTTGCCCGGCTCGACGAACTTGACCCACGGCGTGCCTTCCTCGGTGCCGCGATCGACCACGGTGGGGAGCCCGGGGAGGTCTGCCAGGTTCTCGAACGCCTGCTTCTCCCGGCGTTCGGCCGACACCGAGCTGTATACCTTGACGAGGTGGGTCTGGTCCCCATCCCATACCCGGTAGAGGCGGCCAACGCCGCTGCCGACCTCCACGATGCGGCCGTCTCCGGACAGCTGGCGGGCTATTTGAGCAGGTTCCATGACGTCGGCGTTCCTCGATCGGGGCCTATCCTGGCCGCCCAAGCCTAAACGACAGGGGCCCTTCTCCCGTGGCAGATTCCATCGACCTGGTCTTTCCCGATGACTCCGTACACAGCTTCCCGCCCGGCGTGACCGGGCTGGAGGTCGCCGAGAGCATCGGCTCCCGGCTGGCTAAGGCAGCGGTGGTCGTGAAAGTCGACGGCCGCCAGTACGACCTCAACCGGCCGATCGAATCGGGCGGGAAATTCGAGGTGGTTACCGCCGAATCAGACGAAGGGCGCTTCGTCATCCGCCATTCGGCCGCCCACGTGCTCGCCCAGGCGGTGCTCGATGCCTTCCCCGGGGCCCAGTTCGCCATCGGGCCCCCCATCACCGACGGCTTCTACTACGACTTCGATATCGGGCGACCCTTCACGCCAGAGGACATCGAGATGCTCGACTCCGAGATGGATCGCATCATCGCCGAAGATCAGCCGTTCGAGCGGGAGGTGATCGAACGGGAGCAGGGCCTGGAAATGTTCGCCGACCAGCGATTCAAGACTGAGATCATCACCGACGGCGAAGCCAGCCAGGGCGTGGGGGACGGGATCATCACCGTGTACCGCAACCACGACTTCGTCGATCTGTGCCGGGGGCCGCATGTGCGCTCCACCGGGTTCCTGAAGGCCGTCAAGCTGCTGCGCAGCGCCGGGGCGTACTGGCGGGGAGACGAGCACCGCCCCCAGTTGCAGCGGATTTACGGGACCGCCTGGGAGAACCCCAAGGAGTTGGCCGCCTACCTGGAACGGCTCGAAGAAGCCGAGCGTCGCGATCACCGCAAGCTGGGTCAGGCGCTCGATCTGTTCTCGTTCCCCGCCGAGCTGGGCGCCGGCCTCGCCATCTGGCACCCGAAGGGCGCCCTGGTGCGCAAGCTGATCGAGGATTACAGCCGCGACACCCACCTCGCCCACGACTACGACATCGTCGCCACCCCGCACGTGGCCAAGGCCAATCTGTGGGAGACCTCGGGGCACCTCGACTTCTATGCCGATGGCATGTACCCGCCGATGGAGTTGGACAACGGGCAGGACTACTACGCCAAGCCGATGAACTGCCCGTTTCACATCCTCGTGTACCAGAGCAGCGCCCGCAGCTACCGGGAGCTGCCGATGCGGCTGTACGAGCTGGGCACGGTGTACCGCTACGAGCGATCCGGAGTCCTGCACGGCCTCATGCGGATCCGGGGGTTCACCCAGGACGACAGCCATATCTTCTGCACGGAGGAACAGCTGGCCGATGAGCTTCAGAACCTGCTCGACTTCACGCTGATGGTGCTGCGCGATTTCGGGTTCACCGAGTTCGAGGCCGACCTGTCCACCCGTCCCGAAAAGGCCATCGGGGACCCCGAGTTGTGGGATCGGGCAACCGACGCGCTCCGGGCATCGCTGGAAGTCGCCGGGCTGCCCTACGAGGTGGCCGAGGGGGAAGGGGCGTTCTACGGCCCCAAGATTGACGTGCACCTGCGCGACGCCATCGGGCGGCGCTGGCAGCTGTCCACCATCCAGGTCGATTTCGCCCAGCCGATCAACTTCGAGCTCGAGTACAACAGCTCCGGCAATCAGCGGGAGCGACCGGTCATGATCCATCGAGCCCTCATGGGGTCGATTGAGCGGTTCGTCGGAATCCTCGTCGAGCACTACGTCGGGGCGTTTCCCGGTTGGCTGGCCCCGATCGAGGCGGCGGTGCTCCCGGTGGCCGACCGGCACAACGACTACGCCCGCGACGTGGCCGCCCGGCTCGGCGAGGCCGGGTTGCGGGCCGAGGTCGACGACCACGACGACACCCTCGGCGAGAAGGTCAGGCGGGCCGTGACCGGCAAGACCCCGGCCGTCCTGGTGGTGGGTGACGACGACGTCGCCGGCGGCACCGTCGGTCTGCGCCTGCGGGACGACGACGGTGAGCAGCGCGGGGTGGGGCTCGACGACGCGGTGGCCCGGCTGGTCGAGCTGTGTGCGCCGCCGCGGTGATGGACGTTCTGTGGGCCGGATGGCGGTCCACCTACATGGGCGAAGTGCAAGCCGGCACCGACACCGACGCCTGCCTGTTCTGCGAGCTGCCGTCGGCATCAGACGAGGACGCCTACATCCTCGAGCGCGGCGAGACCGCATTCTCGGTTCTCAACCTCTACCCGTATACCAGCGGCCATCTCATGATCACCCCGTTCCGCCACGCCGGGATGCCGGGGGAGCTGACCTCCGATGAGCAGTCCGACGTGTGGCGCCTGCTCACCCGCAGCCAGGCGGCCCTCGCCGACGTGCTCGGCCCGCACGGATACAACCTGGGCGCCAATTTGGGACGGGCGGGCGGGGCCGGGGTGCTGGGCCATTTTCACCTGCACGTCGTGCCGCGCTGGTCGGGTGATGCCAACTTCATGACCGCCACCGCCAATGCCCGCATCCTTCCCGAGCCGCTCATCGAGACGTGGCAGAAACTGCGGGTCGCGCTCGACGCGTGAGAGACTTGCCCGGATAGGGATGTGACGTAGGCTCTGCCCGGCCAAACCGCCGCTTCGGGCGCGAGCCAGGGGAGAGAAACAACCGTGAAACGCCTCGTCAACCTGCTGTCCGGCCTCGTACTGCGCGCCCCGTGGGTCGTCATCGTCGGCACCATCGTGATCACCTTCGTGCTGGGCGGCTTCGGTGGTCAGTTCATGCCGGCCGAGGACCAGAACGAGGCCTTTGCCCCCGAGGCTCCCGAGCTCACCGCCTCGAACGACATCAATGCCACCTTCGGGGCCGTCGCCCGCATGCAGGTTCTGACGAGCGCAGAGGGCGACGTCATCACGCTGGAGGCGCTGGAATCGGCCCAGGCCCTCGAGACGGCCCTCCGATCGAGCGATGTCAGCGAGCTGCTGGTGGACACGCCCCAGTCGCCGGCGGTCCTGTCTCATCTCGCGCCTGTGCAGTTCGCCCTCGACGGTGGTGCCCCGGCCCCGACCTCCGACGCCGAGGTCAAGGCCCTCTATGCCCAGGGCCTGGAGCAGGTGCCGGCGGAGTTCCGCACATTCCTCGAGGCTCTGGTATCGGACGACGCCGACCCCTCGGCGGGTACTGCCGAGCTGGGCCTCGCCGTCGTCACGTATCGAACAAGTGACGACTTCGACGTAGCCGCCGACAACGCCAAGCGAATCGGGGATGCCGTTGATGCGGTCACGACGGCC
The DNA here is from genome assembly GCA_013002865.1 of Acidimicrobiia bacterium. Taxonomy (GTDB): domain Bacteria; phylum Actinomycetota; class Acidimicrobiia; order Spongiisociales; family SHLN01; genus SHLN01. The sequence continues at coordinate 4,720 of JABDLU010000049.1, forward strand.
GGCTCGGTGACCGTAGAAGCGTTCTCCGTCGAGCTGATCTTCGCCTCCGGCGAGGACTTCGAGGAGGAGGTGCTGCGACTGCTGGCGGCCGCCGCGATGATCATTCTCCTCGTCCTCGCCGTGATCTTCGTCGTGCGAACCCGCACGCCGCGCGGCAACCGGCTCTTTGTGGCCGGACTCGTCCTGATGGCGATCGGCGCAGGCGTGGCGGTGGCTCCGGGATTGGCGCTGTTGTTCCCCGAAGTGTTCCCCGAGTCGTGGGGCGAGGCGGCGCTCGGGCCGGTCCTGCTGACCGCTCTCTCGTTCTACGTGCTGGCTTTCGTGCTGTGGAGCACCCGGACCCGCAAGCTGCGCCGCACCACTGCCGACACCCTGCTCACCTTCGTGACGATCGGCTTCGCCATCCAGTGGATGAACGGCTACGGGTTCCTCCGCTTCGAAGACCAGTCGCAGCTGGTCCAGATTCTGCCGATCCTCCTCATCGGCCTCGGCGTGGACTACTCGATTCACATGAACACGCGCTATCGCCAGGAGATCTCTCACGGGCGCACGGTGGACCATTCGATCAACACGGCGATTCGCACCGTCGGGGTTGCCCTGGTGTTGGCGACCGTCACCACGGCAGTGGGATTTCTCACCAACGTCACAAACGAGATCCCGGCGCTGCGGGAGTTCGGTGAGCTGGCAGCCGTCGGCATCGTCGTCTCGTTCCTGCTGATGCTGACCTTCGTTCCCGCCGTGCGGGAGGTTCTCGACCGCCGCGCCGAGGCCGGCGACCGGCTCGACGCCATGAGCCTGGAGGGGGGAGAGAGCCGGGCGCTGCCGCGCATCATCGGCAAGACGGCCGCGCTTCCGCGCCGCCTCGCCACCGGCACGGTCGCGGTAGCCCTGCTGATCACAGCGGTCGGAGGGGTGGCGATGACCAACCTGTCGACTCAGTTCTCCTTCCTGGATTTCGTGCCGACCAACTCGCCGTTGCGCGACACCGCAGTGACGGTCGACGAGCGTTTCGACTTCCCGGAGACGACGTCGGTTCTCGTCAGGGGTGACGTGACAACCGGCGCCAGCTGGAATGCCATGCTCGACTCCTACCTGGCGGCGGCGGACGTGACGGACGTGCAGTCCATCGAGACCCCGGCCGGGGGTCGGTTCCCATCCGGACAAACCCTGACCGGCACCTTTCTGCAGCTGTTCGATCCGTCTTCCGAGCTGCACGACCCGGAGATCCTCGCAGCCGGGGGAGCACTCGGCCTCACCGCCCAGCAGCAGTTCCCGGACGACGCCGACCTGACGCCGCTCTATGACGCGGCGTTGGCGAAGTATCCGGTCCAGGTGGCCGGGGTCCTCGGGTCGACCAACGGCGGTTACAGCGCCGCGTTGTTCAACTTCGACACCACAGCCGGCGAAAGCGGGGCCGCCGACCTGGCCGACGGGCTCAACGCGGCGTTCGCACCGGCCGACACCGGCACGATTGAATCGGTCGCCACGTCCAATTTCATCATCAACGACCTCGTCGTTACCTCGCTGCGGGACTCGCAATTGTCGTCCCTGCTCTTGACGATGGCGGCTGCGCTGGCGCTGCTGGTCATCAACTTCTGGTTCGAGTCGAGGCGGCCCATGCTGGGGGTCATCACGACGGTGCCGGTGGCGATGGTGGTGGTGTGGGTGTTTGCGCTGATGGTTGCCTTCAACATTCCATTCGGGCCGGTGACGGCCACCATCTCGGCGCTCGGCATCGGCATTGGGATCCCGTACATGATCCACGTGACCCACCGGTACCTGGAGGAGCGCATCAAGCAGACCGACGAGAACGAGGCGATCGCCCAGACCCTGACCTTCACGGGAGGGGCGCTGGCCGGTTCCGCCGTCACGACGATGGCCGGCTTCGGAATCCTCGTCACGTCGACCACCATCCCGTTCCGGCAGTTCGGGTTCGTTATCGCCTACACCATCCTGCTGGCGATGGGGGCGGCCATTCTCGTGCTGCCGTCGATGCTGGTCCTGTGGGATCGATGGCACCGGCAGCGGGGTGACGTCACCCTGGAGCCCGACGTCGTGCGCCATGCGCTGCAGGAGCTGGACGAGCTCGACGAGGGGACCGGGAGCGCCTGATGGACGAGGGCCGACCCCGCTCGCGGAAGCTGCCGGGCACGCAGGGAATCGAGGTTCCCGACGAGGTGGCCGCGGCCGAGGGACTGCCCGACGACCTGGACGCCTCCCAGCTCGGGCCCTACACCGTGCCGAGCCTGACGCGACGGCGCCGGGCCGGCATGTATTACCTGGGCGGCGCGGTGCTGGTTGCGCTCGGGATTGCGGCCGGCCTCCCGGCCGGCATGTGGGTGATGGTCGGCGTCCTCATCGCCATCGGGCTCTACCACTTCGTGGCCGCCTTCGACCTGGCGGTGTCGGACACCGCTGCCCTCTCGATCGCCAATCAGGAGACCGACTTCCCGGTTGGCCATGCCTCAGCCGCGGTCGGGTTCGAGGGCTGGCGCTCCAGGCCCATCTGGAACGTGCTGGTCTTCTCCGCCGATGACCCCCCGACCACCCGCGGCCTGGTCCGTGTCGACGCCGTCACCGGCGACGTTCGCGACGTCCTCGTCGAAAAGAATCCAGAAGCGTCGACCTAGCGGTCGACGG
>JABDLU010000053.1 GCA_013002865.1 Acidimicrobiia bacterium
AGCGCCCGGTTGATGCGCACCTCCATCGCCGGGTCGACCGCCGAGGTTGCCTCGTCCAACACGAGCAGGTCGGGGTCGGCGATCGCAGCCCGGGCCAGCGTGACCAGCTGGCGCTCCCCGACCGAGAGCGCCCCGCCCCGCTCCCCGACCTGCGTGCCCAGGCCGGTCGGGAGCTCACGCAGCCAGTCGGTCAACCCGAGTTGCTCACAGGCTGCCGCGATCTCGGACGGGGTGGCCTCGGGTTTACCCATGCGGATGTTGTCGGCGATCGTCCCCCGGAACAGAACTCCCTCCTGGGGCACCATCACGACGCGGTCGCGCAGCGACTCGAACCGAACCGTGCGCACGTCGACGCCGCCAACCCGGATACAGCCTTCGGTGGCATCCATCAGCCGGGTCAGCAATTTGGCGAAGGTGGTCTTGCCCGACCCGGTCTCGCCCACCACCGCAACCCGCTCCCGGGCGGCAATCTCCACGGTTACCTCTTTGAGGGCGGCAGTGCCACTGGCCTGGGCGGCCACCTCACCGGGCCGCGGATAGCGGAAGGTCACTCCTTCGAAGGAGACACCGACCGCCCGACGGGGCAGGTCGACGCCGGCCGGGCCCGGGTCGGCCACATCGGGGGCGATGTCGAGAATGTCCAGCACGCGCCGCCAGCCGGCGACCGCGGTCTGGGCCTGATTGACCGCCTCACCGAGAATCTGAATCGGCTGAATAAACAGCTGGACGAGGAACAGAAACGCCACCACCGTTCCGACGGTCACCGATCCATCGGCAACGAGGATGGCGCCCACCACCAGCACGGCCGCCACGACCAGCGCCGAGAACAGCTCGGCGACCCCGGAGAACGTCGCCGACAGCCGGCCCGCCTTCACAGCCGTGACCCGGTGATCTTCGATGGTGTCGCGCAACCGCACCCGGGTGCGGGTTTCGATTCCGTAAGCCCGGATCACCGGGGCGCCCACCACCGTTTCGGCCAGCAGGGCGAGCATGCGCCCCACCCGCTCCCGCACCGCCAGATAGGCGACCTCGAGGCGGCGCTGGAACCAGCGGATCATCACCACGACCAGCGGAACGAGCGCCACCACCACCAGCGCCAGCGGCACCGACAGCACGAACATGACGGCGATGGCCAGCAACGCCTGTCCCCCGTTGATGATCAGCATGAGCCCGGCCCACTGCATGAACTGGCTGATCTGGTCGACGTCGGAAGTGACCCGGGAGACGAGCACCCCGCGCTGCTCGGAGGCCTGGTGCAGCATCGACAGGTCGTGGATATGTCGAAAGGCCCGAACCCGCAGCCCGGACAGGGCCGTCTCCGCGACCCGGGCGAGACGCAGGTGCATCCAGCCGGTGGCTCCGGCGGTCACGAACACGGCGACCAGTGCCACGGTTGCCATCTGGAACACGAAGCCCATGTCGACCGCGCCGCTTTCGAACCCGCCGTCGATCACCTGCTGGATGGCAACCGGGACGATCACCCGGCCGGCCGTGGCAACGAGAGCAATCGCCAGGGTGCCGGGAAGCCCGCGCCGCAGCTCAGGTGACAGGCTGAGCCCGCGCCGAACGGTGGCGAAGGCTCCCGGGCGGGTCACGGAGTCGGCGTGAACGGTCACGATTCCGGCCCCTGTTCGTAGGCGTCGATCAGCGCCCGGTACGGCTCGTGCTTTGCATAGAGCTGTTCATGATTGCCCCGGGCGATCGCCCGGCCGTCTTCGATGTAGATGACCTCGTCGGCCAGCAGAATGGACGACCGCCGGTACGCCACGATGACCACCGTGGTATCCAGCTCCCGCAGCCCGGCCAGGATCTCGCCCTCGACGGCCGGGTCGACCGCGGAGGTGGCGTCGTCCAGCACGAGGAGCCGGGGTCGGCGAATCAGTGCCCTCGCCAGGGCAATGCGCTGGCGCTGCCCACCCGACAACGACGCTCCCCGCTCTCCGACCAGCGTGGCGTAGCCGTCCTCGAGCTCGGAAATGAACCCATCAGCCTGCGCAATCCGGGCGGCCTCGTCCACTTCGCGTTGGGTGAATTCCTCGCCGAGGGTGATGTTGTTGAAGACCGTGTCGTCGAACAGAAACGTCTCCTGAAACACGATGCTGACCGAGCTGGCCAGCGTGTCGCGGTCGAGGTCGACCAGACCGCGGCCGTCTAAGCAGATTTCACCCCGGTCCGGGTCGTAGAGGCGGACGAGCAGATGGGCAAAGGTCGACTTGCCGGACCCGGTCGCCCCCACCAGGGCAACCGTGGCCCCCGGCGGGACGGACAGGGTGATCGATTCAATGCCACGCCGCTGTTCTCCGTTCGGGGCCTCCGGTGCCGCCGTCGACGACGACGACGACAGGTCGGCATATTCGGTTTCCGGGTACAGGTAACCGACCGCGTCGGCGGCTGCCGAGGCGCTGCCGTCGACGGCAACGGCATGGGCCCCGTAGGACACCCGTTCCCGCTCGCCGAGCACGGACTCCACCCGGTCCATGCCGACGACGCTGCGTGGCAGCTCACCCAGCAGCCACCCGAACACTCGCATTGGCAGGGCGACGAGCCGGAACAGGTAGGCGAAGGTGACGAGGGTGCCGGGCGTGAGCACACCCTGGTCGACCCGCCAGGCCCCAACCACCAAGACGGCGAGGATGCCGATGTTGGGCAGGGCCTCGATGATCGGGTCGAAGGCAGCCCGGAGCCGGCCCACCTCCACCATGCGATCGCGCAGCGCATTGGATTGCGCACCAAAGCGGCCTACCTCGGCGTCCTCCCGGCCGAGCGTCTTGACGACGAGCGCGGCATCGAACGACTCATGGGCAATCTCAGCCACTTCCGCCCGGAGCCGCTGGGCGTGCGCCGCCACAGCCCGCATGCGGCGTTGGTAGAAGAAGTTGATGATCATGATGGCGGGGCCGGTCAGAAATCCGATCAGCGCCAGGAACGGATCGGTGAGAATGAGCAGGATCGCCGTGACGATCAGCATGAGCACCACCCCGAATGCCATCGGGAGGGGCGCCGCTACGAAGGACGCCGACTCGACGTCCTCGTTGACGTTGGCCAGCAGCTGACCGGTGGGATGGCGCCGGTGCCATTCGATGGGAAGGTCGAGGTAGCGGTCGGTCACCTCGATCCGGTCCCGGAACTGCAACCGGTGCTGGGCGTAGTAGGCGCCGGTGCGCCGCAGGGTGATGCCGACTCCGCGGAGGGCGGCCACGCCCACCACGGCCGCGGCTGCGGCCGCCAACGAGGTCGCCGCCACCGACCCCTCTTCGGCGGCTGGGAGCAGCACAGAGTCGGTGATCCAGCCGACCACAAACGACGAAATGATCGTCATGGCGGCGTAGAGCGTCGTCCCGAGTCCGCCGACGGCGAACTCGCGTGGAGCCCGCCGGAGCTGGCGGGCGATGAGGTCCCGGCCGCGCCCGAACAGCGCTATGTCGTCGGGGTGGGTGGAAGCACTGGTATCGGTGGACATCGACAACCCAGGGTACGGCCCATCGCACCGAACGCCGTGCTCCTAGCATCTTCCCATGCGCACACCGCCCGCCGACCTGGACGAGGCCCGCCGTCGTATCGCCGCGGCAGAGCTGGTGGGCGTCGCCAGCAACCATCTCACCGAGGACCTCTACAGCGCCCTCGAGTTCTCGGATCTCGTAGCCATCAAGAACCTGCTCAAGCGGTTCTTCTCCGCCCAACCCTGGTCGGAGGAGGATGCCGCCAGGCTCGACACGCTGCTGACGAGGAACGTGGCGGAGCCGGCCGGCTGGTTCGAGCACGATCTGGGCGATGACCTGCGCCTCATGCACGGATTCGACGGCGGCGCCTATCACTTGTGGGCGACCGGCGGATCGGACGGCGAGTCTTCCATCTTCGACCGGGTCTTTTCGGGTCCCGTGCAGCCGGAAGCCACCCCCAACCCGCGCCACGTACGCTTCGTCATCGGCGGCTCACCCGCCCCCGGCGTGTGGTTCCGCCCCGGCGACGAGATCGACGATCCCCGGGTGACGGAGCTGCTGGCCGACCCCGACGTAACCGACGTGCTCGTGGCGGGTGACTTCGTCGCCATCGGCCTACGCCGGGCGTCGATGTGGAAGGACCGCCTGGACGACCTGGTCGTGGTGGTGGAACGCCTCTTCTGGTCGGCCGACCGCGCCGCCTCAGCCCATGAGGGACCGACCCGGGACGAGCTGGTCGCCGGACAAACCAGCGGAGCCCTTCACCTCCTCAATCCGGACGACCCGGCGAGCCGCCGCCAGTTGGAGACAGCCCTGGCCGGTGACGATCCCCGGCAGAGGCGCATGGCGGTGGCAACGCTGGCGCAATCGGCCGATGAGACATATGCGGTCAACACGCTGGTGACCGCCTACCGCGACGTCTCCCGGATCGTGCGCCGTACGGCCATCGATGCAGCCGTCGACCTCGAATCGGAGGATGTTCGCCTGCTCCTGGAGGCCGCCCTCGACGATGAGGACGACTGGATCCGCTGGAAGGCGGTCAAGGGCCTGTCCGAGATCGGATTGTCTACCAGCACGGGTGCCGTCTCCGCCCTCGCCGACGATCCCGACTTTCAAGTGCGCTTCGAAGTCGCTGCGGCGCTCCGCAAAGCCTGAGCGGATTCTGGCTTCGTGTCCTCAAGTGGCCGACCCGTTCGTAAGTAGGGTGAGCCGCAGGATCAGCCTGCGACCAACCGAGGAGAAACCCATGAGCCACTACCTGCTGGCAACCTATCGCGTCGAGGAGGAGGCCCCCGGTGCATCCCCGACTCCCGAAATGATGCAGGAATTCATGCAGAGGATCATGAAGGTTGAGGAGGAAATGGATGCCACCGACACATTCGTCTTTGGTGGCGCCCTGTTCGCCCCCGACGCAGCCACGGTTGTTGGTGTCGGCGACGGTGAGATGGTCATGACAGACGGTCCGTTCGCCGAGTCCAAGGAACACATCGCCGGCTTCTACATCATCGACGCCGAGGATCTCGACGAGGCGCTGGCATGGGCTGACAAAGTCGCTCATGCCACCAACCACCCCATCGAAGTACGGCCGTTTCGGGCAAGCGGCCGGGTCCGCGATCACATGCAGGACCAGCCAACCGACTGACGATGAGCCCCGGCCCTACTGATCCAACCATCGAGCGGGTCTTTCGCGAGGTAAACGGCCAGGCCGTGGCCACACTGGTTCGCCTATTCGGCGACGTGGCACTGGCGGAGGATGCCGTACAGGACGCCTTCGCCATAGCGAGCAGCCGGTGGCCGACCGAGGGCGTCCCGCCGAATCCGGCCGGATGGATCGTCACGACCGCCCGGAACCGGGCCACCGACCAGCTGCGTCGAGCGAAGCGGGGCCGACAGCTCGAGCGGGAGGTCACCGGGACAGAACCAGAGCCCGGGGAGGAGGAACCGATGCCACAAGACCAGCTCCGTTTGATCTTCACGTGCTGTCATCCATCGCTGCGAATCGAACACCGGGTCGCGCTGACCCTCCGCCTGCTCGGAGGACTGAGCGTCGAGGAGATCGCCCGGTCCTTTCTGGTATCGGAGGCTGCGATGGCCAAGCGGCTCGTTCGCGCCCGGTACAAGATCAAGGCCGCAAAGATCCCCTACCGGGTGCCCTCGGACAACGAGCTCCCGGCCCGACTGGGCGCAGTGCTCGCCGTCTTGTACCTCATCTACAACACGGGTGCCGCCCAACCGGAGCGAGAGTCCCTGCGGGCGGACGCGTTGCGCCTCACTCGATCACTCGTCTCGCTCATGCCGGACGAACCGGAGGCGGCCGGCTTGCTGGCGCTGATGGTCCTGAACGAGTCTCGCATGCCGGCGCGCTGGAAAAACGGAGACATCGTCCTGCTACGGCATCAGGATCGATTGAGATGGCGTCGTCGCCTGATCGACGAGGGACACCGGATTGTGCGCGACAGCCTGGAACGCAACCGGCCCGGCCCCTTTCAGCTCCAGGCAGCAATTCAGGCCGTGCACTGCGACGCCCCATCGTTCGGTGCCACGGACTGGCCGCAAATCGTCCGCCTGTACGACCAGTTATATGCCGTTCAGCGTTCCCCAGTGGTCGCCCTCAACCGCGCCATCGCCATCGGCGAGGTGCAGGGGGCTGCGGCTGCCCTCCGACTCCTCGACGACCTGCGGGGACCGCTCGACGGGTATTACCTGATGCACGCCACCCGGGCAACACTCCTGCACTCCCTCGGTGACGTGGCGGAAGCAAGAGGGGCTTTCGAGCGGGCTGCAGAGTTGGCGACAACCGAACCGGAACGTCGCTACCTGCGGGAGGAGATCGATCGGCTCGACAGCCCGGTGTGAGCGCCTAGGCGGGCTCCAGCGTCTTGGTGGGGCGCGACACGATGTACCAGCAGATGCCGGTGGCGAGCGCCACCAGCCCGATGCCGACGTAGAGGTTGCGAACAGCCAGGCCAATCGTGAGCGCGAAACTGATCGTGACCGCCACCACGCCGGTGATCTTCATCCGGCGGGTGAACCCCCGGCCGGCGCGGTAATCCCGGATCATCGGCCCGAACATCTTGTGGTTGATGATCCAGGTGTGAAGCCGCTCGTTGCCCATGGCGAAGAAGAAGGCGGCCAGCAGGATGAAGTCGAAGGTCGGGATCCCGAGGACACCGACCCCGATGAACCCGAGGCCGAGGCAAACCAATCCGAGCAGCGTGTAGATGACGCGGAGCACGCGACTACGAGAGAGCTTGTCAGACATCGGCGATGAGGATACCGCCGCTCGTGAGTCAAGGTGTCAGGCGGCCGGGTCTACTTCCATCACCCGGACCGCCAGCGCGTCGGGCGACTGCGGGTCGGCCACCAGATGAAAAACAAGTTCAGCGCCGGCCAGCGGGGAGCCGGCGGCCGCCTGGCCGAATTGGCGCTGCAGGGCGCCCGGCGAAACGTTCGCCAGGATGCCGACCAGGATGTGAACGCGGGACACCACGCCCCCGTGCCGCTTGGTTTCGGCCTGGGCGAGTAGACGTTGCACGAGGCTTGACACGGCCATGGGTTAGTTTCGACGAATGGCAGAAAACCTGAATCCGGAGCGGTGGCTATTCGTGTGCACGGGCAACATCTGCCGCTCGCCGATGGCCGAGGAGGTGGCCCGTCGGCTCGGGCCTGGGACCATGGTGTTCTCGAGCGCGGGAACGCACGCAATTCCCGGCAATCCGGCGACCGCGGCCGGCGTCCAGGTCGCAGCCGAGCTCGGGTTCGATCTGTCCAGCCATCGCGCCACGCAGCTGACCGGGACCGTGGTGGCGGGCGCCGACCTCATCCTCGCCATGGAGGAACATCATGCCGCGGCGGCACGCCGCTTCGCCCCCCACGCAACCGTCGAATTACTCGACCCGGCCGGGGCGGGTATCGACGACCCGTACGGCGGCACGGCTGCCGACTACCGGTCAAGCTACGAGGCGATCGTGGACGCGGTACGGGCCCGGCTGGCACTGGGTGAGTGAGCCGCGTCGCCCGACCACGGTATAGTGCGAACACATGTTCGATGCCTCGCCGTACCCCGACCTCCGCATCCTCGACCAGGTAGCCCCCGGACCGGCACTAGCCGCTGCACTCGCCGGCATCGATGCTGAGGCCGTCACCCCGGAAGGCCGGGGCGCCGTGATGCGAGCCCACCAGCGAATGGCCGCTCATTATTCGAGCCGCATGTATGCGGACATGGTCGCCATCTCACTGGCGGTACACCAGCGGGAAGAGGACCCCGCTCGCGCCGAACATGCCTCGGCATCCGAAATCCAACAGGCGCTGCACCTGACCCGCCACAAACCCGATCACCCCTAGAAATCGGCGCGCGAAAACCCCCTATGCTGAGGCGCGAGGAGGCTCATTTACATGAAAGAATTTCACACGCCCCAGATGGTGGAGGTCGCACCCGACGACACCGCCATCGCCGCCCTATTTGCCGAGGCCGAACAGCATCCCGACCGGCCCGCCATCTCATACCGGGACGGCGACACGTTTGTGGATGTCACCCTGGCCGAGTTCGCCGGAAACGTACGAAAGCTCGCCGCCGGCCTGATTTCACTGGGGATCGAGCCGGGATCGAAGATCGCGCTCCATAGCGGCACCCGGCCCGAGTTCACCTATTTCGACTACGCCATCTGGGCCGCCGGATGCGTCACCGTCCCCATCTATGAGACCTCCTCCGAAGAACAGGTCGAGTGGATCATTGGTAACAGCGAGGCCGTCGCCGTCATCTCCGAGACCCAGGAGATGAAGGACAAGTTCGACACCGTCTCCGACAGCATTCCCACCTGCGAGCATTCGATCGTGATCGAGCACGGTGGATTCGACCACCTGCTCGAGGCCGGGGCCAGTGTCGACCAGGCGGAAGTGGACCGGCGCTGGCAGTCGATCAAGCAGGAAGACCTCGCCACGCTCGTCTACACCTCGGGCACGACGGGCCGGCCCAAGGGCTGCATGCTGAGCCATCACAACTTCATCTTCCTGGTCCGGCAGCTGGTCGCTGCCATCCCCCCGGCCTTCCATCCCGGCAGCTCGACGCTGTTCTTTCTCCCCCTGGCGCACATCTTCGCCCGGGTCGCCCAGGTGAGCTGCCTCACGGCCGGGGTGAAGCTCGGCTACTCCACCGGCGTGCCCCAGTTGCTCGAGGAGCTGGCGATGTTCCGACCGACCTGGCTGTTTAGCGTGCCTCGCGTATTCGAGAAGGTATTCAACGGCGCCCAGCACAAGGCGCACTCCGAAGGCAAGGGCAAGATCTTCGACCACGCGGCGAAGGTCGCCGAGGAGTACTCCCGGCAGAAGCAGGCCGGCCGGGTCAAGCTGCTCACCAACCTGCAGCACACCATCTTCGACAAACTGGTGTATTCCAAGCTGCGGGACGCCTTCGGCGGCCAGGTCACCTATGCCATCTCGGGCGGCGCCGCCCTTGGGGAACGGCTCGGGCATTTCTTCACCGGCATCGGCGTCCACATCCTGGAGGGCTATGGCCTCACCGAGACCACTGCCGGATCGACCCTCAACCGACCCGATGCAACCGAAATCGGCAGCGTCGGTCCCCCGATTCCCGGCGTCACGATCGGGATTGCCGACGACGGTGAGGTCCTCATCAAGGGCCCGCACGTGATGATGGGGTACTACAAGAACGACGCGGCCACCGCCGAGTCGATCAATCCGGACGGGTGGTTCCACACCGGCGATATCGGCGAGCTCGACGCCGCCGGTTTCCTCCGCATCACGGGACGCAAGAAGGAGATCCTCGTCACCGCTGCCGGCAAGAATGTCGCCCCGGCCGTCATCGAGGACCGCATCCGGGCGCACGCCCTCATCAGCCAGGCCATGGTCATCGGAGATGGAGAGAAGTTCATCGCATGCCTCGTGACTATCGACCCCGACGCGTTCGGTCCCTGGTGTGAGGAGAACGGGAAATCAGGCACCGTCGCCGAGCTCGTCGGCGATTCCGACCTCAAAGCCGCCATCCAGGCAGCAATAGACGATGGGAACAAAGCGGTATCGCGAGCCGAGGCCGTTCGCGAGTTCCGCATCCTCCCCGACGACTTCACGATCGACGGCGGCGAGATCACCCCGACCCTCAAACTGCGCCGTGCCATCGTGATGAAGAAGTACGCCGGCATGGTTGAGGAGATATATCGCTAGTCAGCTCCGCTGACCACCGGGTCAGTGGTCGGTGGTCGGTAGTCAGTGGCCAAGACAAACCGACACGGTCGCCGTGGTAGCAGCCCGCTGCTTCTCATCCGACGATGGACCATGCCTGCTGCTGGGTTCTTGCCACTGACCATTGACCACTGACTATCGACCGGCTCTCAGCCGACAAAAGTGTCGTAGCCGCGGCCGATGAAGTAGCTGACGATGGCGCCGACGCCGGCGACGGCGACGTTTTCGAGGCCGCTCTTGATGGGGTTGGTTCTGGTCATCTGAGTCTTGACGATCCCGACGATGAACAGGCCGATGGCGGCGCCCACCGCGGCGATCACGAGAGCGAAATCGGGATCGTCGATGAATGCGAACGGGAGCACGCTCGGCAGCGAGCCCGTCAGGAAGAGCAGGCCCGACATCACCATGGCGACCAGCGGGTTGCGGCGACCGTCGTCGACCACGCCGAACTCGAAGGCCTTCATCAGCTCCATGAGCACGTCGTCGTCCTCAGCCGCCGACTCGACGACGGCCTCGATGGCCGCCGAATCCAGTCCGATGTCGCCGAGGTAGTCGCGCACCTCGTCCAGCTCCCGGTCTTTGTAGAACTTGAAGTGCTCCCGCTCGAGGGCGAGCTCACCGTCGATGGCCTCTTCTTGGGATTTGGTCGCCATGTATTCGCCGGCCGCCATCGAGACCGCCCCGGCAAACGCACCGGATAGGCCGGCGAGGAGCACGACGTTGGAATCCACCCCACCGCCGACCACCCCGACGACCAGCAGGAACATGGAGACAAGGCCATCGTTGACCCCCAGGATGATGTCGCGCAGGTACTGAGAGCGAGGACCCAGATGCTCTCGATAGGGCGGAATCTCCCCACTGCGGCTCGGCGCGGTCATGGGTTGATCGTACCGAGGGTCCGGCGCTCAGCGGGACCGGGACTGGCTCTGTTCGGGCAGGATGGCCAGCGCCTGGTCCATCCACGCGAACCAGGCGTCGGTCATGGCGCCGCGGTCGGGGAACTGAGACGGGTACAGGGGCGGGCCGACGGCGATGCGAACGGGGTGGCGAGTCACCTTGAGATCTTCCAGGCCCATGGCGTGGCCGGTCCCCCAGATTGCCATCGGCACGAGCGGGCACCGCATGCGAAATGCCAGCCAGGCGGCCCCCTGCTTGGGAGGCGTCTCGCCCCACTCCGCCACCCGCCGCCCTTCCGGAAACAATGCGACCGCTCCGCCGGCGGAGAGGTGATGGAGTGCGGTGCGCATCGCCCCGAGCGGGACGGTGCCGCGCGGCATGGGGATCACGCCCAGGTAGTACGTGAGACCGTCGAAGAAGCGGGACCGGCCGAACAGCTCGTCCACCCCCAGGAAGCGGGTTGGCCGGCCCGCCGCTACCGCAGCCACAAAGGGATCGAGATGACTGAAATGATTGGCGGCAATCACCAGCGGGCCTTGCGGCACCGCATTGCGACCGATCACCTCGAAATCCCACACCCTGGGCAGCACGCGACCGACCAGCTTGTCGGCTCCGCGCCACAGGTTGTGGGCGGCAACAGGAAACCCCGGCCCGAACCGGGGCTTGATCACGGACACCGGGCCGACTCTAGAATCTCTCGCCCGGAGGTGCATGAATGCGAGTGAAAGCCTGGCCGATGGTTCCGGCAGCGATGTCGGCCGCCGTGCTCGGGCAAATCCTGTATGCCGCCCACCGGCCCGACCTGCCATCGTTCGACAACTACGAGACGTCGGGCGCATTCGGCGACCCCGGCCGGCCGGGCCTGACAATGGTGGCGATCGGAGACAGCTCCATCACCGCTCCCGGGGTGCACAACGTCGACGACGCGTGGATCCGGCGAGTCGCGCATGCCCTCACGGATCGCTATTTCGTTCACCTGCGGGCCTATGCGGTCGGTGGCTCAAAAGCCTCCGACGTCATCCGGGATCAGCTGGCCGACGCGCTGGCCGCCGAACCGGATCTAGCGATCGTCTCGGTCGCGGCCAACGACGCCATCCGGGCCGTTCCCCCTGCCCGCTTCGAGCGCGAGGTCGATGAGATTGTCCGTCACCTCACCGCCGCCGGAGCGCGGGTGGTGGTGGTCGGTGTGGGAGACATCGGCTCCATACCCCGCCTGCCGCGCTTCCTGCGCTGGTACCTGACGAGGCGGTCGGCGACGTTTGATCGGCTGTCCGGCCGGGTGGCTGAGCGGTATCCCGGCGCCGTCAAAGCCGAGGTGCGCGGCGACCTGTCGGCGGCGTTCTGGAACGACCACAGCATGTTCGCCGGAGATCGTTTCCACGCCTCCAGCTACGGACATGAGCATTTCGCCCACCACGTTGGTATGGCGGTCGAGGAGGCGTTGCGGCGTCAGGTGCCGGCGTCGGCACCGCTCAGCTAGGCAGCCTGGTCGAGTTCCAGGTGGTCGGCGCAGTAGCCCTTGCCACTCTGGCGAACCAGGCAGCAGCCGGCCGCCAGGCAAATGCAGGTCGGTTTCATAGTCCCCTCATCGGCACAATGTCGCGAAAACTTATCGCGACTTGCCAAACTAGAGCACGGACCGGCAGCGGCGCAAATGAGTCCAGGACCGGCAAACACGCGGTGGGAACTCCCCCGCCACCGTGGGTGTCCAAGTCGAGAACGCACCGGCACGAGTAGGACAACGGCAATGACGGAGACCGTGGGAAAGGATACGATGGGCACGTCGCCCACCCGGAAATACGAGGCCGTGGCACCAAACACCAACCGATTCGGGCTGTATCTGTCCGACCTGAATCGAGATCGCAACGACAGCCACGGCATCATCAACTATGCCGTCGGCTTGGCGAACGCACTCCCCGGGGCCTTGCAGCCGGGTGAGCACCTCGTCATTTACGCCAACCCGGCGATCGCTCGCGAGCTGGTTATCGCCCCCTCGGATGCGGTGACGGTCCGCATCACCCCTGCCCCTACCCCGCTGCGCCGCATCATGTCCGATCACGTTCTCGGTGTGCGCCGGGCCGACCGCGACGGGGTCTGTTTGCTCCACTTCCCCAAGGGCTTCGTCCCGGCCAATCCGCCGGACTCGCCCCGGATCGTCGCCACCCTGCACGACGACATCCCGCTCCTGTATGCCCGGGGCGACTTCGGGAAAGAGCACGTCACGACCAAATCTCGCTACTTCACCGCGTCGCTGCGGCACACACTGCGCCGGGCGCATGGGCTGCTGACCGTGTCAAACACGTCACTGGACCGCTTCGAAGACCTGGCCCGTGAGGCCTCCATCGCCATGCCGCCCATCTTCGTCTCCCATCAGGGGATCACGCTGCCGGCCGGCGAGCCGGTGCCGGTCGAAGACAAGCTGCCTCTGGTCCTCCATATCGGATCCACTAAGCCTCACAAGCGGTCGCACGAAGCCGTTGAGTTCATGATCGCCTACGCCGCCCAGTCCGACAGCCCTCTGCGGCCCACAATCCTGGGCCCGCTCAATCGCCGCACCGAGCTGTTGTTGCAGAGCCACCCGGTGAACCGGATCAAGCGCACGATGTCCATCCCCGAGCTGGCCAGACTCATGCGCAGCTCGCGTGCCCTGGTGTTCAACTCCGAGCGGGAGGGCTTTGGTCTGCCCCCCGTCGAGTCGTTTGCCCTCGGCACGCCGGCAGTGTTTGCCCGCACCGACGTGATGGAGGAGGTGCTCGGGTCCAGTCCGGGCGGGTACGTCCAGGGAGACTACGAGTCGTTTGCGGCGGCGATGGATGCAGTGCTGGCACTGACCAGCGACGATCTGCTGTCGCTGCGAGCGGCGGTGCTCGACCGGTACAACTGGGACGCCGTCGCCGCCCAGACGCTGCAGGCCTACCGCAAGGTCGCGGCAGCCGCCTGACGGGGCAGTAGCCTCTCCCGCTCATGGACAGACGCGGCGGCATACTGCTTCATCCCACCAGCCTCCCGGGACGCTTCGGGATCGGGGACCTGGGGCCGGATGCCCATGCGTGGATCGACTTCCTGGCGGCCACCGGTTCCACGCTGTGGCAGATCCTCCCGCTCGGCCCGACGGGATACGGCGACAGCCCCTATCAGACCTTCTCGGCCGCCGCCGGCAATCCCTACCTGATCAGCCCGGACTTCCTCGCCGAGGACGGCCTGATCGACCAACCCGCCGACCCGGGGTTCCCGGCGGACCGGGTCGACTACGGGCAGGTCATCCCGTGGAAGCAGGAGCTGCTGGCGTCAGCCTACGAACGATTCATCAGCCACGACCATCCGCTTCGGTCCGAGTTCGACGCCTTCAAACACCACAACGCCGGGTGGCTGGACGAGTACGCCACCTTCCTGGCGCTCAAGCAGGCCCACGGGCTGGTGTCCTGGGTCGAGTGGCCGGTCGAGTACCGTGATCGGCACCCGGAAGCGCTCGCCGAAGCCCGGGAAGACTTGCGCGACGCCCGCGACCGCATCGCCTTCGAGCAGTTCTTGTTCTTTCGCCAGTGGGAGCGGCTCCGCCAGGCGGCCCACAGCGCCGGCATTGCCATCGTCGGGGACATCCCCATCTTCGTGGCACACGATTCGGCCGACGTGTGGACCAATCGGGAGCTGTTCTACATCGGCGCCGACGGCAATCCCACCGTTGTGGCGGGAGTCCCGCCCGACTATTTCTCCGAGACCGGCCAGCTCTGGGGCAATCCGCTGTATCGGTGGTCGGCGCACCGCGCCACCGGGTACGCGTGGTGGGTCGACCGGGTGCGAGCGATGCTGACCGCCGTCGACCTCATTCGGCTCGATCATTTCCGGGGGTTCTACGACTACTGGGAGATCCCTGCCGGATCCGACACCGCCATCGACGGGCGCTGGCGCAAGGGCCCGGGTGGCGGCCTGCTGGGAACGCTCCGTCGGGAGCTCGGAGACCTACCGCTGATCGCAGAGGACCTCGGAGGCGACATGGGACCGGGGGTCGCCCGGCTGCGTGAGCGGTTCGGCCTCCCCGGCATGAAAGTGACCCAATTCGCCTTCGGGGCTGGACCGGGCCACGAGTTCTTACCCCACAACTACGAGGGTTCGAACTGGGTCGCCTACACCGGCACCCACGACAACGAAACGGTCCAGGCGTGGTTCAGCGGGGCTGCCGAGCACGAACGGGAATACGCCCTCCGCTACACCGCGTCATCGTCCGAGGACATCCATTGGGCGCTGCTGCGGCTGACGTGGGCGTCGATCGC
This sequence comes from Acidimicrobiia bacterium, assembly GCA_013002865.1. GTDB lineage: Bacteria > Actinomycetota > Acidimicrobiia > Spongiisociales > SHLN01 > SHLN01. The sequence continues at coordinate 14,807 of JABDLU010000053.1, forward strand.
CCGCTGGGCCATCGCCCCGCTGCAGGATTTCCTCGGCCTTGGTGCAGAGGGACGCATGAATCGGCCGAGTGTCCTGGGGGGCAACTGGCAGTGGCGTTTCACCGCCGACTCGGTACCCGACCATCTGGCCGGTTCGATCCGTTCCCTGAACGAGACCTACGGGCGAACCTAGAGGTAGAGGCCGGACGACTTCTCGGTTGCGGGCGTTCCCTCTTTGACATCGAGGGCGTGGAGTGCCTCCATGTTTTGCATCGCCGCCCGCTGCACGGCAACCTGTTGGCCCCACAGACTGGCGCGAATGCCGTGAAACAAGCCCTCCAGCCAGCCGGCCAGCTGAGCTTGGGCCACCCGCACTTCTGCCTCGGTGGCTCCCTCCTGGAGGGGCAGCACGACGCTGTCGAGCTCCTCTCGCAGATCATCGGACATGATCTCGCGTAGAGAGTCGACGGTGCGGGCGTGGACGCTCTGCAGACGGGCAACGGCGTCATCATCGAGTTCAATGCCCCGCACCTCGATGAGCATGGCCTGGGTCATGGAAGCAATCCGAACCAGCTTGAGCGGCTCCGAAACCATCGGCTCGTCACCGGAGTCATCCTCCGGAACCGGTGTCGGCAGTACTTCAGGCTCTTCGCTCATGGGGTCGGATGCTAGCGAGGGGCGGTTTTCAGTCCCGCAGGTCGGCCCATTCGGTGTGGAACGCCTCACCGCGCTCCCGGTCGACCCGCTCATAGGTGTGGGCCCCGAAGTAGTCGCGTTGGGCCTGAATCAGATTGGCGGGCAGCCGGGCGGTGCGATACCCGTCGTAGAAGGCCAGTGCGCTGGAATAGGCGGGGACCGGTATGCCGGCCTCGACTGCCCGGACCACCGTACGCCGCCAGCCGTCCTGGGCGGCCTCGATCTCGGCGCGAAAGTAGTCGTCGGTAACGAGTGAAGCCACGTCGGGGTCCCGCCCGAAGCCGGCCTTGATGTGCTCGAGCAGCGCGGACCGGATGATGCATCCCTCGCGCCACAGGTAGGCGATTGCCCCGTAGTCGAGATCCCAGTCGTACTCGGCGGCAGCTTCTCGCAGCAGCATGAAACCCTGTGCATAGCTGACGATCTTGGAGGCGTACAGCGCATCGTGGATATCGGCGACGATGGCTTCCCGGTCGCCGCCGATGGTCGGGGCCGGTCCGGTGAGGACTGCCGAGGCCGCCACCCGCTGCTCCTTGAGCGCCGAAACCACCCGGGCATATACCGCTTCGGCAACCAGCGTCACCGGGACGCCCAGCGTAAGCGATGAGATGCCGGTCCATTTGCCGGTTCCCTTCTGCCCGGCGGCGTCGAGTATCTTCTCGAGCAGCGGTTCGCCGTCCTCATCCCGGGCGGCCATGATGTCGGCCGTGATGTCGGTCAGGTAGGAATCGAGCGGCCCGTCACGCCAGCTCCGGAACGTGGCGGCCATCTCGTCGTGGGTCATGCCGAGCCCGTCGTGCATGAGGGAATAGGCCTCGGCAAGCACCTGCATGTCGCCGTACTCGATGCCGTTGTGCACCATCTTGACGTAGTGACCGGCGCCGTCCGACCCCACCCAGTCACAACACGGGGTCCCGTCGGCGACTTTCGCCGCAATCGACTGCAAGATGTCCTTGACGGCCGGCCAGGCTGCGGGTGAGCCGCCGGGCATGATGGAGGGGCCGTAGCGGGCTCCCTCCTCCCCGCCCGACACCCCGGTGCCGATGAACAGCAGGCCCTTGTCTTCCAGCTCGGCGGTGCGTCGAATGGTGTCCTCGAAGTGGGCATTGCCGCCGTCGATGATGATGTCGCCGTCGTCGAGCAGGGGAACGAGCTGCTCGATGACCGCATCAGTGCCGCCCCCAGCCTGAACCATCAGCATGATCCGGCGCGGCGTGGCCAACCCCTCGACCAGCTCCTCGAGGGTGGCGGCGGCCGTGATCCCGGCGGCCTCGCCCTCCTCGGCCATGAAGGCGTCGGTCTTCGAGGTAGTCCGGTTGTAGACCGCGACGGTGTGCCCGTGATCGGCCATGTTGAGGGCCAGGTTGCGGCCCATGACGGCCAGCCCGATGACGGCGATGTCGGCTTTCATGGGCTGGAAGCTAGTAGACCCGCCGGGCGGGCGGTCCGGTTGAGCCTCGTACGAGCCCGTATGCTGGTTTTCGTGCACGACAAAACCGTGATCGTCTTTGCCGGTGGCGAGATGGCCCCGTTGAAGCGGCCCCTGCCTGAATTCGACCTGGTCATCGCCGCCGACTCCGGCCTCGACCATGCCACCGCCGCCGGCGTCGCGGTCGATCTGCTGGTCGGCGACCTCGATTCGGTGTCGGACGATGCTCTCACGGCGGCCCGGGAAGCCGGCGTCGGCATCGAAGAACACCCGCCGGACAAGGATGCCACCGACCTGGAACTGGCTCTGGCCGCGGCGGTGCGCCACGGCGCCGCCCACATCGTGGTGCTGGGAGGCGGCGGCGGCCGGATCGATCATCTGCTCGCCAACGCCATGCTGCTGGCTTCACCGGCGTGGTCGGAGATCGATGTCGAGTGGCATGTCGACTCGGCGCATATCCTGGCCATCCGCTCGGAGGCCACCCTCACCGGTCGTGCCGGGGACCTCCTCACCCTCCTGGCCATCGGAGAGCCCGCCGATGGTGTGACCACCGAGGGACTGGCCTATGAGCTGACCGACGAGGTGCTGCTGGCCAGTTCCACCCGCGGCGTGAGCAACACGTTCACCGGCACCGCGGCCCGAGTTCGCGTCAGGACCGGGATCCTGCTCGCCATCCACGTGCTGGGCGACTAGGTCGATTCCTCGAGCGCAACGTCGACGACTTGGGCAGCGGAGGCCGCCACCAGAGCCGCCAACTCGATCGGATACACCGTCGTTGGGGTCCCGGCGGCCGACCACACCTCGTCATGGCGAAACAGGGCCCGGTCAATCACCACCGGAACCGGCGCCGGATACCCGAATGCCGGCGTGCCTCCAGCCGCGTAGCCGGTGGCATGGCGGGCCTCGTCGAGGGTGGCCCGACGAGCCGATTCCGCGCCGACGACCGCAGCCAGCTTGGCGGGATCGACCCGCCGATCGCCCGACAAGATGGCAACAACCGGCTGATCGTCGGCCATGAACACGAGGGATTTGGCTATCGCCGACAGCTCACAGCCGACAGCCGCAGCGGCATCGGCCGACGTCTTGGTACCGTCCGGGAAGTGATGGATCGCCGGGTCGAGGCCGAGCCGGGCAGCCGCTTCGAGAAATCGGACGGTGGCGTCTGGCAGCATCATTGAACCGATCATATTCGCAAAGGCGCTGGGCCGGGGGCGGGCCGCAATAGCATGGCACGCAATCGTTGAGGGGAGCCCTGTGAAGAAAGTTGCGCTGCTGATTGCAGCCTTTGCCCTCGTCGCCGGTGCCTGTGGTGGCAGCGACGCCGGTGGCTGTAATGCGATCATGGACGACGGCCTCGAGCTGTTCCAGGACGCCATCGACGAGCTCGACGGGCTCTCCCTCACCGATCTGAGCGACGGATCAGATCCGTTCTCCAGCCAGGATTTCGAAGACCGTTCCCGAGACCTGGAACAGCGCACCACAACGGAAGGCTGCACCAACGAGGAAATGTCAGAGCTATTCGTCGACCGCATCGGCGAGCTGGAAGCCGGCGAGAACAACCCGGCCGGTCAGTTCCTCGTCTCGATCCTCAAGCAGGCGGCCGAAGAAGGCGAATTCGACTTCACCGGCTAGGAACCCCGGACAGGCCGAGCTCGGTGACCAGATGGGTCATCACGACGTCGTGGGGCGCCTGCGGGAGCCGATCAACGACCAGGGCGGCGGGAGCCACCCCCACCCGATAGGCGCTCGGGGCGAGCCGGCTGAGGAACTCGTCGTAGTACCCGGCGCCATGCCCGAGGCGGCCGCCCCGCCGGTCAAACGCCAGCCCCGGCACCAGGGCGACGTCGATGCTGTCCGGTGGCACCGCAGGGGCATCTCCAACCGGCTGTCGGAAGCCAAGTCGGTGCGTCTCCAGCGGACCCTCCAACCGATGGGCCGTTAGCGGGCCTTCCTCCGGCGTCCGGGTGGTGGCCGTCCGCCCGGCGAGGTCGTCGACCAGCGCCGTGAGATCGATCTCTGTGCCCATCGGCAGATAGAGCAGCACGCATCGGGCGGCCTGCAGCTCATCCCAGTTGCGCAGGTGCCCGACGACCAGCGGGGACAGAGCGGCCGGGTCAACCCGGCGCCACTGCTCCCGTGCCCACGCCCGCCAGTGGCGCTTGTCGGCCGATGGGCTGAGCGTCACCCGTGGAACTTGGCGCCGAGCTTTTTGAACTCGTCCTGATTGGACTCGGGGACCAGGTAGCCCGCTTCTGAGCGAATCGTCTCCACCCCTGCCGCCACGTCCTCGATGGTCAGCTCGCCGTCCTTCAACGGGTGCTTGAACAGCCCATCGGTGAGGCCGATGAAGAACCGGCTCACCGACCCACCGCCCACCGACCACACCTCGCCGGAGACCTCGCAGTCCTCCGAAGCCAGATATGCCACCGCCGGGCTGACCAGCTCGGGGCCGAACTGATCGGCCGTTATCCCGAACGCTCCGAGGAGCTCTTCGGTCATGCGGGTAACGGCAATAGGCGCGATCGCGTTGACTTTGATGTTGTACTTGGCCCCCTCCAGCTCCAGCACGTTGACGAGCCCAACGATGCCCATCTTGGCGGCTCCATAGTTGGTCTGGCCGAAGTTGCCGATCACACCAGAAGCGGAAGAGGTCATGACGACCCGGCCGTACCCCTGCTCACGCAGATGGGGCCAGGCCGCACCGGTCACATGGAACGCGCCCCGCAGGTGGACATCGAGCACCGCGTTGACCTGGTCGGTCGTCATGTTGTGAAAGGCCTTGTCACGCAGGATGCCGGCATTGTTTATGACTACGTCGATGCGGCCGAACTCATCGAGCGCCTTCTGCACGACGGCGGCTCCCCCCTCCGGCGTTGCGACCGACGAGTACTCGGCGACGGCGACACCGCCTTTGGCCAGGATCTCCCCGACGACGCCATCGGCCGCTTCCGAGGCCTGCCCGGTCCCGTCAACGCTTCCCCCGAGATCGTTCACCACCACGGTGGCGCCCCGCTCGGCCAGCAACAGGGCATGCTGGCGGCCGAGGCCCCCACCGGCTCCCGTGACCACCGCTACCCGATCTGTGAAATCAACCATTCGCATCTCCTTGAGGTCTCATGGCAACTGTACCGCCCCTAGCCTGGGCGCCATGACCGACGTTCTGACTGTCGAAATCGAGGATCACGTCGCCACGGTGTGGCTCGACCGCCCCGATGCCCGCAACGCCATGGGGCCCGATTTGTGGCGGGACTTGCCGCTCGCGATGGGGCGCCTCGACGAAGACCCCGAGGTCCGGGTCGTAGTGGTGGCAGCCCGGGGACCGGCGTTCAGCGTCGGCATCGACCTGAAGGCCTTCGGCGGCTTCATGGCCGGGGCCGGCAGCGACGATGGCGTGGCGGGCCGGCGAGCGCTGCAAGCGCAGGTCACAGACATGCAGCGCACCATGAGCTCACTGGCGGACTGTCGAAAGCCGGTTATCGCCGCCGTGCAGGGGTACTGCCTGGGAGCCGGTGTCGACCTCATCACGGCGTGCGACATCCGGCTTGCATCCGAAGACGCCGTGTTCTCGGTACGGGAGACCCGGATGGCGATGGTGGCCGACGTCGGCACGCTGCAACGCCTGCCCCGCATCCTCAACCCCGGCCAGGTGGCCGACCTCGTGTTCACGGGCCGGGATTTCGATGCCGCCGAAGCGCACCGGATTGGCCTCGTGAGTGCCGTATACGCCGACCAGGCCGATCTCGTAAAGGCCGCCCGGGAACTGGCCGATCAGATCGCCGCCAACTCGCCCCTGGCGGTGCAGGGCTCCAAAGCGGTGCTGGCCGCCACGGACGGGATGACGACGCAAGCAGCGCTCGACTACGCCGCCCTGTGGAGCGCAGCATTCCTCCACTCGAATGATCTGCAGGAGGCGGTCATGGCATTTCTGGAAAAGCGCCCTCCCACGTTCGACGGCACCTGATGGTTCCGATGCTCCGGGCGGCGGTGGCGTACCCCACCATCGCGCTCGCCACGCTCGTTCTGGGTGGAGTTGCCGTCATCGGAAGCTGGATGCCGCTCCGCTGGCACGTATCCGACAAGGCCGCCGCACTGTGGTGCCGGGTCCTGCTGGCAGTAGCCGGCGTCCGATTCGAGGTCGAAGGGCGACAGCATCTGCGTCCGGAGGTCCCGCAGGTGGTCGTTTCCAACCACCTCTCCAACCTGGACCCGATGATTCACTGGCTGGCCCTCCAACCGTTGCATTACCGATTCCTCGCCAAGAAGGAGGTCTACCGGATCCCCTTCTTCGGGACGGTCGTGAAGTCGATGCACATGGTGAAGGTGGACCGGCAGGCGGGACGGGTCGGATTCGAAGACATCAATCGGCAGGTGCGGGATGTTTTTGACCTCGGTCTGTCGCTGCTGATCTACGGGGAAGGAACCCGCTCTCGCACCCACGACGTGCGGGAGTTCAAGAAGGGGCCCTTCATCATCGCCAAGGCCCTCGGCGCCCCCATCCTGCCGGTGACCATCGTCGGCACCGAACTGGCGTGGCCACCCGGTGACTGGCGGATGTACGGCGGCCGGGCCACCGTCATCATCCACCCCATGGTCGAGCAGGAAGGCTCACTCGCCGACATGCGCGCCCGGGTCGAGTCGACCATCCGGACCACGTATGAGGAGAGGGCTGAGTAGAACCCGACCCCCGACCCCCGACCCCCGAATAGTCGCTTGTCGTTAGTCGTTGGTCGGTAGGCGTCGCCAGTCCCCCGTCGCCCGACCCCCGGATAGTCGCTGGTTGTGGTTCCCTCCCCCGCGAGCGCAGCGAGTGGAGGAGGCAAGGAGGGGGGTGGGCAACCCTGCGGGTTGCTTGGCGCGTTCCTGTGCTCTGGATTGGAGTTCCTACCTGGCCGGTTCCGAGTTCCGCAGAAGGCCGTCAGGCCCCACGGACGACCGCTGCAGGAATCCTCCTACTCGTGCGTCTCTGGCGGTTGACAGTCGACAGGTGACCGTTGACCCCCTGTCAACTCTTCGAACGAGATATCGGGCTCGAGACCAGAGTCCGCGAGCCACGCTTGGTACTCCCGGAAGGCGTCGCGGGCTTCGAAACGCCGGTTATCCGCTGAGAGGGCGCGGATGAGGAGGCGCCAGAACCGCTCGCGGTGCGGGTATTCGACCACCAGGGCACGGAGACGCGACGCGCTCTCGCCGAAACGGCCGAGGAGCAACTCGCTTTCGGTCTCGATCTCGACCGCCAGCAAGCGCAGCTCCTCGAGCCGGATCGCCTCCAGGTGGGCGAACTCTTCGTCGCCCAGTTCACCCAGGACCGGCCCCCGCCACAGGGCGATCGCCTTCCGGGACTCGTCCACTGCGCGCTCGGGCTCGGACTCGAGGTGATCGCATGCCTGGTGCACGAGCCGTTCGAACCGGCAGGCATCGATTTGCTCGCACCCCGCCACCAGCAGGTAGCAGTGGTCGACGGTGTGGATCGACTCGGCCCCGAGCGCATGGCGCAGGCGTGAGATGTAGGACTGCACCGTGGCATCGGCGCCGGGCGGCGGCGTATCGCCCCACACCACCCATACCAGCCGATCGAGGGGCACGGCGTGGTTGGCGCTGAGAACGAGCGCGGCCAGGACTGCACGCAGATGGGGGCCTCCGACATGAACGGCGGCACCAGCCCGTCGCACCTCTAGTGGCCCGAGAACCAGGATCTGCATGGCGGATCCCTCTAGCTCATCCCTATCCAACCTCGATTGCCGGACGGTGGATAGAGGCTTGTGTCAGTACCCCGCCGCCCCACTGCAATTTGGGCGCATGTGATCTGCATGGTCGTCGGCGCATAGTTGGGAGAGAAAGGAGCCGACATGACAGATCTCCTCGATCGCAGGGATCGCCGGACCAAACCCCCACGGGACAGGGACCTCAACCCGGACCGGCCAGATCTGAAGCGCCCCCCGGCCCCGCGGATCTACCGATGGATTCAGTGGATGGCACTCCTCGCCATGGTGGCGGTCGGTGCGATCGTCGCCGCCCTCGTCATTGGTGACGGGGATGAGACCATCGCTTACGAGTCCGAGCACGGGGAGTTCACGGTTCTGGCCGTGCGGGACCTGAGCGGAGTCGACCTCGAGGCCCGGTTCGCCGGGCTCGACCCGATCTTCGACCCCAACCCGGTCCCCGAGCATGGTGCCTTTACGCTGATGGCACCGGGCTGGAGCGTGCTCCCCGACGTCGACCGGTTCGCGGGACTCGACGCCAACCTGGACCGCGACGTCGTCCTCGGCGCCGGATATCACACCGTGATGCCTGCCACCTGGGGCGTCATCGACGTCGACCGGTTCGCGGGAACGGATGCGGGGTTGGATTGAGCCATACCTTCTGTCATTTCTCGGCCGCGTCTGACCACTGTGGTCACACCGGCCGAGAAATCGACTGCTGCCGCCGACTACCACCCTCTCGAACGGCCGGCGCCGCCGGCGCCGGGCCCAGAGAAACCACGTTCCCGCGCATGAGAGCCAGGACAGGTTCGGCTAACCGTGCTGCTCCTCGTAGGACCGACTCTATGCAACGCTTCCGCGGTCGGGATTCTCTGGCCGGCGACGGGCGACCGGCGACTGTCTGGGCCGTCGACGGTTGACAGTCTACCGTCGACCGGCGGCGGCACAGCCGCCGCCTCAGTCATACACCCCGACCAGAAACGTTTTGCCGTCGTGGACTTCGCAGAGGAAGGCACCGGCAGAGGTGACCAGCTGGTAGCGGTCGACGGCTTCTTCCCCTTCCCACCATCGGCCCATGCGACGCCACGGCCCCGCCCAGGACACGACCGGCTCCCATCGGCTCCGCAGCCGCACCCGGGTGGGATGGCCGCGCTCCCACTCAACGGTCAGGGGGCGGGGTTCGGGCGGCACGAGGGCCGGTGAGGGAGCAGGGAGACGGCCGGGCCAGGGTGCCGCCGGGTCGCGGGTCGGGGCGGGAGCGGGCTCCCCCCATCTAAACCAGCGCACCCGGTCGGCAGGATCCCGGCCCCCCTGGGGATGGGCTTGCAGCACGGCATTGGGACCGACCAGCGACTGAGCCCGGATGAGCGCCCGGGTGGCCTCGGCTTCGCTCACCGGATCCTCGGCCAGGCCGAGCTGGCGGCCTTCATCCGAGACATCGGCCGGCATAACCCGCAAACGCCGCAGGCCGCCGGGTATCCCCCCGGACTCGACCCAGGCCCGGAGCTGCCAGCGCACCCGCTCGGCCAGCGTCACCTCATCGAACGGGTCGGCGTTGCGCCACACCCGGCTCAGCACCTTGCCACCGACCGCTTCTGCTTCGATCTCAACGCGGTGCGGGGCCACGCCTTCGCCCCGCAACCGATCGAGCAGACCGTGGGCGACCCGCCGCGCCGCGAACCCTGCTTGCTCGAGGTTGACCAACGGCTCTTCGTAGGATTCCTCCACCGCCAGACTGTCCGGAATCACCCGCGGCTGGGTTTCCCGGTCCTCGCCCGAGGCATACCGATGCGCGTCCAGGCCGATCTGGCCGAACCGGGAGGCCACCGCCGCCCGGGGCAGGCGCGCCAACTCCCCGAGGGTGGTGATCCCCAGCCAGCGAAAGGTGGATGCCAGGTCGTCTTTGCCGATCGCCCCCACGTCGAGTGAAGCCAGGAAGGCGGCTTCATCGGTGATGATGAGCGGACCGTCGACAGCGCGTGCCGCCGCGTGACGGGCGGCGAACGGCCCTTGTGCCACCCCCAGGGCGGCTCCCGGACCGGCCACCCGTTCGATACTGGCGGCCATTTCGGCCACCAGGGTTTCCTCTCCCCCGTAGTACCGGACCGCCCCGGCGATGGGCACGAAGGTCAGGCCGGGATGGACCAGCTCGACCCGGGGAACCAGCGTCTCCATCGCCACCACGACGGGCTCGAACGCCCGGGCCTCGATGCCCTGATCTTGGGCGTGGGTGACTACGGCCGGGCACAATGCCTCGGCCTGGCGCCGCGCCATACCGGCCTCTATCCCGTGAGAGCGCGCCGGGCTGTTGGCAGCCACGACCTGGTTCGAGTCGTCGACTACCTGGGCCGGTTCATCCGACGGCACGTTCAGGCAACGTAGCGGCCAGTCGGGGAACCACACGCAGAGTGTTCGTCCCATCGTCCTCCACCTCGATGATCTGCTCTCTTCCTCCCACCCCTTTGCCGGAGGCCGCCAGGGTGAGCCGGCGCACATGCAACCGGCCCCTCCCCCGGGCCGTCCCCTCCCAGTCGACCGTGCGCGCTTCGAGGCGCAGGTGCGGCACTCCGGAAGGGAGGTCACCACCCAGGGGCCGCAGGACGACGGGAGTGGTGCGGGCCCGGGCCAGGGCACCCAGCCGGCGCAGCATGGGAGCTCCCATCCCGACGGGCACTTCGGCATATACCGCCTGCATGCCTTCTATCAGGGCGGCGGTGACCTGGGGCCACAGCCCGGTGTCGTCACACCGCACGATGACGGCCCTATCCGGGGAGACGCCCACTTCCCACAGAGCTGCCGGGCTCAGCCAGCCTCGCACGTCGACGCATGCCACCCAGCCGGGCCGATCCCGCAGCAACCCGAGACCGAGACGGGTGAGACCACATCCGGGAGATCCGACCAGGCCGACGACCTTGCCGGCCTCCAGCTCGAGTCGGGGGTAGTGGGGCTGGGGGGCGGACGTCATGGGTCGACCACTGTAATCGAACATATGTTCGATTACAAAACCCACCGAGAGTGGCTCAACCGGGCGGAAGTAGGCGCCGACAATGCAAGTACACTGATCGCTTGCTGGGGGAAGACCACGGCTGCAGGGGTTACAACAGGAACTAGATGGTTTTCAACTCGTTCGAGTTTGCAGTCTTCCTGCCGCTCGTATTCATTCTCTATTGGACGGTGCTGCGCAAGCGCCAGAACGTCCTGCTTCTGGCAGCCTCCTACCTCTTCTACGGATGGTGGGACTGGCGGTTTCTCAGCCTCATCGTCATCTCCACGTTCACCGACTTCTACGTGGCCCGGGCCATCCCCGGCCAGGAGGATCCGCGCCGGCGCCGGCTCCTCATGCTCACCAGCGTGGGGGTCAATCTCGGCATTCTCGGATTCTTCAAGTACTTCAACTTCTTCATCGATTCGGCCGTCGAGGTGTTCGGCTCGATCGGCCTCGAGCCGACGACACCGACGCTCACCATCCTGCTTCCCGTCGGCATCTCCTTCTACACCTTCCAGACACTCGGGTACACAATCGACGTTTACCGGGGCAAGATGGAGCCCACCCGGGACCTGCTCAGCTTCGCCGTGTACGTCGCCTACTTCCCTCAGCTGGTCGCCGGACCAATCGAACGAGCCAGCCGCCTCCTCCCCCAGATCCAGAAGCTGCGAACCCGCCTGACCGCCCCCGAGTTGCGGTCCGGGCTCTACCTGATCCTGCTCGGCCTGTTCCGCAAGGTGGTGATCGCCGACGGTCTGGCCCCAATGGTGGACGAAGCCTTCGGCCGATCCGGCTCGGGCGACTGGCTGAGGCTGCTGCTCGGGATCTACGCCTTCTCCCTCCAGATCTACGGCGACTTCGCCGGATACTCATCCATCGCCCGTGGCGCCAGCCGCCTGCTCGGCATCGAGCTGATGGAGAATTTCCGCCAGCCGTACCTGTCCCGCAACATCACCCATTTCTGGCGGACCTGGCATATCTCTCTATCGACCTGGCTTCGCGACTATCTCTACATCACGCTGGGCGGCAACCGGCGGGGTCAGCTGCTGACCTACCGCAACCTCATGCTGACGATGCTGCTCGGGGGCCTGTGGCACGGCGCCGCCTGGACCTTTGTCGTCTGGGGCGGCCTGCACGGGCTGTACCTGGCCGCCCACCGCAGCCTGCGCCACAAGAGCCCGAAAGCCGCAGACGATCCCTTCACGATGAGCGACCTGGTGCCGGCGCTCGTAACGTTCCACCTGGTCGCCCTGAGCTGGATCTTCTTCCGGGCGGACTCGTTCAGCCAGGCCTGGGAGTACCTGACGGGCATCGTCACGCTGCGAGGAGCCGTCCCCGACCTGGTCGGCGCCGCTGAAATGCTGTCCCTGCTGCTTCCGCTTGGGCTGCTCAGCTTCTTCATCGACTTCGTGCAGCGCCAGGCCCGCAGCCAGACCGCCCCCCTCCAGTGGCCCGTGCTGAGCCGGGGGCTAGCGTACGGCGTCATGATCGTCGGCCTCATCGTCTTCACCGGCGGAGGCTCGGTCCCGTTCATCTACTTCCAGTTCTGAAATGAGCATGAGCAGCACCCTCCCCGAGACCGATGCACCTGCGCCGACGGTGATCGACACCGAACAGAACGGCATGGCGTCGTTCACCGGACTGAATCGTCGGGGCATCAAGACGGCGGTGATCGTGCTGGCCGTGCTGCTGGTCGTCGAGCTCGTCGCCCGGGTTCTGGCGAGCGGCCTCCCCAACCCCGATTGGAACTTCGCCCAGACCGATCGCAAGGTCGCCGAGATGCAGGCGCTGGCCGATGCCGGTCAGGAAGTCGACCTGGTTCTGCTCGGGAATTCCTCCGTAAACGGGGCCTTTACCAACGATGGGGTGGCCGCAGCCACAGGTGCCGATGGTGTCTTCAACGCGGGTCTCGACGGTTCCTCGATGCGCCAAACCGAAGACTGGGCGCTCAACGTGGTGGTACCGCTGCTGTCGCCCGAAACGGTGGTCATCGGGCTGACCAGCCGGGACCTGAACGACGCCAGCAGCTCAAATGCCGACGTATTCCGGGATTACCTCAACTCGCGAGGCCGGGCACGCTTTCTCGGGGAGGAGACCGCCGGCCAGCGGATCCAACGCGCCATGTCGGAAGTCTCTGCGCTGGTGCGGATCAGCCCATTCCTGCGAGACCCCGCATCACTGATAACCCAGTACAACCCGGATGGGCCCGGCACCGGGGAGTTCGTGCTTCCCGGCGAGGACTACAACCCCCGTCCACTCGATATCACCCGTACCCGGGAACGCGCCCTCAACGACTACAGCCTGGGCGGGATCGAGCTGGAGTCCCTCACCCGGTTGGTAGATGAACTCGAGGCCCAGGGCATAACGGTGGTCATCATGGAGATGCCCTACGTCGCCGAGGACTACCTGGAGCTACACCCGAACGGTGCTTCCGACTATGAGGCGTACCGCGCGGTGGTCGCCGAGTTCACCGCCGAGCGGAACCTCCCCTATATCGACCTCAGCGCCTACCCGTGGACCACCAACGAGTTCTACGACTTCCTGCACGTCAACTCGGCTGGGATCGCCATCATCAACCAGTTGCTGGCCGACGGGTTGGCGGGAGCTCTGGAGGGCTAGTCAAGCCCCCGTTCGAACTCATCTTCGAAGCTCACGGCCCGGCGGCGTCCCGAGGAGTCACTCCCCTGATCGCCGCCGTCGTCCCGGCGGGGCCGACGCTTGCGGCGCCCGCCGTCGCTGTCACTGTTTCGGTTGCCGTCGCGGTCGCGGCTGCGATCCCGATCCCGATTGCCGTCGCGATCGCGATCCCGATCCCGGTTGCCGTCGCGGTCCCGGCTACCTTCGCGATCCCGATCCCGGCCACTGCGCTCACGGGGCTTGCGATCCCGGTCGCCCCGTCCCCGGTCACCCCGGTCGCGGTCGCCGCGATCACGATCCCCGCGATCACGGTCACTACGGGCCTCCCGTCCACCACCGTCGCCGCCGCTGGGCGGCATACCGGCGGGATTGAGACTCACCTTGCCGTTGCGGTCGATCTCGCCGACCACCACCTGGATCTTGTCGCCCAGGCTGAGCACATCCTCAACGTTGTCGATGCGCTTGTCGCCACCGATCTTGGAGATGTGCAGCAAGCCGTCCCGGCCGGGCAGGATGTTGACGAAGGCGCCGAACTTGGTGATGTTGACGACTTCGCCCTCATACTCCTTGCCGAGCTCCGGCTCAGGCGGGAAGGCGATCATCAGGACCTTCTCACGGGCCGCCTCCATCGACTCCTGGTCGGCCGCGCCGACGCGCACCGTCCCGTCGTCGTCGATGTCGAGCGTCGCTCCGGTCTCCTCCTCGATCTCGCGAATCATCTTGCCCTTCGGACCGATGACCTCGCCGATCTTGTCGCGCGGGATCTGCACGGCTTCGATACGCGGCGTGTACGGCCGCAGCTCGCTGCGGGGCGCATCGATGGCCTCGGCCATGGCGTCGAGCACTGTCAGACGGGCGTCCTTGGCCTGGTTGAGGGCATTCGTAAGGACCTCGGCAGGCAAGCCCTCGATCTTGGTGTCGAGCTGCAGCGCCGTGATGACGTTAGCCGTTCCGGCCACCTTGAAGTCCATATCGCCCAGCGCGTCTTCGGCGCCGAGGATGTCAGTGAGGGTGATGAACCCACCGTCGTGGGCGATGAGGCCCATGGCGATACCCGCAACGGGTGCGGCAATCGGCACGCCGGCATCCATCAACGACAGACTGGAGCCACACACCGACGCCATCGAGCTCGAGCCGTTCGAGGCGAGAACCTCGGACACAAGCCGGAAGGCGTACGGGAAGTCGTCGGCGCTCGGAATTGCCGGTAGCAAGGCCTTCTCAGCCAGGGCGCCGTGGCCGATCTCGCGACGCTTCGGACCCCGCATGAACCCGGTCTCACCGGTGCTGTAGGGCGGGAAGTTGTAGTGGTGCATGTAGCGCTTGGACTCTTCCAGCGCAATCGTGTCGAGCATCTGCTCCATCCGCAGCATGCCGAGGGTCGTCACGTTCAGAACCTGGGTCTCGCCCCGCTTGAAAAGACCCGACCCGTGCGTGCGGTCCAGCACGCCGACTTCTGCTTCCAGCGCCCGGAGGTCGGTTGGGGCCCGCCCGTCGAGGCGAACACCGTCGGATACCACCCGCTGGCGCATCCGTTGCTTCATGACCGAGCCGAAGGCCTTCTTGATCATGCGGGCCTCGTCCGGATCGGTCTCTTCGGTGATGAGCTCCGATTCGATGGCTTCGGCGAGGGCCGACTGGGCCTCGCCGCGAGCCTTCTTGTCGGCGATGGTGATGACATCGTTTGCCCGATCGCCGATGGCGGCCGACACCCGGTCGAAAGCCTCGGGGGTGTAGTCGGTGACAACGGGCCACTCGACCTCGGGCGGGTCGAAGTTGGCGGCCAATTCCAGCTGCAGGTCGATGAGCTGAGCGATGAACGGCTTAGCCTCTTCCAGGCCGCGTGCCACGGTGTCTTCGTCGCTGGGCGGCTGGCCACCTTCGATGAGGCGGAGGGCTTCTTCGGTTGCACCCGCCTCAACCATCACGATGTCGATCCCGCCCGACTCGTTGCGCTTGCCGGCAACCGTGAGCTCGAAGACGGCGTCTTCCATGTCCGAGTGGGTGGGCATCGCCATCCACTCGCCGTTCTTGAGACCCATCCGGACACCGGCGAGCGGTCCTTCGAACGGGATCGGGCTGATCGTGAGCGCCGCCGAGGCGCCATTCAGCGCCGCGATGTCGTACGGGTGCTCATGGTCGACCTGCAGCACCGTGGCGATGATGTGGGTCTCGGACCGGAAGCCTTCCCGGAACGAGGGGCGCAGCGGCCGGTCGATGAGCCGGCAGGTCAGGATGGCCCGTTCGGTGGCCCGGCCTTCGCGCCGGAAGAACGAACCGGGGATGCGGCCAACGGCATACATGCGCTCCTCGCAGTCGACGGTGAGGGGGAAGAAATCGACTCCCTCACGCAGCCTGCGGGACGACACAGCCGTGACCAGCACTTCGGTTTCGCCGAACATGACCGTTACGGCCCCGTCGGCTTGTTGGGCAAGGTTGCCGGCCGAGATGGTTACCTCAGAGTTGCCGACCTTCTTGCTGACGGTGAATTCAGACACGCGTCTCTCCTTTATTGTTCGGAGGGAGCGGGCCTATTACCAGTAGTCATACCTCGTAGTCGACAAGGAATCACCACTGACAACGAACCCGGGCCCTCACTATTCGCATGAAGACGGCCGACTGGCCGCCTTCCCGTTTACCGACGAAGCCCCAGCTTGGCGATGAGACTGCGGTAGCGCTCCACATCCTGATTGCGCAGGTAGTTGAGGAGGCGACGGCGTTTCCCAACCAGCATCAACAATCCACGCCGGCTGTGATGGTCCTTTGCATGGACCCGCAAATGCTCGGTCAAGTGGTTTACGCGTTCGGTTATCAGCGCGACCTGGACCTCCGGCGAACCGGTGTCTGTGGCGTGCTTGCCAAACTCTTCAATGATGGTCTTGGTGTCATTCACCGTGGGAACCCCGCCGGAATCGGCTTCGTGAACTGTAGCAGAGCGGAGAGCATAGACGGTCAACGATCGACCGTCGACTGCGGAGCGGTCAGTGGTCCGAGAAGGTCGATGGTCAGTGGTCAGTGGTCAGTGGTCAGTGGCCCAGAAGGTATCGGGCGTCAGGCGTCGGGCGTCGGGGTGAGTTGCCAGTTTCAAGTTTCAAGTTGCAGGTCAGAAGGGGCGTGGCTTCAGGCATCAGGAGTACCTCCCCTGCGAGCGCCAGCGAGTGGGGGAGGCCAGGAGGGGGGTGAGAGCGCGTTCCTGTGCTCTCGATTGGGGTTGCCAGTTTCAAGTTTCAAGTCAGAAGGGGCATCGGGGGTCGGGCGTCAGGCATCGGGATTACCTCCCCCGCGAGCGCAGCGAGGGGGGGAGGTAAGGAGGGGGGTGGGCAACCCTGCGGGTTGCTAGGCGCGTTCCTGTGCTCTGGATTGGAGTTGCCAGTTTCAAGTTTCACGTTCCAAGTGAGAACGGGCGACGGGGGACGGGGGACGGAACCGACTAACGACTATCGACCAGCGACTATCTCAACTATCCCCTCCACTTCGACCTCCACCTTCCAGGCGGGGTCGAGGAGGGCGGCGACGATGACCATGGTGGCGGCGGGGCGGGCCTCGCCGAAAAGCTCGCGGTGGACGGCGCCGATCTCGTCGGCGTCGGCCGGATCGGTGATGAACATGCGGGTCCGGATGACCCGGCTCAAGTCGGTGCCAGCTTGCTCGAGGGCGGCGGCGATGATCTCGCCGCAGCGGCGCATCTGCTCCCTGGCCGATTCGGCCACCGGCTCACCCTGCGGGGGTACGGGGGCCGTCCCGGAGACGAGCACCCGGTCCCCGTGCACGACCGCCCGGGAGAACCCGATGGTCTCCTCATACGGCGAACCGGACCTGATGCGCTCAGTCACGTCGTTTGGCACCGCCGTGGTTGGGATGGGGAGGCGGCTCGGCGGTGAGCTCCGACTCGATCACCTCGTGCCGGTGCAGATAGGTCGAGATGAACGCCTGGATGGTGGCGGTGACCGGCAGCGCCATGAGGGTACCGGGGACACCCATGAGGGTCCCACCGGCGATTGCCGACCCGAACGCCACCGCCGGATGCAACGACATCGTGCGGGCGGTGATGCGGGGGCTGAGGAGGTAGTTCTCGATCTGCTGGTACACGATGATGAACACGACCACGCCAACGGCGGTGCCGGGTGATTCGAGCAGGGCGATGACGGCAGGCACCGCTCCCCCGATGTAGGTGCCGAACACCGGCACGAACTGGCTCAACACCCCGAGCCAGAGGGCGAGAGCCAGCGCAAACGGCACGTCGAGGATCCGGAACACCACCCAGGACGTAAACGTTGCGATGCCGGCCAGCAGAGCACGCGAGTAAAAGTACCCGCCGGTCTTGTCGATGGCGATGTCCCAAATTCGCAACACTTCGCGCTGGCGTTCGGCGGGGAGCACTGACATGAGCACCCGCCGGAAGCGGGGAGCATCGGCAACCAGGTAGAAGGTGAACAGGGCGATCGTCAGCCCCTGGAAGACCGTCGTCAGCAGCGTGGTTCCGACTCCGAATGCGCTACCGGCCAGATCGGCGGCGTAGTCCTGGAGGGTTTGATCGAAGTTGGTGAGGGCGTTGTCGACCCGTTCTGATGAGAACTCGAGCCCGATCTTGTCCGCCTGGACGGCCAGGTCGTCGATGTAGTCGGGGATCCGATCGATCAGCAGGATCGTTTGGTCGATGATCAGTGGAACCATCAGTCCGGTCAGGGCCGAACCGGCCAGGAAGACGAGAAGGAAGATGGCTCCCGTTGCCAGCCCGCGCCGCCACCCCCGCCGGGCCAGATAGTTGACGGCCGGCTCGATGGCGGTGGCGAGAAACAGCGATATCAGCAGCAGAACCAGGAGGCCGCGCAGCGCCCGGAACACGGCCAGGCTCACGAACAGCAGCACGACCATGGCGGCGATCATGAACAGCAAATGCGGTATCCACGCCGGCATCCCGAGCCGGGCGGCGAAGAACCCGCGGTAGACGCCGGACCGGCGCGGCTCGTCGATGGTGCTCACGGTGCGACATTAAAGAGCCAAGGCAAGATTTCGCGTTCTTTACCTGACGAGGGCTGCTTCTTCCCAGGAATCCTGGAACTGGGTCGTCCCCGCGCCGTTCCAGAGCGAGCCATCGGCGGCTCGGGGCTTGGCCAATCCCCAGACGAGTTGTTTGACAGACGTCGCCTCAGCACGGAGGCCGGTCACGAGGGATCGGGCATGCACGTCCACCAGCGGGCCGACGGGCAGGCCGATGTGCGAGCTTGCCGGGCCGGGGATGACCCCGGTCACGATCGCAAACAACTGAGCAACCAGCTCGATACGCCGTTCCGCGTCGGAGGTGATGGCATCGATCGCCACCGTATAGGCACCGGTGTAGTAGCCCAGGTTGGCGGCGTTCGGATAGGGGGCCGCCGGGTCGGTGCCGGGATCGGTGAAATGCTCGAGCCGGTCGACCGGACCGAGCAGATCAGAGAGAAGAACCTCGAGCTCGTCATGTCGGTCACCCTCGATCATCTGCCGCATCCACTCAGAGAGCACGTTGGCGTGGGGGTCTGAGTGATGGTTCAGTTCTCCGACGACGCCACGGCTGTCGCTGCGTAGCAGGCCGCCCAGTGCGGTCAGCAGGTCGGTCCGGCTCACCGGGCCGACGACCGGGATGTGGTCGGTGCCCACTACGGCTTGGGTCACGGCGAGGAAGAGCCCGGCCTTGAACCGGACATCGTCGCTGCCGGCTGCCGTGGCGACGACCCGTTGGGCGCTTTCCAGCTGGAGACGGATCGGCGCACCCTCCCATCGTTCGTGGGCCCCGAGCAGATCGATCGCGACAGCCTCGACCACCACAGGCGAGGACGCCCGGTCGAGCGCGGCCCGCCCGGCGGACGTGACCAGCTGATCGATGAGGGGCCACTCTGGATCGGTCGGCGACATTTGATCCCAGAGGTCGATGGCGAGCTGTACCTTCGTGTTGGGTGAGGCTTCCTGGAGGGCGGCGGAAATCACGGCGCCCCGCTCCCCTGCGGTCGCCAGCCGCTGCAGCTGCGTGGCGTCGAGTCGGCTCGCCAGCATTGCCAGCAGGGCGGCTTGCTCGGAAGCCCTCAGCCCGCCGAGCCGTCCATCGATTTCCCGCATCCACACCCCCAGCTCACGATCGCTCAGCCCAGCCACGACGGCCAGCGTCTCGCCTGGCTCGAGGTCCGCCAGCGTGTGCCCGATGAGCTCGAGGTCGGCGTGCCCGACATCGGAGAAGAGGCTGTCCTGCAGGGCCCCCTCGACAACCGACCCGGCTGCCGAGATGCGCCGGGCCCGGGCCGCCAATAGAGCCATTCCCGCCACCAGGCCGGCGAGCGGTCCGGCCGGATCGGGCAGCCCGCCGGGCGGCCCGGGGGGCACAGCACCGCCAGGAGGAGCGACCGGGACCGGGTCGCGAATCGGGGCCGGCTCGAGAGCCAGTCCACCGGCCGGGCTGTCCGGGACCGGCGCATCGGGGCTCCCGCCGGCCGAAATTGCGACGGCCACTGTCAGGGCAGCAATGAGCAGCACTCGACAAGCATGCGCGATCGACTCGCCCCCGACAAGGGTGCCGTCAGGCGACGCTCAGGGACTTTGCAGCAGGCGGCGGGCGGCGTCGACATCGCGCCCGATCTGCGCAACCAGATCGCCCACCGACTCGAACCGCTCCTCGGCCCGCAACCGGGCAACGAACTCGAGGGTGAGCTCCTGCCCGTAGAGGTCGCCGGAGTAGTCGAGCAGGTGAGCTTCGACGACCTGGCGGCTGCCGTCAAAGGTGGGACGGACGCCAATGTTTACTACCGCCGGCCGCCGGTGCGCGTCCACCGTGGCAAAGGCGGCGTACACCCCACCGCCGGGAAGGAGCAGGCCGGGCCGGACCCGCAGGTTGGCCGTTGGGAAGCCGATGCCCGCCCCGCGGTGGTCACCGGCGACGACGAGACCGGTGCGGGAGAAGTGCCTCCCCAGCAGCGGCGCGGCGCCGGCAACGTCCCCGTCGGCCACTGCCGCCCGAATCGCCGAGGATGACACCGGTCCGGCCTCGTTTTCGAGGAGCTGGACCGTCCGGACGGCAAACCCGAAATGATCACCAAGGCGCCGCAGGCCGTCGACATCGCCTGCGGCGTTGAGGCCGAACCGGAAGCCATCGCCGACCACCACGAGACGGGCGCCCAGCCCATCTGCCAGCACCGCCCGCACGAAATCGTCGGCCGTCAGCGACCGCATTTTCTCCTCGAAGGTGAGCACGGCTGCGAAGTCGAGGGCGGCTACTTCGAATCGCGCCAGCCGCTCGTCGGGTGTCGTGATGAGGGGCGGCACGCGCTCGGGGGCGATGGTGGTGAGGGGATGCCGATCGAAGGTGACGGCACCGACCGGTAGGCCGCCCAGGCCGGACGCCTCATCTCGCAGGATCTGAAGCATGTGGAGATGCCCCAGGTGAACACCGTCGAAGACGCCGATGGAGACGGCCACGCCCCCCGCCGGCGGTTCCCACATGCCCGGGTCACCTACCAGCAGCTTCACGACAGAACCACCTCGGCGCGGGCAACGCTGTCCTCGCGCCGGTAGACCGCCAGCAGCCGGCCATCGCCATCCAGGATGGCGGTGTGACCATCGACGGGGAGCTGGTCGACCGGCAGCTTGGAGCCGTGCCGAACTCTTGCCGCCACCGGCTCCTCGACCTGGAGTGTCTCCATGCCGGCCAGGCCCGACGCGGGCGCCAGTATCGACCCGGCGAGCCGGCCGGGCTCGGCCAGTTCCTCCATGGTCGACGCGTTCTCCACGTGGAGGGAGCCGATGCGGGTTCGCCGAAGCGCCGTGAGATGAGCCCGTCCGCCGAGTGCCCGGGCAATGTCATCCGCCAGGGTTCGCACATAGGTGCCGCTGGAGCACACCACCCGGAAATCGACCTCCGGGAAGTCGCCCGCGCTGAAGCCCGTCATCTCCAACTCAAAGATCGTCACCGTGCGGGCCGGACGCTCTATCTCCTCGCCCCGGCGGGCGAGTTCGTACAGCTTTTGGCCGCCCACCTTGATGGCCGATGTCATCGGCGGAATCTGGGTGATCTCTCCCCGAAACCCGGCCAGGGCCCGCTCGGTTTCAGTCTGCCCCACGGGCAGGGGTGACCGGTCGGTGACCGTCCCGTCGGCATCGAGCGTGTCGGTGGCGACGCCGAAACGGGCCGTCGCCACGTACTCCTTGGGCTGATCCTGGATGAACCGCAGGAGACGGGTGACCCGCCCCAGCCCCAGTACCAGCAGCCCGGTCGCCATCGGGTCGAGGGTGCCGGCGTGACCGACCTTCTTCATCTCCGCCAGGCGCCTGACCCGGGCTACAACGTCGTGGGAGGTCCATTCGGTCGGCTTGTCGACCAGCAGGAACCCCTCATAGCTCACGCAGGTACTCCTTAACGTCTTCGATCACCTCGGCAGCCGGCCCTTCGGCAGTGAAGCCCGCGGCGCGGGCATGGCCTCCTCCGCCGAAGGACGCGGCCAGTGTGCCGACGTCGATGGTCGCCCGGGACCGGAGGCTGGCCTTGGTGCCCTCGGCAGTCTCGGTCAGCAGCACGGCCACGTCGGCCTCGCGAGCAATGCGGATGTAGTCGATGAGGCCCTCGGATTCGACCGGATCCACGCCGGCGTCGGTTAGATCGTCGACCCGCAGCTCCGACCAGACCAGCGATAGCTCCTCCTCCAGCTGGGCTCGCTGCTGAACCGCTCCCGCCACCGCCAGGAACCCGAACGGAGCGTTCTCGTAGACCATCTGCCCGATTTGCTCGGGGTGGGCACCGGCGTCGACGAGGGCCGCCGCGACGTAGAAGGCGCGCGCCGACGTGTTCGAATACTGAAACCGCCCGGTATCGGTAACCAGGGCGAGGAGAAGCCCGAGGGCGGCCTGCTCGTCGATCGGCCAGTCGAGCAACTCGAGGAGCTCGTGAGCGAGGATCGCCGAGGCGGCCGCCGAGCCGTCGATCAGGTTGATATCGCCGAATCCCTGGTTGGTGACGTGGTGGTCGATGACGATGAGCGTTCCGGCGGCAGAGGCGTTCTCGGCCAGCGATCCGAGGCGGGCGAGATCTCCGGCGTCGAACACCACCATCACCTCGGGCCGGGCGGGGAACTCGCCCGGGGGGATGACCAGATCCATCGGTAGCATCGAGAAGTACCGGGGCAGCTCATAGGGCTCTCCGAAGCTGACCACGACCTCCTTGCCGGCGGCGGCCGCCGCCCGGGCAAATCCGATGGCCGACCCGAGCGCATCACCGTCGGGCTTGATATGGCAGCTCACGGCGATGGTGTCGGTCCGCCGCAGCAGGTCGGCAGCCCGCTCGAAGGCCGGCGCCAGGTCAGGACTCATCGTCGTGCTCAATCTCTCGAAGGAGAGCGTCGATGCGCATGCCGGTCTCGATCGACTCATCAACCCGGAAGTCGAGTGCCGGTGTGTACTTGATCCGCACCTGGGCGCCGAGCCTCGATTGGATGTGCGGCGTCGCCCGCCGCAACGCGGCGGCCGTTTCGGCACGTTCCTCCTCGGTGCCGAGGGCTGTGTAGAACACGTTTGCGGTCCGCAGGTCCGGTGAGGTATCGACCCCCGTGATCGTGACGAAGCCGATAGCCGGGTCTTTGAGGGTCCTGACCTCCTCGGCGATGACCTCCCGCAGCAGTTCGTTGACCCGGGGCATGCGCGGCCCGCCTCTCACGTTTCCTCCTCCAGGTACGAGACGACGACGTCGAGCAGCTCCGCATCCGGGCGGCCGTCGAAGTAGCGCCGGATACCGGCCATGAGGCGCTGCAAGTGGCCGGCCTCGCCTGCCACCAGGGCCACGCCCAGGGTGGACCGCTGCCATTGGTCGTGGAAGCCGACTTCGGCGACGGCCGCGGCCGGGAAGGCTTTGCGAAGGTCTGTCGTCAGAACGCTCATGCGATGACGTTTCTCCTTGAGCGAATGCACCGCCGGGATTCGAAGCTCGACGCGCAGGGCGGCTGCGTGCATGAGCTAGACCCGGGCGACCTCGCGCAGTTGGTAGGACTCAAGCACATCGCCCTCCTTGATATCACGGAAGTTCTCGAGCCCGATGCCGCACTCGAAACCGGCCGACACCGAGCGGGTGTCGTCCTTGAATCGGCGCAACGAGGCAACCCGGCCGTCGTAGACGACCACGCCATCGCGCACCAGGCGGATCCTGGCGCCCCGGCTGATCTCGCCTTCGGTGACGTACGAGCCGGCGATCATTCCCAGACGGGGTGCCCGGAAGGTGGCCCGCACTTCGGCAACGCCCAGCAGATCCTCGACCTCTTCGGGAGCGAGTTCCCCCACCAGCATCTGTTCGATCTCGTCGAGGAGCTCGTAAATGATGCGGTACGTTCGGATTTCCACACTGGCGGACTCGGCCGCCTTGCGGCTCTTGGAGTCGGGCCGAACGTTGAACCCGATGATGACCGCCTCTGAGGCATCGGCCAGCAGCACGTCGCTCTCGGTGATACCTCCAACGGCCGACGAGACGATGGTGAGCTTGCCACCTTCGCGACCGATCTCGGACACCTTGTCGCGAATCGCTTCAAGCGACCCGGTCACATCCGTCTTGATGATGAGGCGCAGCTCGGCGTCGTCGGCGGTGCGGAGCTCCTCGAGGAGCTGGCTCATGCGCTCCTGTGGGGTCGGCACGACCAGGTTCTTGGCCCGGAGCTCGGCAAGCGCATCGGCGGCCATGCTGCGGGCGGTCTTGTCGTCCTCGACCACCTGAAAGCGGTCGCCGGCGCTGGGAACGTCGGACCAGCCCATGATCAGCACCGGCGTCGCCGGGCCGGCCTTCTTCACCTGTGCTCCTTGATCATCGATCATGGCCCTGACGCGGCCTGAGACGGCTCCGGCCACGAGCACGTCGCCGACCTGCAGGGTGCCCCGCTGGACGATGACGGTAGCAACCGGACCGCGGCCTTTGTCAAGATTGCTCTCGATGACAACGCCTTCCGGGTCGGCCGTCGGGTTGCTCTTGAGGTCGTCCAACTCGGCGGTGAGCTGAATCAGTTCGAGCAGCTGGTCGATCCCGTCGCCGTTGAGAGCGGACACTTCGGCGCTGACGACGTCGCCACCGAGCTCCTCGACGATGATCCCATGCTCGGTGAGCTGGGCCCGCACGTTGTTCGGGTCGGCTTCGGGCAGGTCCATCTTGTTGATGGCGACGATCATCGGGACGCCGGCTGCTTTGGCATGGCTGATGGCCTCGGCGGTCTGGGGCATGACTCCGTCGTTTGCTGCCACGACCAGGATGACAATGTCGGTGACGTTGGCGCCGCGGGCTCGCAGCGAGGTGAACGCCTCGTGACCGGGCGTGTCGATGAAGGTCAGCTTCGAAGGGCCGACGGTGACCTGATAGGCACCGATGTGTTGGGTGATGCCGCCGGCCTCCCCCGCCACGACGTTGGCATGCCGGATCGTGTCGAGCAGCTGGGTCTTGCCATGGTCGACATGACCCATGACCGTGATGACCGGTGGACGCGACTCCAGATCCTCCGGCCGGTCTTCTTCAAAGACCCGGGTACGGAGCGAGACGACTTCTTCGGCTTCCTCCGCCTCGGGCTCGGCGACCTCGACCTGAAACCCAAAGGCTTCGGTGAGCGGCCCAAGGATGTCCTCTGGCACGGGCTGGGCGGCGGCCGCCATCTCACCCATCGCCATGATCGCTTTCACGAGGGCACCGGTCGGGCGCCGCATCAGCGTGGCGAGCTCAGCCACGGTCACGCCGTAGGGAACCTCGAGCAGCTCGAGACCGCCCACACGGACAGGCTCGTCGGACTCCGGACCGGCGTCTTCCTCGGCGGGCTCGTCGGCTTCCTCGTCGGCTTCCGCCTCAGTGGGCTCTTCGGTCGACACCGTCTCCCCGGCGGGCTCGGAGTCCGCCGTTTCCGTGGCCTCGTCTTGATACGACAGGCGCAGCAGCTCGGCCTCTTCCTCGTCGACGCCCGAGGACGCCGTCTTCACCTCGAGCCCGAGCTCTTGAGCCCGCGCCAATACGGCCTTGGACTCGAGGTCCAATTCCCGTGCAATCTCGTAAATCCGTGTCTTACTCACGGACCCCCTCAGCCTTCGTTGCGTCGGTGTCAGCTTCGTCGGATGATGTCTCGTCGGCAACTTCGGCCGTCTCGGCTGCAGCGGCCTCT
>JABDLU010000072.1 GCA_013002865.1 Acidimicrobiia bacterium
TCGGACGGGCTGCGCCCGACCAACTCGCGGTAACTCGACACGTCGTCCGGCGCGAAGATCACGATCAACACGATGCCGATCAGGGCAATGGCGGCTGCAAGTGCCGAGCCTGCCAGAGCCCAGAGCACGCCGTTGCCGGGCTGAGAAGGCAGCGCGATCCACACCAGGGCACCGAACCCGACGGCAACAACTGCAAAATGAAGAGAGAAGTTGCCCTCGTCGATCAGGCCGAGTGTTCCCTCGACCACCTGTACCAGCAGGGCGACGACGGCAATGCCGATAGACAGGGCAGCGCTGGCCCGGCCGAGGCGGGTGCGGTCTACCGTGGTCACGCCGGTCTGCGCTTCCTCATTGCGGTCGCGGCGGGAATCGGTATGCCCCGACCGGCTCCTCCCGGCCCTTGACCGGCCGGGGCTCGAGCACATCGCAATCCGGAGGTGATTCGAGCGCCGCCATGGTCGGCTCGCTGAGCACCGTTTCGCCCGGCTGGGCCCATTGCTGCAGCCGCTGGGTCAGGTTGACGGTATCGCCCACGACTGTGTACTCGAGTCGCTGCTCGGAACCGAGCAGGGCGGCTGCCACCGGGCCGGTCGAGAGCCCGATCCCGAGCCCGAAGGCCGCCCGCCCTTCGCCCTCCCAGCGGTTGTTCACTTCGGCTTGAGCCGCCTGCATCGCGGTGGCTGCTGCCACGGCCCGCTCGGCGTGATCATCGAGGGGAATCGGGGCGCCAAATACCGCCATGACCGCATCGCCGACGTACTGCATAACCGTTCCGCCCTGACCGACGATGGCCTGGTTCATGGCGGCGCGGTGCTCGTTGAGTTGACCGGCCAGCACACTCGGGTCGGCCTTTTCGGCGATGCTGGTGTACCCGCGGATATCGGACATCAACACGGTCACGGTCAGTTCGACGGTCTCGCCGGGGTGATGGCCTCCTTCCAGGATCTGCGCGGCAACACCCCCGGGGAGCAGCCGGCTGAGCGACTCGCCCTGTTCCTTCCGGTCGACGATGGCCCGCTGCAGCATCTTGAGCCGCTCGAGGCTGTCGGCATTGCCGGCCGTCAATCCTTCGGCCAGCCTGCCGAACAGGGCTTCGATGGCCGTGTTCACTGCCGCGGGTGTCGTGCCTTGCTGGGTTGCGATGGCGTTGATGGTGCGACCCTCGGCGACATCCTGGAGCAACGCCTCCTCGCCAGGGGTCAGCGACGAGCCGGCCCGAACCGGGGTCGTCAGGGCTTCGACGATCTTTGGGTCCAGCACCGACCCTCCGGCAGCCACCTCCCGGACCGCCCGCGCCAGCTGGTCCTCTTCTCCCACCCGATCCTTGAGGAGATAGGCGTATCCGGCCGCCCCCTCAGACAGCAGCGACACCGCGTAGTCGGGGTCGTCGAACTGCGACAGGATCACGACGCCGGTGCCGGGATGACGCCTCCGGACCTCCTTAGCCGCCTCGATGCCCTCCCGCGAGAAGTCCGGTGGCATGCGGATGTCGGTGACGATCACCTGAGGGTTGGTGTCCCGCGCCCCGGCGACCAGCCCGTCGTAGTCGGCGGCCTGCCCAACGACGTCGAAGTCCTCCTCGAGGTCCAGCAAGGCCCGCACGCCCTCGCGGACGATGAGGTTGTCATCGGCCAGGAAAACCGAGATCACGATGTGTCCTCTCTCGGGACGATGCTACGTAGTGCCAGTGTCTCCGGCCGGGTCGTCGCCTTCCAGGGTGTCGGCACCCGGTTACGACTCGTGTCTCCACCAATCGAGGCTGGTGGTTTTCACCCTGGCATTTGGCCGCATAGCAAGGCATGCTTGGGGTCAATCGAGCCTGGGGAGGGCACACATGCGGATCGAGTCATCCGTCGTTTCTGTTTCCTGGATTCCGTCCGAGGCCATGACCGGACCGATGCGAGTGCCGATGGACATCGGCGTCGGCCACTACGACGTACCGCCGCCGGATCTCATCGAGGACCTCGACGCACTGGAGAAGCTCCGGCAAGCGGACCGCTTCCGGTTCGCCAACGAGCTCACCGCCTGGGTCGAGGTCGAGGACGGCGCCATCACCGGGGCCGGCTATTCAGGAGGCGGCCACATCGGCGTGACCACCGTCTCGTTCGGAGTGGGTCACCTCAGTATCCCGGCGGTGGCCTTTCCCGACATCCAGGCCGATCCGGTGGTTCGCAGCGACTCGGTGCGATTCGTGCAGACCGCCGGCGGGCGGACCGGGGCACCAATGCCCCGACGGGTTAGCCGTCCGCCGTATGTCAAGGTCACGGCTCCCACCGCGTGGACGACACTGGCGTTGGAGATCAACGCCGACGGCTCATCTTCGTTCGAAGTGGTGGGGGCGAGCCCGTTCCCACGCCACTGGATCTACGACGACACGGGCGCCTTGGCGGCCAAGAGCGGCATCATCGACTTCTCAACCTGGACGCACGAACACTTCGGCGACAACACCCCATGGGGCAACGTCGAGTCGCCCGCCCTGGTAACCGCCGCCGAGAGCGCCCTGGAGCGGGAGCTGTCGCTGCGGATCATGGGCGGCAAGCACAAGCCCCGGATCTCCCACCTCGACGAGGGAGCCGACCTCGTCACTG
This sequence comes from Acidimicrobiia bacterium, assembly GCA_013002865.1. Taxonomy (GTDB): domain Bacteria; phylum Actinomycetota; class Acidimicrobiia; order Spongiisociales; family SHLN01; genus SHLN01. Next base: position 2,589 of record JABDLU010000072.1, read on the forward strand.
AAGGCGAGGCCAGCACGGAGATGTATCTGTTGCTGGACGGCGTGCTCGAGGTCGAGGTGGACGGCACCGTAGTGACCCAGGTCGGCCCCGGAGCCATCCTGGGCGAGCGAGCCGCCCTCGAAGGTGGCAAGCGGACCGCCACCCTGCGGGCCGTGACCCCGGTCAAGGTGGCAGTGACCCATCCGGAGCAGATCGAACAGTCTGTGCTCGAGGAGCTGGCCGCCGGGCGGAGGTCGGCGCCCAGCACTGCCGATGGATGACAGACCCGGGCCGGAGCACCGCTGGGCGATGAGCATCGATCACCGACGTCGGCTCATCCGGGCCATGACGTGGGCGGCCGTTGCGACCCTGGTCGTCCTCGTCACGGTGGTGGTCGTTGTCGAGAACAACGGACTCCCCCTCAGCAATGTCGAGGACTCAGACGGTCTGGGAGTTGCGATCCTGGGCGTTCTGCTACCGGGGTCGACGCTCGTCCTCGGTGCTCTGGCACTTCGGAATGACGCGACGAACAACTCGGGATTCCTCCTCCTTGGTTTCAGCCTCCTGTTCCCGTGGCAGGGACTCGGCGAGTATCTGGTCGACTGGGCACTCGTCCAGGGCGAGGTGCCGCGCTGGATCGGGCAGGTGGGGGCGCTGGGCGGTCTCGTCGCCCTCCCCGGCGCATGGGCGATCGTCGCCGTCTTCCTGCTGACCTTCCCGACCGGGCGCCACCTGTCCCGCCGCTGGACGGTGTTCACCGGTGCGGCCGTCAGTGGTTTCGGGATGTTGACGCTGAACGTGTTCAATGCCCGGCTGCTATCAAACGATCGGGCGGACGTCGACTTCTTCTATGCGCCCGCCACCGGCAATCCCCTGGCCATCGATGCCATCCCCCGCAGCGTGTTCGATACCCTCTTCGGGCTCGGCATCTTCGTGCTATTTGCCGCACTGTTCGGTGGGCTGTTCTCGCTGATCGTCCGCTACTTCCGGGCGCGAGGAGAGGAGCGCCAGCAGCTCAAAGTGGTGGCCTTCGCCATCCTCGGCTATGCCCTCATGGCCTTCATCGCCGCCAACCTGAGCCCGCTGGGCGGCGCCTACCGGTGGTTCTTCGAAACGGGCGCCCCCGCCTTGGTCATCGTGATCCCGGCCGCCTTCGCCGTGGCGTTGCTGAAGTACCGCCTCTACGACATCGACGTCGTCATCAACAAGGCCATCGTGTACGGCGCCCTGGTGGCCTTCATCTCGGCGGTCTATGCCGGGATCGTCGTCCTGCCCCTCGTGCTCCTCGACGGAAATGATCGCTCGGGAGATGAGCTGGGGTTGGCTCTGCTTGCCACCGTGATTCTGGTGCTGGTCATCCAGCCGGTGCGAGACCGGCTCCAGTCCGTGGCCAATCGACTGGTGTATGGGCGACGCGCCACGCCGTACGAATCGCTCAGCGACTTCTCGGCACGGGTGGCCTCGGCCGTGGCCGACGAGGAGCTGCTCGTCAGCATGGCCGAGATCCTGGCCGGCGGCACCGGAGCGTCCCGGGCGGCGATCTGGCTAGTACTCGACGATGAACTGCACGCGGCCGCCGAGTACCCGGAATCGGGCGGCGATGCCGTGCTGGCCCTGGCACGCGGCCGCCTTCCGGATATTCCGGACGCCACCGCCGTGGCCCCGGTCACCCACACCGGTCAGCTGCTCGGGGCGCTTGCGGTGAGGAAGAGCCCGGGTGATCCGATGCGTCCTATCGAACAGCGGCTGCTGGAGGATCTCGCCGCTCAGGCCGGAGTCGTTCTTCGCAACTTCCGGCTCAACGACGAGCTGCGGCGTCGCCTCGTCGACCTGCAGGCGTCGCGCCAGCGGCTGGTGGCCGCCCAGGATGAAGAG
>JABDLU010000085.1 GCA_013002865.1 Acidimicrobiia bacterium
ATGGTGGGCGGACTCGACGACGCCACGGGTCTCGAGCTGGCCTCCGTGTGGTTCGCCGACGAAGCACAGCCACACAACCCGCTGCCAGACGGCGTTCCCCTCCACGCCGGCAACGGCTGAGCGCTAGAGCGCCGTCCGTGCGCCGACGGCTTACCGCCGTCCGTCGTGACCCTCATCATGACAGCAGCCGCACACGCCACGATCGGCATCAACGACTCGGTGTGGCGTTCTTGTATGACTTTCGCGTAGTTTCGGGTTTGTTAATGCGATTTCGGGACTGGTTCGAAGATGCCGACTGTTGGACGGTGACATGACACAACTATCCACACCTCCCTCAACCAAGCGAGACGAGTCGTCGGACTCCCTCGCCAGTCGGCTCATCCGCCGCATCACGCGCCTCGAGATGATCGTTGCAGCAGTGATCGCGGCGATCATGCTCGTCCTGGTCGTCCTCGAACCGAGAATCCTGGAAGCTCCGTTCGAGAACTCCAGGACCCTCCTGTTCACCGTTGGCGGGACGATCCTCGCCGGGATCGCACTGGTCGCCATGTTGTGGCTGCGGGTTCCGCCCGTGGTCCGGCTGGTCGTGCTCGTCGTGCCGTTTGCGATCGTGAACTGGTGGCTGATCTCGCCGTACTTCATGGACGACGTGGTCGCCGAAGACTTCTCTGGGTCAATCGCCGAGCAGCTCGCCACCTCCGACGCCGAGACCCAAACGACAGCGGTCCCGCCGAGCGACGATGAACCGGTGACGAGCACGACTGCAGCTCCCACCGATGACCCGGCCGCGACCAGCGACGACGACCCGGCAGAGCCGACCGAAGAGGAGCCGCCGCCGGCGCCCACGGGTCCCGTCCTGCTCGGAGCGGGTGAGTTCATCGGTCTCGCCGGTCACACGGGCACGGGCGACGCCGGCATCTTCGAGAGTCCTGACGGATCGCTGGTGCTTCGATTCGAGAACTTCGACATCCAGAACGGCCCCGACCTCGAGGTGTACCTGGTGCCGGGCACCGATCAGACGTCACTCGCCGACGGCTCGATCCACCTCGGGGAACTGAAGGGCAACATAGGCGACCAGAACTACGAACTCCCCGAAGGTACCGAACTCTCCGGCGCCTACACGGTGCTCGTGTGGTGTGAGGCGTTCAGCGTCGAGTTCGTCGGCGCGACGATCGACATCTAGGCCGACCGTTCCCCGGCTTCATGCGATCGAAGAGTCAGGCGTAGGCGGTGGCCAGCAGGTGGTCGTACTGCGCGATCTCGAACGCCTGGGTCTCGGCCTGAGTGGAAGCGATGCGGATCACTTTGGGCGATGACGCCAGCTCAGACGCCGCAGTGGCCATGGCGACGCCGCCTTCGTGGTGTGCTCGCATGAGTTCGAGCCAGCGCCGACCCTGGTCGAGGCCGGTGAGTTCGGAGAGTTCGCGCATCTCGTCATCGCTGGCGAGGCCGGGCATCATCTCGACGGGCATACCGGTCCCGTCGTTGGCGCCCATCCATCCCATCACCAGGTCGGGTGTGGTGGTCGGTCGACCCCAGTCGGTTAGCCACGCTCGCATCTGGCCAACTTCGATCGACTGATTCTGGAGCACTTCGGCTGCGGCAGCCTGCACCGGGTCGCCGGTGTCACGACCGAGCACTCGCTGGCACATGGCGAGCGCCTGGAGGTGGTGCACGCTCATGTCGGTGCAGAACCCGGCGTCGACGGCGGTGGGCTCGTCGCTGGCTGAGCCGATAGCGGGCACCAGCAGGCCCCCGACGAGTCCGGCCGTGCCGGCGAGCGATCCGATGAGGAATTCGCGACGGTTCACCACGAGCTAGGGACGCCCGCCGTTGCCGCCCGCTCCGGCGGCGCCCAGGTCCACGACACCGCTGTAGCAGCCGAGCACGTACGGGAACGTGTCGGTGCTGTAGTAGGCGTAGCTGCCGCCGGTGTCGGTGAGCCCGTTGCACTGGTCCAGGTCGCCGGAGCCTTCGACATAGGTGTGGGCCGACCAGGTGTCGGTGGCGAACAGCGATTCGTCGGTGAGCTGCCAGGAGGACTCGTAGATGCCGTTGCCGCTGTAGATGGGGTAGCCGTCGAACGCGTATCCGATGAGGACCGGCCCGTCGGTCAGGTCCTCGGCGTCGTACAGGCAGTCGGTGGTGTCGCTAACCGAGAAGAGGTGCATGTGGAATCCGGCGGGCCCGTTGTGGCTGCCGCATTCGCTGAGAGCGCCCACCAGAGAGAGCACGTCGCCGCCCGTGCCTTCGGTGGGCCCGTAGATCGGCACACCGTTGACGGCCACGGCTGCGGTTCCGAGGAGCGGGACGTCGGTCACGGTATCGGCCGGCGCGGGGTCGGCGGGGAGCGTGAACTCGAGGTTCTGGGCGCCCGGTTGTCCGGGCGATGTCTCGATGTACGTGTAGTCCGGGATCCCGTTCGAGGTGACGACGATGCTGTCGCCGTCACAGGTGGCACTGACCTCGGGGTCGGCGAGGTCAGCGTTCGCCGACCCTTGGCTGACGAATTGGGCAGCCACGTCGTCGCACGTGTCTTGGGTGTCGATGTTGACAGCAGCGGTCGTCTCGGTGGTCGCGACCGCGGCGAGGGTGGTGTCCGGCGCGGCGGTGTCGCCAGTGGCCTCGCCGTTGCCGCAGGCGGCGGCCACCAGGCCGAGCGCGAGTACGACTAGCCAGGCACGGGTTTTGGAGGGCACGGTCATGGTGATCGGTCTTTCTGGTCGGGCGGGATCGCTCTTGGCGCGGTCGACGGTATGCCCCGACTCTGAGTGTGAGCTGAGAGCCGGCTGGGAACTCGTTGCGAGTAGGAAGCACAGTTACGGCGGGCCAAACAGAGGGACGACGTAGTCGGGCCAGCTGCGACCGCAATGCCGAATCGGTTTGCCGGCGATGGCTTGCGGGTACGTGTTTCTACGTGTTCGCGAGTAATGGAGGGCACGCATGTCGCAGCGCATCGGACTCACGCTGTCCAGCGAAGAGCACGGACCCAATCGCCTGGTCGAGATGGGCCGGATGGCGGAAGAACACGGGTTCGACTTCGTCTCGGTATCCGACCACTACCACTGCTGGATCGGGGAGCAGGGCCATTCTCCGTTCGTGTGGTCTGTGCTGGGTGCGCTGGCTACGGCAACCTCTGACATCGATGTGGCCGTCGGGGTCACTTGCCCGTCGATGCGGATCCATCCCGCGATCCTCGCCCAAGCCGCAGCTACGACTGCCGTTCTTTTGCCCGACCGTTTCACGTGGGGTGTGGGAAGCGGAGAGGCGCTGAACGAGCACATCACCGGCGAGAGGTGGCCGCCGGCTCCCATTCGCATCGAGCGCATGGTCGAGGCCATCCAGATCGTCCGCCGGTTGTGGGACGAGGAAAGCGTCACTCACTACGGCGAATATTTCACGGTCGAGGACGCTCGGATTCTCGACAAGCCGGACACCTTGCCGCCGATCATCGTATCGGCATTCGGCGACATGGCCGCCCGTGCAGCCGCGGAACACGGCGACGGGCTATGGATCACAGGGGCCGCCGCTGAGACGGTCCAGCAATTCCGAGACGCCGGTGGTTCCGGTCCCGTGTACAGCCAAATCACGGTGTGCTGGGCGGAAGACAAGGAGCAGGCCATCGACACCGCCCACCGCATCTGGCCCAACACGGGGCTGCCGGGTCAACTCGCTCAGGACCTCAGAACCATCGCCCACTTCGAGGACGCCGTGAAGACGGTGAGTCGAGACAGCATCGCCCGGGACGTTCCAACAGGACCCGACCCGGAGTCATACCTCCAGGCGGCGAAGGAGGCTGTGGCTGCAGGCGTCGACCACCTGTATTTCCATCAGATCGGTCCAGACCAGGAGGGCTTCCTGCGATTCTGGGACGAGGAGCTGCGGGATCTCGTCAAAGCGATGTAGGTGCTCGACCGGCTGCGGTTCGAGGGATTCACGAGTGGCGTTAGGGCTAGCCTCGCCCGATGTCCTCGCGTCCCAACCTGATCTTCATCATGTCCGATGACCACGCCGCTCACGCCATCTCGGCCTACGGCGGCCGGATCAACCAGACGCCCCATCTTGATCGCATTGCGGCCAACGGCATGCGTTTCGACAACTGCTTCTGCACCAACTCAATCTGCACGCCGAGCCGGGCCGCCGTCCTCACCGGGACCTACAACCACGTCAACGGTGTCACCACGCTGAACACGCCGATGGACAACCGGCTCCAGACCTACCCCAAGCTGATGCAGGCGGCCGGGTATCAGACGGCCGTTTTCGGCAAGTGGCACCTGGGGCACGGTCCGGCTCACGACCCGACAGGGTTCGACGAGTCGGTGGTGTTGCCGGATCAGGGGGAGTACCACGACCCGGAGTTCCTCACACCAGAAGGCACGGTCACGATCGAGGGCTACGTCACCGACCTGATAACCGACATGTCCCTGGACTGGCTGGAGCGGCGCGACACGGCCCGGCCGTTTGCGCTGATGATCCACCACAAGGCGCCGCACCGGCACTGGGAGCCGGATGCGAAGCACGCCAGCATGTACGAGGGCGAGACCATTCCCGAGCCGCACACCTTCTGGGACGACTACGCGACACGTTCGGCGGCCGCCGCGGCTGCGAAGATGCACATGCTCGATCTGGTCGAGGCCGACCTCAAGGCTCCGATACCCGAGGGCCTCACCGAGAAGGAAGAAGTCTCCTGGCGCTACCAGCGCTACATCAAGGACTATCTGCGGTGCGTCGCCTCGATCGACGACAACGTCGGCAGGGTGCTCGATTACCTGGACGAGAACGATCTGACCGACGACACCATCGTCGTCTACACGTCCGACCAGGGCTTCTTCCTGGGTGACCACGGATGGTTCGACAAGCGGTTCATGTATGAGGAGTCGCTGGCGATGCCGTTCCTCATGCAGTACCCGCGCGAGATCGAGCCGGGCTCGGTGTGCGGTGAAATCGTGCTCAACGTGGACTTCGCCCCGACCTTTCTCGAGCTGGCCGGGCTGGCAGTGCCAGGCGACATCCAGGGCACGTCCTTTCGTTCGCTGCTCGGAGGCGAGACGCCGGAGGGCTGGCAGACATCGATGTACTACCGGTACTGGATGCACCGTGACGAGGATCACGACGTGTGGGCCCACTACGGCGTGCGCACGCTCGGGCACAAGCTCATCTACTTCTACAACGACCCGCTCGGACAGCCCGGGGCCTTGGGCCCGAGTGACCCGCCCGAGTGGGAGCTCTTCGACCTCGAGGCCGATCCCTTCGAGGTCAACAACGTCTACGACGACCCGGCGTATGCGGGGGTTGTCGCCGATCTGCAGCGGGAGCTGGCGCGACTCCAGGACGTCGTCGGCGACGAGCCGCACACCACCTGAGCGACCTCGGTCGGCGCCGACGAAGGTCCCGACGAAGGCGGCTCGCTGCCGAGAGGTCGACGATCAGCGTGAGAACGTTCTGGTCCGTGGTCGTCACGACGGAGGGCCACCCGGGGTTCGAGAATCCGATGCTGGAAGTGCCGATGGGCGTGGTTCTGCGGCCGGGTGCTACTGCGACACAGGGGTTGATCTGGGCGTCATACACGATATGATCTTTGTATGACAATGCTCAGCTTCCGTGTCGACGATGATGAGGCCGCCGACGCGCAGCGGTGGGCGGAACGGCTCGGCGTCGACCGCTCTGAGCTCCTGCGAGAAGCGCTTCATCGTCACCTGGTTCGACTCCGCGCCGAAGATGACGTGCTGGCGTGGACCGACCTACCGCTCACCGCAGACGAGACGGCGTTCACCGAGATCGCCGCCTGGGGTCCCGCCGAGGACTGGTCGGATTGGGCCGATGCGACGGGGTGAGGTCTGGTTCGCTGCGACTCCGAGTGGCGACCGGCCGGTACTGGTCCTCACCCGGGATCCGGTTGCCGGTCGAATCGGTTCGGTGGTCGTCGCAGCTCTGACGCGCGTCACCCGCGGCCTCGTGTCAGAGCTCGAACTGACTCCTGACGTTGACGGTGTGCCAACTGCATGTGTTGCGAACTTCGACAACCTTCACACCCTTCCGCGGGACTCGTTCCGGCGTCGGGTCACCCAACTCGGCCCCGCCCGCATGGCAGAAGCCTGCCGGACCCTACGAGACGCAACGACCTGTTGAGACGCGGGCGACAACCCAGGCGTTGAATACGGCGAGATCCTCGGCGATTGAGCCGCTCGTTTTGTGCCGTTCCCGGCGCAGTGTGTTGGCGGGTTGCGCTCGTTTCGCTCTAGAGATCGCCGAAGCGTCCGATCGCTACGACAACTGCCACGACGGCAATCACCGCGTTGCTAGCGATCGCCTGCATTTCGCCGCGGCGGCGATGGGTGAGCATGGCTCCGATCATCATGGCGACGACGCCGGCGGCTGCGAGGGGCGTCAACACCTTTGCAACGTCGAGCGCCCACGGCAGCACCAGACCCACGGCCGCTGCGACCTCGAGCCCACCGATCGTACGGATTGTCGAATCCGAGTAGTCCTCGACCCATGCCATCCGCGGTTCGCTGAGCAGCTTTTCCCTACCCTGCATCGCTTTCGTGGCTCCGGCCATCAGCATCACTGCTGCAAGCAGACCCTGTAGTACCCAGAACAAGATGTTCATTTGGTCATCCTTAAGTTGCGAAAAGATTGTTGAGCTTCGCAACTATATCAAGTTGCTTGAGTCACGCAACTACTTTGGCTATGCTCGACACATGGTCATAGAGCTTCGAACAACCGATGCTTCGGCGACATGGCGTGCCCTGATCACTGCCCTTTCCCGGCTGCAGGGGATCCTCGAGGCCGAGATGAAGGCCGAGACGGGGATGGCAATGGAGCGGTACGGCATCCTCTTGATGCTCGCTCAAGCTGAGGGAGGCGCAATGCGACCCTCGGATCTCGCCGAAGGGTTGCCCATCACCAGAAGCGGAACCACTCGTCTCGTCGATCGCCTGGAGCAGGACGGACTGGTCGAGCGTCGCTCCTGTGAGTCCGATGGCCGTGGGAATCTCATCCTGCTCACCCGTGAGGGACAAGAGATCTTCCGCGAAGCTGGCCGGGTGCACCTTCGCGGCATCGATGAGCACGTTGGCTCACAGCTCACGAAGGATGAGATGGGTGAACTCCGACGGCTTCTTGCGAAGCTCACCAACGTTCCGGAGCACACGCCACCGCGCTGAGGCACCTCATACCGGCCTCTTCAGCGAGGTCAGCGGCCGGACGGGCTGATGCTGCCATCCCCGCTCAAGTGTGCGGCTATTGGCTAGAGAGCATCGCGTACTGGACGGGCAGACTTCGTTCAGAAGGGCGTGTAGGTTCGGTTGGTATTGGGAGGTCAGATGAGGCGACATTTGCCGGCGCCGGTGTTGGTTTCGCTTCTGGCCTGCTCACACATGTGTCGGGACCGACGAGATGGTTGTCGAGAGCGGCAAAATCGTTCGTTGGGACTACAGCCTCGTCGAGTGCGACTAGTCGCGTGTTGCAGCCGTCCGGAAGCTGCTGCGGCGAGCTGAGGCGCCTCTCGACCAGCCGTCGGACCACCGTGAGACAGCGCCACGACCAGCATCCTCGGATCACATCGCGCTCGACGTTGCCCGACCGGAAACGAGGGTGCGGCATGAACCGCAGGCCCGCGCTGCCGCACCACATTCCCTACCTCGGGGCCACTTCGAGCACGTAGGCGATGAGTTCGGGCACCTTGTTGTTGATCGTGTGGCCCCCGGGATACACGTCGAGCATCACATCGAACCCGGCTTCCGACAGCCGCAGCTCCAGGAGCTTGCCGGCATCGACGGTGCTGAATTCGCCATCTTCGAGCTCTCCGATGCGTTCGAGATCGGCCCGAATTGACCCTGTGGGATCGCGGAGGGCGAGCCAGGAACTCGCGTCCGCCGGATCGCCGAACAGCCGGCCGTTGGTGCCCCCTTCGGCAACCCACAGCCGGAACACGGTGTCGAGGTCGTCCGGCCAGTTGCTGGGATTGGTCAGTGCATCAACTTCGGCCTGCATCGCTACCGGATCTTCTGCGAAGGGCGGATCGAAGTCCTGGTTGTGCAAGAAGTACACGGCGTCGCCCAGTACCGCTCCGGTGACGGGTTCCGGAACGGCATCGGTCGCACATCCGTCTATCGGCGTCTGACTGGGTTCGACCGTTGCGAGCAGCGCTGCACCACCACCTCCCGAGAAGCCATACACGACTGTCGTATCCGGATCGCTCCCGAGAGCGGCTGCACTGTCCTGGGCGAACGCAACGGCGCAGTTCGCGGCCTGCGTCCAGCCACGGAAGATGTCGACGGTGATCGGGAACGGGCTCGGCTCCCACACGATCCAGGATGGAACGTACACGAGCATGCCTTCGGCGGCCGCTCCTTCAGCGATCGGGACGTTGTCCTGGCTGTCCTTTCCGCGCGAGTCGACCCCGTGGAACGCAACGACGACCGGCCATGGCCCCTCACCGGCGGGGGTGTACACGTCCATGAGCAAATTAACGCCGTTCACTGTCATGTAGACGATGTCGCTCGTCTCGGTGAACGCCTGTGGGGTGGTTGTGGTGCTTTTGGCGGCGGTGGTTGTGGTGCTTTCGGCGGGGGACGCCGCGGTCGATTCGGGGCTGGATCCGCTGCCGCCGCATGACGCAATCAGCGCGGCTGCGGCCACGACCAGGCCGAAGGCACACAATCTGGAGGAGCGGGCATGCGTATGGCGGTGCAACCAGTGATCCCAGCGGAAGGAGAGCGATACTTCCATCGCTCGTGCCAGGGGAATGTACCACCCAGTCGGAGGCACTGTTCGGCGACTTTCCTCCGGTGAACGGATTCGACGGATCACAGAGATCGGTCTGGTCGAGTGGTGGCGGCGCGCCGTGCGGAATCAGCCGTGACCCAACGAGCAATCCCTATTGCTTTGCAGGGCCAGCGGCTCCCGAGGCCTCATGTAGCAGCGCAAAACCGCGGACCGCTGCTCGAGAACCTGCGGCGAGTGGGCGGCTCGCTCCGCAACAACGCTGGAGGGTGTCCGGAGCGTTTGGCGCGACATCTACCGGACAGGCTGACCAATCCGTATTCGGTCCCGACGTTCGGCTCGGTTCTCAGTCGCACCGAAAGTGACCTCCATGAATTGATCTGGGCTCGCGACCGTGGCTTCGGGTGTCTGCTTTCGTCAGGTCCGGGTGAGTGTGGGTTGATGTGAGTTCCATGTGGGGAGCGCACGGACGACGTCGCGCCGGCCCGTTGCGATTATCTGTCCAGCTTCGACAGCGGTAGACCAGTTGAGCTTGCCGCGATGCCAATCGACGAAGGCGAGGGATTCTGCCTGCACGTTGACGTCGGGTTCGTCGCCCGGATCGGAGTAGCAGACTTCTGCATCGCCGTGCTCGATGAGCAGCCAGTAGTAGCGGTTGCCGGGTGGTTGATCCGGGAACGCGAAAGCGACGACGGTGCGCTCTTGGGGGAGGGCAACTCGGTTGAGTTGCACCTGGCACCATGCCCACAAGGCGAAACCGGGATCGGCGTGTCCGGTGGTGACTTCGATCCATTGCTCGCCCCACTCGCCCAGAGCTCCTATCACTCTGGCGAGGTCGTCGCCTGCGGCGGTGAGCGTGTAGTGGTGTCCGGGGCCGTCAGGTTTCGGGTCTTTGCCGATGATGCCGGCGCGTTCGAGTTCCCCGAGCCGTTTGATGAGCATCGACCGGGACATGGCAGGAACGCCGCGAGCGAGCTGGGAGAAGGTGTTGGCCCCGAACATCAGGTTGCGAACGATGAGTGGGTTCCAGCGTTCAGCCAGGATCTCGGATGCGCGGGCGATCGGGCAGTACTGGCGATAGCTCCCCACTGCGGGCTCCTCTGTCGTCGACGGTGAGTTCTATTTTCGCGCTAGGCGCCTCGTTGTGCTGGTAGGAGACTCAGCACATGACAGATGCACAACGAGGACAGGTAATTCAGTCAGCCGCCGAGGTGTACGAGGAGTTCTTCGTGCCCGCCCTGTTCGGGCAGTGGCCCCCACAAATGCTCGATGCTGCCGGTGTGAGCGAGGGCGATCGGGTTCTGGACGTGGGTTGTGGCACCGGCGTGCTGGCTCGGGCTGCAGTCCAGCGGGTCGGGAAGAGGGGCCGGGTTGCCGGCGTCGATCCCAACGACGGCATGTTGGCGGTCGCCCGCCGGCTCGGCCCCAAGGTGGCCTGGAAGAACGGCGTCGCTGAGCATCTCCCGTACCCCGACGCGTCTTTCGACCACGTGGTCAGCCAGTTCGCGCTGATGTTCTTCGCCGACCCCCATGCCGCCCTCGCCGAGATGGCGCGGGTGCTCTCTCCGGGGCGCTCTGTGGCGATTGCCACCTGGGCATCGCTCGACACCACCCCGGGCTACGCGGCCATGGTGGAACTACTAGGCGAACTCTTTGGCAATGACGCAGCCGACGCCCTACGGGCTCCATTCCTCCTCGGCGAACCAGAGCGCGTCAGAGAGCTGGTCGCCACCGCATTCCCCAACCCTGTCGTCCTGACACGAGATGGAACAGCTCGTTTCGAATCTATCGAAGCGTGGGTCCACACCGATGTCCGTGGCTGGACACTGGCTGGCATGATCAACGACGACGAGTACGAGGAACTCCTACGACAAGCCACACGCCGACTGACCCGCTTCTCAGACGCCCACGGAAGGGTGGTATTCCCGGCGCCGGCACTGATCACGACAGCAGGCACCTGACGAGAAAGAGGATCAGCCCTTGACCCGCCAAACCGTCGCCACCGGACACTCCGCGAAACGAATCACGGATTCTAGACCTGAGCGTACAAAGGCAATCGACGTGGTTGAGCCCTGCGAGCGGCTTGGGTCTCATCTTGCTCCCGGGCAAGGGACGAGAGGTCTTCCGAAAGCTGGCCGGTGCATCTTCGAGCAGATTCTCGTGATGACGCGGCTCGCATGCGCCGTCACTCGGAGTCCGCCCTTGAAAGGCGAAATGTCCGTTCACCGCAAGGGATTTGATCGGTGGGCCGAGCTGGATTTGAACCAGCGACCTCATCCTTATCAGGGATGCTCAGGGGTCCCG
>JABDLU010000092.1 GCA_013002865.1 Acidimicrobiia bacterium
CCAGCGAGTGTAGAGGGCAATCGGGGACCGGGAGCGGGGACGGCCGACCGTAGACTCACCGCGTGCACCTCGCCTTCTTGAACCCGCAGGGCAACTTCGACCCCGCCGACAGCCACCTCACCGCCCACCCCGACTTCGGAGGCCAGCTCGTCTATGTGAAACAGGTTGCCCTGGCGCTGGGGCGGCTCGGGCACTCGGTCGACATCGTGACTCGCCTGGTGGACGACACCCAGTGGCCGGAGTTCGCCTCTGCCGAGGAGGGGTATCCGGATGCTCCCAACGTCCGCATCGTGCGGCTGCCGGCCGGCGACACCAACGCCTTTCTGCCCAAAGAGCGCCTCTGGCCGTTCCTGGTGCGCGATTGGGTGCCGAACATCCTCGAGTTCTACCGGGACTCTGCACCGGATGCCGTCACCGCCCACTACGGCGACGGCGGTCTCTCTGCGGTCCTGGTCCGGGCCGCCACCGGGATTCCGTTCACGTTCACGGCACACTCCCTCGGCGCCCAAAAGCTCGACAAGCTACTCGACACCGAGTCGCTCGAGACTCTCGACAAGCAATACAACTTCGGGATCCGGCTGGAAGCTGAGCGCCTCAGCATGAACCACTCCGGTGTCAACATCGTCTCAACCGTGCTCGAGCGGCGGGAACAGTACGCCCATCCCCGCTACGAGCCGGCCATCGGCGTGTCCGATGATTCGCGGTTTGCCGTGGTCCCGCCCGGCGTGAACCTGGGTACCTTCGACCGGGACTCCGAGTCGGCGGCGGACCGAGAAGTGGCCCGCTACGTCGATGAGCGGGTCTCGGCTGCAACCGGCCGCCGTACCGGCCTGCCCGCCATCGTCGCGTCAAGCCGCCTGGACCCCAAGAAGAACATCGTTGCACTGGTGGAGGCCTACGCCTCGAGCCCGGCGCTGCAGCGGGCCGCCAATCTGGTGCTCGTCACCGGATCGCTCGACGACCCGCTTCACGACGCCGGGAGCGCCACCCGCACCGAACGGGAGGAGATCCGCCGGATTCGTCGCGTGATCGACGACCACAACCTCGACGGATCGGTGATCGCCTTCGGCATCCAGGGCCAGGACAAGCTGGCCGCTGCCTATCGCTACTGGGCCCAGCACGGTGGCGTGTTCGCCCTGACCGCCCTGTATGAGCCGTTCGGGTTGGCGCCCCTCGAGGCGGCCGCCGCGGGTTTGCCGGTGGTGGTCACCAAGAACGGCGGACCGGCCGAGAGCCTGGTCGATAAGGATGGTGGATACGGTGTGCTGGTCGATCCGGCCGACCCGGCCGACATCGCCGCCGGCTTGCAGCGGGCGCTCGGAGACGACTGGAAGCGGCTCGCCGAAGCCGGTCGCCGACGAGTTCACGATCACTACACCTGGGACCGCACCGCCGAGGGCTACCTGGCGGCCGTCGAGCGGGCCGGCGAGGACGGCGGCCGGGATTTGCTTCCCGTTCACCCCTACTTCACGGGTGAGGGAGAGCCGCCCGGGGTGGGCTAACGGAGGACAGTGGTGATCAGCACTGGAGGCTCGTCGAAGGCTCCGGCGAAGTCGACGATCGAGAATGCATCGGCGGCGCTGCTCGAACCAGCCTCGAGGCGGGCCCCGGATCGAAGGACAGTCACCCCTCGTTCGACAACGACGAAGCTGACCTCTTCGGTGGTGGGATGGCGGCGGTCCAGGTAGTCCCACTCGCGATACCTGATCTCAAATGAGCGAGCGGCGACGTTGCGGACCTCGACGACGCCTGGGTCGGCTCCGTTGCGTGATGGGGGGCCGGCGACGACGACGGGATCGACGAACCCGATCGGAAGCGCAACCACCGACCATTCGGCAGTGAGGCGATCGATATGGTCAATCAGGAAACCGGGCCCATACCCACAGCGCGCCGCAACGTACCCGGCATCCTCGGCAGTGTGCGCTGTGACTGCAGTTGCGGACGTGTCCTCGGTCAGGTGTAGGTGGACGCCATCACCCGTTAGATACCTATAACGAAGAGTCACCGGGTCTGAGCCCTCGTAACTCACGATGCTCGCCAGGAGGCACGGGCGTTCGTAGGTCTGTCCGAACCCCAACGACGTGCCTCGATCGAAGTTGACGTCGTCTGCGGACGTGCGTAGCCGAACGTGATCCGCCTCCCAAGAGGTGTACTGCCCGCCACCGTCACGGCCCGGCGACCAGGCGACCCAATTGACCGCCTGTTCACGGTGAATCCCGTCTGCGCTCTTCTGTTCCTGGACGCCGAGGGCGAACCCGGTTCCGTCGATGAAGTTGACCCGTGGAGTCACAACTTCGACATCGTCACTGCGGCTGGGCTGTCCTGCCTCACCGGTGGTGCGGTTGAACCGAGCGGTGATTCCGTCAGCGCTGATTAGCTCGAGCCGATTCCCCTGGACCGAGAAGGCCACGACGCGGAACAGGAAGGCCCGGAACAACACCGTGTCGGCCGAACACGCGGATTCTTCCCTGTACGGATACAACGGGACAACCGCAAAATGATCACGACGAAAACGAGCCTCGGTCCCCACGGCAGAGATCGTCCCAAGGTTTCCACAATCGCCGCCCGTAAACGCGAAGGTCGCGGAGTGTGCCGGGAACACGCCGTTGCCCGGGAAGGCGATTGTGAGGCGCATCTCGGAATCAAAATAGGTCCGACCAGTGAACTCACCCAGGCTCCAGCTCCCAAAGGAGCTGCGCAAGACCGAGTAGTCGGGACGTCGGCCCGTCATCTCGAGGGCCGGGAGGGGCGGAAGGGTGCTGGGGGGAGCTGCGGGTTCGACTCTTGAGCACGCAGCAGCAAGGAGGGCTACCACCGCGATCAGTATTCGATATCTCACCCAAATCAGTATGCCAGAAGCCGCTCGAACGGTTCACCGACGCCTCCCCGGCCAGCAAACTCACACCGGTAGGCGCCACCGCCTGCTACTGTTCCGGGGCCGCACCGGGTGGAGGCCAGCGATCCGTCGCTTCCCCGGTGAGCCCGGCTTCAGAATCCCACCGGTTGGACCGCCTCTTCGGCCGCACCAAGAGACCCGCACTGTGTTTGCGCGGGACCAACCACTTCCCTCACCGGGATCTAGGAGCATCATGGACACCTTTACTCAGCTCGGGCTGCCCGACGCACTTACCCGCACGCTCGCCAAGAACGGGATCACCGAGCCCTTTCCGATTCAGGCCGCGTCCATCCCCGACGCCCTCGACGGACGCGACATTCTCGGCCGGGCCCCGACCGGCTCGGGCAAGACCCTGGCTTTTGGGCTGCCCCTGCTCGCTCGGGTTGAGCAGGCCACCAAGCACCGGCCCCGGGCATTGGTGCTGGCTCCGACCCGGGAACTCGCCGAACAGATCAAAAAAGAACTGGCTCCTCTGGCCAAGGCCGCCCAGCGGCGGGTACTCGCCATCTACGGCGGAGTGGGCTACGGCGGACAGAAGAACGCCCTCCGCAACGGAGTCGACGTGCTCGTCGCCACACCCGGCCGCCTCGAAGACCTGATCGAGCAGAAGTCGGTCAGGCTCGACCAGACCGACATCGTGGTCGTCGACGAGGCCGACCGCATGGCCGACATGGGATTCCTCCCCGCCGTTCGCCGCATTCTCGACGCCACAGCCGCCGACCGGCAGACACTTCTGTTCTCAGCCACCCTGGACGGCGACGTCGCCGTTCTCAGTCGCGAGTACCTGCGGGACCCCGTCCGGCATGAGGCCGGCGCCATGGCGTCGGCCGCTATCGATGCCAGCCACCACTTTTGGCTCGTCCAGCGCCACGACCGCGTGCAGCACACCGCCGACATCGTTTCCGCCTCGGGCAACTCGATCGTGTTCACCCGCACCCGGCACGGCGCCGATCGGCTGGCCCGCCAGCTCAGCAAGCTCGGGGTAGGCGCCGTCGCCATGCACGGCGGCCGCAACCAGAATCAGCGCAACCGTGCCCTCAAAGAGTTCTCAACGGGACGCGCTCAGGCGCTCATCGCCACCGACGTTGCCGCCCGCGGCATCCACGTCGACGCGGTGGGCTCGGTGGTGCACTTCGATCCTCCCGCCGACCACAAGGATTACCTGCACCGCTCCGGACGTACCGCCCGGGCCGGCGCCGGAGGAACCGTGGTCAGCCTCGTGTCGGGAGATCAGCGCCGCACGGTCCGGCGGATGCAGCAAGAGCTCAATCTGGATGTGCCCATCGAGGCACCGCAGCTCGATGCCCTCCACAACGGCGACCGCAGACCCGCTATGGCGGCGGCACCAAAGGCCGAGCGGAGAACGCCGCGCCGTGAAAAGCGCCCACCGCGCCCGGTACCAGCGCCCGGCACGAATGCTTCAGCGCCCAGCACAAGCAAGACCAAGAGCCTCTACGTTCAGAATCTGCCGTGGAGCGCCACCGAAGAAGACGTCCACGACCTCTTCGGCCGCCACGGGACGGTCACCGACGTGACGGTCATCACCAATCGCAAAACCGGCCGTTCCCGCGGGTTCGGGTTCGTCACCATGGATGATGCCGATCAGGCGCTCGAGGCTCTCAACGGCACTCCCCTGGAGGGCCGCACCCTCAACATCCGCCCCGCCCATCCCAAGAAGCCGACCCGCTCTCCCCGTTCGAAGAACAAGGGCTCAAGGGAGAAGACGGGACGGGCGAGGCGGTAACGCGGGCATCGGGCAGAGTTGCCAGTTCCACGTTTCACGTTGCCAGCCAGAACGGCATCTGGCATCAGCAATCAGCAATCAGGGTGGAGTCCCGTCGGACTCTTACTGGGAACCTGCAACTGGCAACTGGCAACTCCACTCAAGAGCACAGGAACGCGCTCTCACCCCCCTCCTAAGCAACCCGAAGGGTTGCCCCTCCCCCACTCGCTGCGCTCGCAGGGGAGGTACGTGCTCTATCCCGGCAGGCGCTCCGCCAGGTAGGGCTCGACCTGGTCGATGGAGACGCGGTCTTGTTCCATCGTGTCGCGGTCCCGGATGGTGACGGCCCGGTCGTCGAGGGTGTCGAAGTCGATGGTGACGCAATAGGGAGTACCGATCTCGTCCTGGCGCCGGTAGCGGCGGCCGATGGCCTGGGTGACGTCCACCTCGACCGGCCATCGTCCCCGCAGTGCGTCGGCGATGGCGGTGGTGTCGGGGATCAGCTCGTCCTTTTTGGACAGCGGTAGCACGGCCACCTTGATGGGGGCCAGGCGCGGGTCGAGCCGGAGCACGGTGCGGGTCTCCCCGCGAACTTCCTCCTCGTCGTACGCGGCGATCAGGAAGGCGAACGTCGTCCGGGTGGCTCCGGCAGCCGGTTCGATGACATGAGGGAAGAACCGCTGATCGGCTTCCTGGTCGTAATACCGCAGATCTGACCCGCTGTGCTCAGTGTGCATTCGCAGGTCGAAGTCGGTCCGGTTGGCGATCCCCTCCAGCTCGTCCCACCCCCACGGGAACTTGAACTCGACATCGGCCGTGCCGGCCGAATAGTGCGACAGCTCATCGGCTTCGTGCTCGCGGAGCCGGACGTCGTCGGCGGGGATACCGAGGTCGATGTACCAATTGAGCCGCTCGTTTTGCCAGTACTCGTACCAGTCGGCGCTTTCGGATGGATGGCAGAAGAACTCCATCTCCATCTGCTCGAACTCCCGGGTCCGGAAAACGAATTGACCCGGCGTGATCTCGTTCCGGAACGCCTTGCCGATCTGGGCGATGCCGAACGGCAGCTTGAGACGCGAGGTCCGCCGCACGTTCTCGTAGTTGATGAAGATGCCCTGGGCGGTCTCGGGCCGGAGATATACCTTGGCACCCTCGTCCTCGACCGGCCCCATATGCGTCGTAAAGAGCAGGTTGAACTGGCGGGGCTCGGTGAACGTCCCTCGCTTGCCGCAGTTGGGGCACTGCTCGGCATTGTCGAGCTTGTCCACCCGGAACCGGTTGTTGCAGTTGGTGCATTCGACAAGCGGGTCGGTGAACTCGGCCTCGTGGCCGCTCGCCACCCATACTTGCCGGGCCTGCAGGATGGCGGAATCGAGCCCGACGATGTCGCCCCGCATCCGCACCATCGCCCGCCACCACTGATCCTTGACGTTTCGCAACAGCTCAGTGCCGAGCGGTCCGTAGTCGTACGCGGATCGGAGGCCCCCGTAGATCTCCGAGGACTGGAAGACAAAGCCTCGCTTCTTGGCGAGGTTGGCAATCGTGTCGAGGCTGGGTGCAGGCATCCGGGCATGTTAGGGCCCGACCGGGCACCGTAGGCTCCGCCGATGCCCGTCGACCCCTGGATATTGCTGATTGCGTTTGCGATCACCGTGGCCGCCGGACTCGTGCAGGGCACCATCGGCTTCGGCCTGGCGGTCGTTTCCGTCCCGCTGCTCAGCCTGCTCGACCGCGACCTGGCGCCGGTCCCCCAGCTGCTGATAGCCCTGCCGCTGGCCGTAGCGATGGTGTGGCGGGAATGGCGGCATCTGGACCTCTCCGGGGTCGGGTGGGTGCTGACCGGTCGCTTGCCTGGGGCGCTTCTCGGGGTCTTCCTCCTCAAGGTGGTCTCCGAGACGGCGCTCGACGTGCTGATTGGCGGACTGGTCCTCGTCGGCGTCGCCATCGTGGCCAGCGGCGTAGTGATCCGGCTCAGCCCGGTGACCAAGTTCGCGGCCGGCGTCGCATCGGGCACGATGGGCCTGGTCGCCTCGATCGGCGGCCCACCCCTGGCATTGCTCTATCGGGACGTCGCCGGTGGCCGGCTCCGGTCGAGCCTCAACGCCATCTTTGCCATCGGAATCATCGTTTCGATCACCATCCGGGTATTGGCCGGCGAGATCACCGGCGATGACATCCGGGTGGGGGTCGTGCTCCTCCCGGCCGCGTTCGTGGGCTTGTGGTTGAGCAGATTCTTCACCGATCAGATCGAGGGGGCGGCCCTCAAGAACGCGGTGTTGGCCGTTTCGGCGCTCGCCGCCGCCGGCCTGCTAGTGCGAAGCGTCCTCGGCTGAGATATCCCGGGCCGTGCCAAAGCGGCGATCGCGCGACTGGTATTCGACCAGGCAATCGATCAAGGCGGCCTGATCGAAGTCGGGCCACAGCACCGGCGTGAATACCAGCTCCGAGTAGGCCGACTGCCAGAGCAGGAAGTTGCTGAGCCGCTGCTCCCCGCTGGTGCGGATGATCAGCTCGGGCTCGGGCATGTCCGGCAGGTAGAGGTGGTCGGCGACGGTTTCCTGGGTCACGCTCGCCGGATCGAGCGTCCCGGCGGCCGCCCGTTCGGCGATCCGGCGGGTGGCTTCGGCGATCTCGGCCCGCCCGCCGTAGTTGAACGCGAACACGACATGCATGTTGGTGTTGCCGGCGGTGAGGCGCTCGCTCTCGGCCATCCGTTCGGACACCCGAACCGGAACCCGCTCGTCCTCCGACAGTCCGATGAAGTGGAGCCGCACCCCCTTCTCCCCGACCGAATCGCGGTGGCGGACCAGGAGGCTCTCATTGAACGCCATGAGGAAGTCGACCTCTTCGGCGGACCGGTTCCAGTTCTCGGTGGAGAAGGCGTACACGGTCAGCCATTCGACCCCCAGCTCCAGGCAGTCGTCGATGGTCTCGAAGATCGACTGCTCCCCGGCAGCATGGCCGACCGTGCGCTCGAATCCGCGAGCGTTGGCCCACCGGCCGTTGCCGTCCATGATGATGCCGATATGGCGGGGAATGCGGCTGCGGTCGAGCCGGTCATCCATCGATCAGGCTCAGGCTTTCCAGCCGCTGCTCGAGGTGATACTCGACGAACCGCCGGGTCAGGCCGATCGCGTCCCGGGACAGGTCTCCCGCCGGGGGTAGATCGCCGAGCTCGGACGAAGCCAGCCGGGCCAGGTGCTCGGTCAGGCCGACCCGCAGTTTCACGCCTCGCTCCGGGCTGCAGCGGGAGCACACCACACCCCCCGACGCCAGGCTGAACCGGAGCAGATCACGATCGGACCCGCACTCAGCGCAGGTCTCGAGCGCCGGAGCAACGCCGACGACCGCGGCCAGCTTGAGGAGAAACGCCGCAACGAGATCCGGGTGGACCGGACCCGCCTCCAATGCCCGCAGCCCCCGCTGCAACAGCAGGAACTGCCGGTGCGAACCGGCGCCTTCCTGGGATACGGCATCGATGGCTTCCACCATGGTCCCGGCGGCAAGGACCCGGTCGAGGTCGAGGCGGAGATGCGAATAGGCCTCGACCACCGACACCTGCGTGATGGTGTCGAGGTTTCGACCCTCATAGAGCAGAACATCAACGTGGGTAAATGGTTCGAGCCGGCCCCCGAAGCGGCTCTTGGTCTTGCGGACCCCCTTGGCGACGGCCCGCACCTTGCCGTGATTCGGGCTGAGCAGCACGACGACCTTGTCGGCCTCCCCGAACGGGTAGCCCCGCAGCACTATCCCCTGGTCCTGTCGCAACGCCATGGGCTCACGCTACCGGGGAAGGTCGCCCAACCGGGTGCACGCGTGGGAGGATGAGGGCCATGTGGACCGATGACTATGCCGCCAAGCTTGCTGAGGCCTCCGCTCAGGAGATCTCCCTGCCCGACGAGGACTCGATCCTCGATTTCACCCGCCGGGTGGCCCATGGCACCGAGCGAAAGAACGCGCCGCTCGCCACGTTTCTCGCCGGGTGGTACGTGGCCGGCCGGGTTGCCGGAGGGGCCGATCCGGCCACGGCGTGGAAGGAAGCAGCCCGCCTGGGCAACGAGCTACTCGATTCCTGAGCCGTACCGCTCCTGACCGAGCGTGAGGGCCGCAGGATCATCGACGCTGAACCAGGATCGGCCGTCCTCACCCCAGGCCGCCCACTCCTCCGGGAGCACCGGCCGGTGCGGCATGCGGTCGAGCAGGCTCTGGACAGAGCCGCCCTCATCCACCTCGCGACGGGCCGCAGCCTGCCAGGCGGCCGGGTAGACGGCGCAGGTGACCTGGCGCACGCCGTCCTGAACGGGCACCACGGCTACTCCTTCGAATTCGTCGATCAGCCGCCGCAGGGTCCCGGCACGCACGTAGGGGTGATCGACGGCAACGCATACCACCGCGGCATGCGGCCCGTGGGCCTGGAGCGCTGCCCGCATCCCGGCGGCGATCCCGGCCAGCGGTCCGGTCGGGCCGTCGACCGGGTCGGGCAGTGCGACAATGTCGGGGCTCGGCGATTCGTCCCGGCCAACGAGCACCGTGCTGGTGACCAGCGGCTCAAGAGCGATGGCGACCCGCTCCCACATCGGCCGGGACCCGACGGCGACGACCGCCTTGTCCTCCCCCATCCGCCGGGAAGCTCCCCCGGCCAGAATCGCACCGATGATCACGGGTGGCCCCTGGGGGCGTCACCGTCCCACACCGCAGTCATGACCCGCCGGGCATGGGGCGGTATGGACGCAATCTGTGCGTCGAGGCCCGCGGAGCGCGTGTCTTCGACCAGAGCCTTTAGGGCAAGTGCTCCCGTTAGATCGATGCGTCCGACCGCAGCGAGATCAAACACGACCCGGGTGGCGTACGGGTAGTCGGCGAGCAAATTGAGCATCGCCGCTTCCACGTCCGGCGAGGAACCGAAGAACACCACACCCTGGGGCTTAATCGTGAGTACACCGTCGGCATAGGCCGAGCCGACCGGCACCCGCACCTCACGCCACAGGTGCACGGTGATGCCGAGCCCGATGCCGAGCACGACGGCGATGTCGATTCGGGGGGAGAGAGCGAGTGTCGCCCCGAACGTGAACCAGGCAACGAGCGCCTGGGCGCGGGACTGCTGCCAGAACCGTACCAATCGCCGCAGGCCGATGAGACGTGCCACTGCCGCCACGACGATTGCTGCGAGCACCGCTCGAGGTAGGTTCGACATGACCCCGGCGATGGGGAGAAACGCCAGAACTGCTGCGCCGCTGATAGCCCCGCTCCAGCGGGTCTGCCCACCGGCGAGGTGGTTGATCGAGGTCCGAGAGAACGATCCGCCGACCGGAAACCCACCGGACAAGCCGGACGCGAGGTTGGCGACGCCCTGGCTGACCAACTCGCGGTTTGGGCTCCATCGCTCCCGGTCCTGAGCCGCATAGATCCGGGCAATCGACGCGGGCTCAGCAAATCCGACCAGAGCGATGACGGCTCCCGGGACGATGAGCGACCACCCGTCGCTCCAGTCGAGCCCGAACGGCGATTGTGGGAGGCTCAGATCTACCTCACCTACCTGGAGGCCGGCGTAATCGGTCGCGACACTGAATAGCAGGCCGATTGCGACCGCCACCAGGACTCCAGGAAACAGGCGGTGCAGGCGGCGGCCGCCCGCAACGAGAATGACGGTGATGAGGGACAGCGCTATGGCAGCGATTTCCCACTCATCGACATGGGTGAGGGTCCACCACAGGCGGCTGAGAATCTTGTCCCCCTCCGCAGTCACACCGACCGCCGTCGGAAGCTGTGATGACACAATCAGAATGGCGGCGGCTGCGGTGAAGCCGACGAGGACCGGCTGGGACATGAAATAGGCGATGACTCCGCCCCGCACGAGTCCAAGCATGATGCGAGTTACGCCCACGACGAGCGCCAGCAGCGCGGCCAGTTCTACCCACTCTTGGCTGAAGGGCGCAGCAAACGCCGACAACGCCCCAAACGTGAGGAGGGCCGTCACGGCTCCGGGGCCGGTTTGGAGGTAGCGCGATGATGCGAAGAAGGCTGCGGCGATAGGCGGCAGCGCCGCGGCGTATAGTCCGAAATACGCCGGTAGGCCGGCGAGCTCGGCATATGCCAGCGATTGCGGGATGAGAACCAGCGCGACACTCAGCCCGGCGATGAGGTCGCCGCGGGTCAGCTTGGTGGCCGGCGGAAGCGGCCCGGTCTCCGCCGGCGCATTGCTCACGGTCGGCTGATCACTTGCTGAGGGCGCATTCGTTGCGGCCCACCTCGAGCTCTTTTGCCAACTCAGGATCGGGGGAGCTGAGGCCGAGATTAACCAGCCGAATCTTGGCGTACACCTCGGGTGGCTCGCCGAGATGCGACACGACGTAGTCGACGAATTCGGCTTCGTCGGCGATCGAAACGACCGCGTCATTGTTGAGTAGATCACCGAGCTGGCGGCGCACCGTCCCATCATCCCGAGATTCAGCGCGAGCCGTGTAGTGGGCCGGACACACTTCCAGCTCCGGCGCCAGCGGACTGAGCTTGGCGTGGATCGTGTTGAAGAGGTCGCGTGCCCACGGCTCGGTCTCTCCACCAAGGTCGGGCCGTCCCACTCCGGAAACGAAGACCGCGTCTCCGGTCATCAGGTAGCGCTCATGGACTTCCAGAGAGGTGCTCCCCGGGGTATGACCGGGGGTGGCAACCGACCGGACGATCAGGTCCATGTCGCCGAACGTGAAGACCTCCCCGTCGACGAGGGCGGTGAAATCGAAGGCGGCGTCCTCGCCGTCGCCGGGTGAGAGGTGATATGTGGCGTTTGCGTGGGTGGCGAGCTGGCGTCCAAGAGAGATGTGGTCCGCGTGCAGATGCGTGTCGAACACGTCGGTGATCTGTGCTCCCATTTCCTCGGCGATGGCGAGGTACGGCTCGACACTGCCGCTCGGGTCGATCAGCGCCACTGTCTGTCCGCGAGCCCCGACCGCATAGGAGAGACAGGCCTTGGCGATTCGGTCGAGCTGGACCACGAAATGCGTACCGTCGTCGAAGAGCGTGCGCGGGACCAGCGTGTTGGCCCAGGCGTCCATGCCGCCTTCCAGGTTGTGCACATTGGGTCGATCGACCATCTCGGCCACCATCCCGGACGATCCCCCGTGTGCACAGACCACGACGACCTCCTGATGCTCCGGGAGCTTTGAGACGATCTGTTCGAGATCGGTCAAGGCCGTCCAGTACGGGATGTTCTCTATAGCCAGCGCTGCCTTGCCTTCGATCCGCCAGCGCTCGAACTGATCGGTGGCCCGGACATCGAGAATGAACGGGGCCCGGGCGGCGTCGTCGACTCGTTGTGCCAGGTCGTCGGTCGTGATCGTGTGGCTCATCGTTCCTCCTCGCACAAACATATGCGTCTACTCGCATGTACGAGCATACGAGACGAGGCCGCTCACGCCAACCGATCTACGTCGTAGCGGCCGCCACGTTCTCGGTCATGACCTGCCGGAGCAAATCGAGCGCTTCGATGATCTTGGGTGACGAAACCGAGTAGAAGACGAACTGCCCATCCTTGCGAGATACCACGAGGCCGCGCTCCCGGAGCACTGCGAGGTGTTGCGAGACGTTCGCCTGCGCAAAACCAACCTCATCACAGATGTCGGTGACCGACAGCTCACCGTCACGCAACGCATAGAGAATGAGCAACCGCTTCGGATCGGCCAGCCCTTTACAGACGCTGGCGTGCAACTGGTACAGCTCGCTGTGAACAGACATGAGGCCCCAATGATGGCATAGGAGGAGGGCAATGGGGAATCAGCAATCAGCAATCAGCAATCAGCAATCAGCAATCAGCAGTCAGCAGTCAGCTTTCAGCGGTCAGCACGCGTAGGAGGCCGGACAACATCTTTCGAACCTCTCTCAAATGGGTAGTCAACTCACCGGCATCCGTTGAGGTGAAATATCCAAGATCGTGACCTAGTCGGATGCCGTACTCGAGCTCGCCGGCTGACCCGCTAGCAATGCTGAGGAACTTGGCGAAATCTCGATCGCTCTTCCGACCAGTTCCTTCGGCGATGTTCAGTGATATCGAGGTGGCGGCGCGCCGCAATTGAGAGCGGAGCCCGAATCGCTCATCCTTTGGGAACGAGCCAGTAGAGCGATAGACGGCAAGAACCAGCCTGTGAGCCTCGTCGAGGACCTTGTAGTTCGCTAGTGGTCGCACGGGCCAAGAACTACCCCACTGCGACGTCCGTGACAACCCCACTCTCACGCTGTGTCCTGAATGCGGGGTCCGAGGCTGATTGCTGGCCCGCAAGACTGTAAGCACAACACACTCCACAAAACCGGGGCAACCTCAGACCGCTGAAAGCTGACCGCTGACCGCTTCCTCCAGCTTGTGAACTAGCTACTTGCGCTGTGCGGGCCGGGCTGGCAATATGCGTCTAGCTGCATATTCCGATATGCGCATATATCGAGCTGAGGAGGAGAGCCGATGACCGTCCCCGAACTCGAACAGGTCGCCGACCAACCAGAGCCGGCCAAGGAAAAGATGGTCCTCATTGCGGCGTCGGGTGACCTCGATAAGGCCTGGCCCGTACTCATCCTGGCAACGACCGGGGCCGCCTATGGCATGGATGTCACCATCTTCTTCACGTTCTGGGGGCTCAGCATCCTCAAGAAGCCCGGCACCGGCATCACCGGCGACGACTGGCGCCAGAAGATGATGTCGGCATTCCACAAAGGGACTCCAGACGGCCTCCACCTCTCCAAGCTGCACTTCGGCGGGCTCGGCCCCACCATGATGAAGAGCCTGGCGGAGGACAAGAACGTCGCCTCGGTCCAGGAGTTGCTGGAACTCTCGATCCAGCTCGGGGTGAAGCTGTGGCCGTGCCAAATGACCATGGACCTCATGGGACTGACCAACGACGATCTCATAGATGGCCTCGACAAGCCGGCCGGCGCCGGTTCGGCGATCAGCCTCATGAAAGACGCATCGATTCAACTGTTCATCTAGGACCCGAACCCCAAGACCAGCTCGACAGATCAGAAGGAGAAACAACGTGGCAGATACCGTCGTAGACGCCCGCAACCTGCAGTGCCCGATGCCGGTGGTGAAGACCGCAATGGCCATGAACGACATCAAGTCCGGCCAAACCCTCGAGCTCATCGCAACCGACCGAGGGGCGCTGTCTGACATCCCGGCGTGGGCATCCGACACCGGGAACTCCCTCAAGGAGCAGTTCGAAGAAAACGACGAGTTCCACTTCATCATTGAAAAGGCCTAACCGGTCCCCCGTTCCCGGTCCCCGGCCGCCCGTATTCGACGCCCAGGGAGCCAACCGTAGGCTGGAGATGGCCGGCCGCCTAGCTGTGGCTGCCACCGAGAGAAACGAGGGAGCTTGCGCTACGGCTTCGTAATCGATCAGGACACGTGCATCGGCTGCCACGCATGCACTGTGGCCTGCAAGACGGAACACGACGTTCCCCTCGGCGTCAACCGGACCTGGGTCAAGTACATCGAGAAGGGAACCTGGCCCGATACCAGCCGATTCTTTTCCGTCATGCGGTGCAACCACTGCACAGACGCCCCCTGTGTCGAAATCTGCCCGACGACCGCCCTCTTCAAACGGGACGACGGCATCGTCGACTTCGACACCGACCGGTGCATTGGCTGCAAGTCATGCATGCAAGCCTGTCCCTACGACGCCCTGTACATAGACCCGGGCGAGAACACCGCCCAGAAATGCAACTACTGCGTGCATCGAGTGGAGGTCGGGATCGAGCCCGCCTGCGTGGTCGTGTGTCCGGAGCAGGCCATCATCGCCGGAGACCTCGACGACCCGACCACCCGGATTGCTCAGGTAGTAGCCGGCGAGGAAGTGTTCGTCAGGTCCCCGGAGCAGGGCACCAGGCCAAACCTCTGGTACAAGGGAGTAGAGCAGGCCAACCTCGACCCGCTCGCTGCCGAGACGACGGTCGACAGCTATATCTGGCGCGATCCACCGAATCCGGTCCAACCCTGGATGAGTGTGGACCTCACACCGAAGAACGGTCACGAACCGCAGCCGCCCCCCGGGTTCGCCTACGGTCGAAACGGTGCTCCTCCCCGGGTGGTGTACAACACCGACCACCCAATGCCATGGGGATGGCGGGTTTCGAGTTACTTCTTGACCAAGGGGATCGCGGCCGGCCTCGCCCTGGCGGTGGCCATCGCCCTCCTGGCCGGAGCCGAAAGCGGCTCGGCCCTCATCAACTGGGTCGCTCCTCTGGTCGCCGGGCTGTTTCTCGCCGGCACCGGGGCCCTGCTCGTCGCCGACCTCAAGCGTCCCGACCGCTTCTTCTACCTTCTCACCAAAGGTCGCTGGGGCTCGTGGCTCGTGCGTGGTGCGGTCATCTTGTCGGCTTATGCAGTGGTGCTCGGCCTGTGGTTCCTGGCGGGGATAGCGGGAGCAGATGATCTCGTGAAGGTTCTCGTCTGGATCGCCGTGCCTATCGCCTTGGCAGCAGCCGGATACACCGCCTTCTTGTTCGGCCAGGCCGAGGCCCGCGACCTGTGGCAGAGCCCGATTCTGTTGTGGCACATGGTGGCCGGAGCCTTCGCCGTGGGAGGCGGCGCCGGACTCATTCTCGACCTATTCCTCGACGTGCCCGAGGAGGCAACCACCGCGTTCACCTGGGCCATGGTCGGCGGCTCGGCCGCCCTCGGGCTCATCGCCTTCGCCGAGCTGACATCCCGACACCCGACCCGCAACATCGCCGACGCCATGCACCACATGACAAAGGGTGTGTACTCCCGGGAGTGGTGGCTTGGTGGCCAGGTCCTCGGAGTGGTGGTGCCGATCGCCCTCGGGGTTATCGCTCTCGGTGGGGCAACCTGGGTCGGCGCCATCGGCGGCGTGTCGGCCATGGCCGGGATCTGGTTTGCAGACGACGCGTTCGTGAAGGCCGGCCAAAGCGTGCCGCTCTCATGAGAAGGGTGCAGCGGTGACGATCGACAAAGACCTCGAGGCCATTCCGAGACTGGTTCCCGGGAGCGGACTGACCAACTACCCACCGTCGGACCGCTGGGACGACTGGGAAGAATATGACGCCAGGGCGTGGCCCGAGAAGGTCAAGAACCGCTATCGGCTGGTGCCAACGACGTGCTTCAACTGCGAATCGGCCTGCGGCCTGCTGGCCTACGTCAACAAGGACACGGGAGAGATCAAGAAGCTCGAGGGCAAT
Source organism: Acidimicrobiia bacterium (assembly GCA_013002865.1). GTDB lineage: Bacteria > Actinomycetota > Acidimicrobiia > Spongiisociales > SHLN01 > SHLN01. The sequence goes on from JABDLU010000092.1 coordinate 15,798, forward strand.
CCGGCCCATCCCGGTTCCCGCGGGCGCAACTGCGCCAAGGGGCCGGCCACGATCAACCAGATCTACGACCCTGAACGCATCCTCCATCCCCTGCGGCGCTCCGGACCACGCGGATCGGGTGAATGGGAACAAGTGACCTGGGAAGAAGCCCTCCAGGACATCGCCGGCCGGATGCGAACGGCCATTCAGGAGGACCGCCACGACGAGATCATGTACCACGTCGGCCGGCCCGGCGAAGACGGCTTCATGGACCGCACGTTGAAGGCCTGGGGTGTCGACGGCCA
>JABDLU010000127.1 GCA_013002865.1 Acidimicrobiia bacterium
CTCCGTGCCCTGACGCCCAGGTCCGGGCTGGCGCCCGGCCCCTGGGAGAGTAGATAACATCTTCTGTGCCCTGCGGGCACGTGTGCTCGCTTCGCTCGCACGGCGCCGCGACGACACCCCAAACCGCTACCCGAATCTGCGGGTCTTAGTCGTTCTGAGGGTCGGGGGGCCCGACCGGGACGGAACCAGAGAACGTGGCCGACGGCGCCGTTCCCACACCGAACCGTGACCCCGGGCTACGCTCGGGTCAGGAGACAGGGGGTTGTCATCCTATGAGTCGCACTACGCGGTCGTCGACCGTCGGCCTGGTTCTGGTGCTGAGCCTCGGGCTGGCCTCGGCCGCCTCGGCGCAGCAGATCGTCGCCAACGAGGACCTCGAGGGCATCCGGGCGACCATCCCTGAGGGATTCCCGGGGGAGTATGACCTCACAGAAGCCAGCGCCGAGTTCGGGGAGCTGGTCGTGCTCTTCAACGAATCGACCTTCGTCGAGGACTTCGGCGATGGCAGCATGCTCGAAGGGGTGTGCGGAGGCTGGGCGTACTCCTACGACGAGAACGGTGACATCCTCGACGCCGCCTTCGATATCGGTAACAACGACCCTCCCATCGACCTCCTGACGGGTGAGCAAGCGTTCACCTCCAGCAACCCCTTCGAAGTGGACACCCGCGGCGTCGTCACGTACTACGGGTTCTCGCCCGAAGACGGCGATGGGCCCCGTGAACACCGGTGGTTCATTAAGACCTCCGGCATCAGCCTCGATCGGGGCGGCGATCCCAACCCGGAGCTCAAGAACCGCAACGTCGGGATCGTCGATCTCGCCGAGGACCTCCCGGTCAAGTTCACTGCCGTGGTGCGGGTCGAAGGAGAAATGACGTCCGAGACCCAGCCGGACTGCATCGGTAAGGGCCACGTCAAGTTCATCGGCAACGGGCTCGGCGACCCCGTCGGACTCGCAGGGGTTGCATTGCTGGCCGGTGGCATTTTCGGGCTGCTGTTCAACTCCCGCCCGGCCTTCACCTATAAATCGGGAGGATCGACATGACAACCGGCGGCCGCGGCCTCGTCAAGCAGACGCACCCGATCCGGGGTGCCCTGTGGGGGCTCATGCTCGGGCTCGGCCTCGCCATCGTGCTCGTCGTCACCACGGTCATCGAGCTCAACCTCGCACAAATCATCCTCGCCGTCATCGTCGGCATGGCGATCGGTGTCGGCTGGAGCCTGTTCGGCCCGGCCCGGCGGCCGCGCGGCGGTGCCGCCCCGCCGCCGCTTCAGTCCGAACGGCTAGCTGACAAGCCCGAGGACCACGTTCCCCCTGAGCCCGAAGCAGACTCGCCCTAGCCGGACTCGCCGGCTCCCCCCGACACTGCCTGCAGGATCGTGACCGTGTCACCGTCGGCCACGCCCTCGTCCAGGCTGTGGGCCGTGTCCTCGTTGTGGAACAGCCGGAGGTGGGTACGCAACGCGCCGGTTTCGTCGAACACGTGCACCTGCAACTCCGGATGGCGGGCGATCAACGCCCTGAGCGCACCCCCGACCGTGTCGGCGTCGACGGTGACGCGTTTGGCACCGGTCAGTTGCGCCAGCATGGTCGGTATTGCGAGCGTCACCGTCACGCAGTGAGCACCCGGACCGAGGAGATGCGCGGAAAACGAACGGCGAGGGTGTCCCAGGAATCGCCGCCATCTGAGGAGAACCCGACGGTTCCACCCGTCGTTCCGTAGTACACGCCGGGGGTGTCGAGCTGGTCGCAGTCCATGGCGCCCCGCAAGACACCGTCGTAGGTGGGCGTACCGTCCCAGCCATCACCGCTGCGATGCCAGCTGTTGCCGTCGTCGGTGCTCCGGTAGATCCCGAACGCCCCGCCCACCGGCAGCCGGTACTCATCAGATTCGAGGGGCGCAAGGAAGAGCGCCCCGCTGGCGTGATGGCGGACCACCGGGAATCCGAAACCGCTTTCATTGGGGAGACCGTTCTGGATCCTCTCCCAGCTGTCGCCGCCGTCCTCACTGCGGTAGACGCCGGCATGGTCCTGGCGCCAGATCCGGTTCGGGTCGTCGGGGTCGGCGGTGAGCCCGTGCACGCAAAAGCCGATCTCCGGGAACTCCGAGTCGGGATCGGTCCCGGCAACTCCTTGGTTCTTGGCCTGCCATGTCTCACCGCCGTCGTCGGTGCGGAACACACCGACCGCTGAGATCCCGCACCACATCCGATCGGACCGCTCCGGATCGAACAGCAGGCGGTGGGTCATCAAGCCGCCGGCTCCGGGTCCCCACGCCGACCTGGTCTCATGTTCGTTGAGGCCGGTCACCGCCGTCCACGACTCGACATCGTCGCTCGCGAAAAGCCCGGCTTTGGCCACGCCGGCGTAGGTCCGACCATGAGCCGACTCGAGTGCCCAGATGCGCGAGAGCTTCCGTTCCGGCTCCTCCGCGTAGGCAGGCCCCTCGACGATCTGCGTCCAGGTCTCGAGATCGGGGGAGCGGTGAATGGCCGCCCCGTACCATGGGCTGACCGCCGACAGCAGGGCATCGCCGGCGTGCGAGCGGCCAAAGGCGGTTACTTCCCACCCTTTCATGAACGGTCCCGCCACCATCCAGCTGCGGCGATCTTCCGACGTCGCCGTCCAGCCCCCTTTGACGGTTCCGATTGCCAACACGACGGTCATGGCGCGCCGATCCGGGTCGAAATCCACCAGGTGGTACCACCCTGATCTTTGACGCCACCCCGCTTGTCTTCGTCTTCCTTCTGAGCGGGTTCTTGAACCGACGACGCACCGGCGGCAAGCGCACGGCGGTAGGCATCGTCGACATCGGCCACATACACATGGACGTGCGCACCGATCGGCGGCCAGTCCGGGGCCGAATCGGCCAGCATCACGACCGTGTCGTCCAACTTCACCTCGGCATGCATGAGGCCTCCGTCGTCGGAGGGAAAGCGGCGCAGCGGCTCGGCGCCAAACACCTCGTGAAGAAAGGCGATGGTGGCTTCCGCCCCCTTCACGATCAGGTACGGCGAGACGCTGGTGTATCCATCGGGTTTGAAAGCCATCAACCGATGTTTACCAAGACGTCGCCCTCGAACATCCAGTCTGGCGTGATGTCGGGCGACATGTTGATCTTGGCTGCCACATCCCGCACCACGGCCTGGAATGCCGCACTGTCCTTGTCCCGTTCCAGGGCCGCCTGGCTCGTCCACTCGCTGAGGACCACCATGGTGTTCCCGGATCGAGCCGCTTTGGCGCGGACACAATCGGGATTGTCCCGCAGGTAGCGACCGACGAACTCATCCCAGATTTCGAGTTGATCGTCGGTGATGCTCGCATCTTCGTACGCAACGATTCGCAAAAAGGTCATCAACGTCCTCCTATCCAGACCCAACGCCGAATCTACTCATGAGCCGGCGGCGGCGATGGCCCGGGCGATCGTGGCCTCAGCCTCTTCGACGGGCCGCCAGCCGATGGTGGCCGTCTTGGCATCCTCGAGATCCTTGTAGACCGCAAAGAAGTGTTCGAGCTCGCGCAGCAAATGAGCCGGTACGGCGTCGAGATCGGACGCACCGGACCACAGCGGATCGGCAACCGGGACACCCAGGATCTTGTGGTCGCTCCGGCCCTGGTCCTCCATCAAGAAGACGCCAATCGGCCGAATGTGGATCCGGCACCCCGGGAAGGTGGGCTCGGATACCAGCGCCAGGGCGTCCAGCGGGTCGCCGTCGTCGGCCAGCGTGTCGGGGATGAACCCGTAGTCGGCTGGATATCGAGTGGCGGTGAACAGCGTTCGGTTGAGGAAGATGGCTCCGCTGTCGTGATCCATCTCGTACTTGTTGCGGCTGCCTTTGGGAATCTCGACGATCATCGTGACGGCCATAGGTCGACTCTACGACTTCTGCAGAATGGCGAAATAGGACTGGTGCAGAAGCTCGAAGGCATCGTGGGTGCGCACGAACTCGTTGGTGGCGGTGGTCACGCCGGGATAGGTCTCGGTGTAGTCGTCCATGAAGACAATGCCACCGGGCACTACCTTGGGAGCGTAGAGCTCCAGATCCCGCCGCACGCTTTCGAGCTCATGATTCCCGTCCACGATCAGTAGGCCGATCCGGCTCGGGACCGCAGGGGCGGCATCCTGTGAATAGGCAATGAGCGGGAGACACCGCTGCTCGAGCCCCCGACTGCGCACCGCACGCTGATATCGGCGGTACTTGCCCTGCGGATTCCAGCGGGTGCCCGACACTCGCTCGAACGGGTCGATGCTCAGGACGACGGCGTCGTGGCCTTCCTCAGCGAGGGTCTCGGCGACGAAGCAGGCGGTCTCGCCGGCGTACGTACCGATTTCGACGACGATCTCGGCTCCCGACCAGGGGAACGCCAGGGCTGCCGCTGCCAGGCAGCGCAGCTCTCCCCGATCCATCATCCCCGAGCTCGCCGCATCCGCCCGCTCGGCGGCGTGCGGGGGCACGGTCCACCGGACGCCGCTGGGGCGCAACGTCAATTCCTGTGCTCCGATCACCACGACTGAACGCTACCGGGAGTTGGCGTAGCCCAGTGTCACCGGGCTCCTAAACTCGCCCGAATGGTCGCCGCCACCAGCATTCGAGAAAACTTCGTCGATATCGACGTGTCCGGGGTGGCCTGGATCATCCTCGGCGTGATCATCCTGTCGCTGCTGGCCATCGACCTCTACCGCCATCGCGACGCCCACGAACCGACCGGCCGCGAAGCTCTGCTCGAATCGGGGTTCTGGGTCATGTGCGGTCTGCTCTTCGGCGCCGGCGTGGCGGTCGTCTGGGGTGGGGAAGCCTTCGGCGAGTACATCTCCGGCTATTTGATCGAGAAGTCCCTCAGCGTCGACAACGTGTTCGTCTGGGCGATGATTTTCTCGACACTCGCCATCCCGCTGCGGTATCAGCATCGGGTTCTCTTCTGGGGCATCTTCGGCGCGCTCGTGCTGCGCGGCCTCTTCATCGCAGTCGGCTCGGCTCTGATCAGCCGCTTCATCTGGGTCCTCATCGTGTTCGGCGTCTTCCTGATCTATACCGGCATCAAGGTCATCCGCCACCGTGAAGACGAGGGGGAGGGCGCAACGCGCGGTCTCGGGCTCGTGCAGCGGTTTCTGCCGGTCAGCGAGCAGTTCGACGGTCAGAAGTTCTTCACCAGGATCAACGGCAGGCGGGCCGCCACCCCGCTGCTGGGAGCCCTCGTCGTGGTGGAGATCACCGACCTCATCTTCGCGGTCGATTCGGTGCCGGCAATCCTGGCGGTATCGAACGAGCCGTACCTCGTATTCGCCTCGAACGCCTTTGCCATTCTCGGTCTGCGGGCGATGTACTTCCTGCTGGCCGACGCCCGCCAGCGTTTCCACTACTTGTCTCATGCCCTTGGTGGCATTCTGATCTTCGTTGGCATCAAGATGACGCTGGCCAACTGGTATCACGTGGACACCT
>JABDLU010000018.1 GCA_013002865.1 Acidimicrobiia bacterium
GAGGGCCACTGATGGCGGTATCGAGCCCCGCGAGCGATCCGCTCCGGGGCTTCGATCCGAAGGGCACCTACGACGCGGCCGCCCTCGACTATGAGCAGGGTTCGCGCGCCTTCTGGGAGCAGCTTTCCACCCGAACGGTTGATCGCATGGCTCTGCAGTCGGGGGAGTCGGTCCTCGACGTCCCCTGCGGGACCGGGCCCTCGCTCGTGCGGGCAGCCCGAAACGTAGGAGCCGAGGGGCGGGTGCTCGGGGTCGATTACGCCGAACAGATGCTGGCGATCGCCCGGGACAAGGTCGCCGCCGAAGGGCACACCAATGTGGAGCTGCGCACCGGCGACATGACCGATCTCGACCTGGCGCCGGGTTCGTTTGACGCGGTCATCTGCGTGCTCGGCCTGTTCTTCGTAGACGACATGTCGGCGCTGGTGCGGTCCTTCTGGGAACTAGTGGCCCCGCAGGGACGCCTGGCGATCACCGTCCTCGGCGATGAGTTCTTCACCCCGATGCTCGACGTGTTCATCCACGCCGTCCACGCCGAGCGACCCGGCTTTGACGTGGTGGAACCGTGGCGACGGACCGCCGACGTCGACACCCTGCGCTCCATCATGGCCGAGGGCGGCGTCCCGGACGTGGAGATCCATAGCGACGTTGATGTCATCCCGGTCCAGCCGGACGATTGGTGGCGCATCGTGATGGGCACCGGCCTCCGGCGAACGGCTTCGGCCCTCGAGGAAGCGGAGGCTGCGGGCGTGCGCCGCCGGTGCGAGGACTTCATGCGCCAGCAGGCGATACGTGAGGTGACGCTGACCTCCCACGGCGTCGTGGCTACCCGGGCGTAGCGGACGTGAAGGGGGCGTTCGCCTGGTACCGGCCCCGGCAGGGGACGGCGGAGTACGTTAGAGTACTCTCCAATCTGGTCCACGGAGGAGGAGGGCAAGATTGAACCGGCCGGTTGTTTACACCCTTAACACGGACGCTCGTACGCCTACGTGACAGGAGTGTTGTCGCGTGCGTGAGTACCTGCAGGCGCATTCCGTCGAGTTCGACGATCGAAACATCCGTCAAAGCGAGACCGCCCGAGAGGAACTGCGGGCGCGGTCTGAGGACCTGATCGTCCCCATGGTGATCTTCGGCGAACGCGAGGTCGTCGGGTTCGATCCCACTGCGCTCGATGCCGTCATCGCCGACTACCAGGAACTCCACAGCGGATGAAGGCTCCGCCGGGGAACTCCCTCGACGTTGATCAGAACAACCTCGTCGCGCCGGAGGGATCCAGCATCATCGAGGGGCTCAGCTCACTACTCGATCGGATCCGTCAGGAGATCGATTACAACGACGCCAAGGGCCAGGCTCCGTTCCGGCTCGGCGTCCACGATGGGCTGCGGTTTGCAGAGGACGCCATCGTCGATCTTCTCCGCCGCCACGGGCATGCGTTCGAATCCCGACCTACCGAGCTGGATGCATGACGGCACCGGCGACCGACTCGGCTCGCAAGAGCACGTCGGACCCGGTGATCAGACTGCGGCAAATCCACAAATCGTTCGGTACCAACCACGTGCTCAAAGGCGTCGACCTCACGGTCGAGCAGGGGCAGCACATCGTGATCTTCGGCCCGTCCGGCTCCGGTAAGTCCACCCTCCTGCGCATCATGAACCTGCTGGAGAAGCCCCAGTCTGGATCGATCCTGTTCGACGGGAAAGAGTTCGGCCACAAACTCGACGGCGAATCGCTCCCGAAGGGAAAGCCCCGTGAGCTCCGTGAGCAAGTCGGGATGGTCTTTCAGCAGTTCAACCTGTTCCCGCACCTGACGGCGCTGGAGAATGTTGTCCTGGCGCTCCGCCGGGTCAAGTCCGTCGGCAAGGAAGAGGCCGAGATGGCGGCGGCGACCTATCTCGATCGAGTCGGGCTCCTGGACAAACTCGGATCCCATCCGGCCCTGCTGTCTGGGGGACAGCAACAGCGGGTGGCAATCGCCCGGGCGCTGGTGATGGAGCCGCGAGTCATGCTCTTCGACGAACCCACCTCCGCATTGGACCCTGAGCTCGTAGGCGAGGTGCTGTACACGATGCGGGCCCTCGCTGAGTCCGGCATGACGATGGTCGTCGTGACCCACGAGATGGGATTTGCCCGCGAGGTCGGGGACCTGAACATCTTCATGGACGAGGGCAACATCGTCGAACAGGGCGGCGCCGAGATCTTCTCAGACGCGCAGGAGCTGCGCACCCGCGCGTTCATCAAGGCGATCCTGTAATGGCGGGCCTTCTGCCGGTGATCTCGACCTTCATCGTGGCGCAATCCAAGTTCCGGTGGGAGTTCATCTGGGACAACCGCAACATCTTCCTCGACGGGGTCAGGCTCACGCTGGTGATCTCCTTCGTTGCGTTCGCGCTGGCAACCGTCTTTGGTTTGGTGGTAGCGCTGCTCCGGATGTCCAAGAATCGGGTCGTTCAGCCGCTCGTCGCCGCCTATGTGAACTTGTTCCGGGCGATTCCCCTGCTGGTCTTCATCCTCTTCGTCTATTACGGCATATCCATCCAATTCGAGCTGGCCATCAGCGCCATCCAGGCCGGGATACTCGCGCTGACCCTCCAATACTCGGCGTGGCTCGGGGAGATCTTCCGAAGTGGCATCCAGGCCGTCCCGCACGGCCAGCGGGAAGCCGCACTCTCCGTCGGGATGGGCCGCGTTCAAACGTTCTTCCGGGTGATTCTCCCGCAAGCGATCCGCATCGTGATCCCGCCGACCGGCAACATGTTCATCGGCATGATCAAGGACTCCTCACTCGTGTACCTCATCGGGGTACCGGAGCTCCTGCGGGTCAGCAACCGGCTAGCGAACCGAACGTTTCGCTACTTCGAGGTCTACCTGGCCACGGTGATGATCTACCTCGTGCTGACGACGGCGGTGTACTTCGGCGTCAAGTACCTCGAGCGCCGCTACGCCCTCGTTGATGTGCTCACCGCCACGGCTCGCAAATGGTCGCCCTTCGCACGTAAGAAGGTCGAACGCTTACGAACCTTGCAGGCCGCCGTTCTGGCGGCGAAGGAGGCGCAACCAGGAAGAGTCGAGAGCTTGTCGAAAGAGCCAACCGAAGAAATCGAGCCGCCGGAGGCGAATCCTCCGGAGGAATCAGCGGATGAGGAAAGGAGCACCCTTAGGTGAAGAAGTATATGAGATGGACGATTCTGCTCGTCGTCGTAGCCATGCTCGCAGCTGCCTGTGACAGTGACAGCGAGGGCGACGGTGATAGTGGCCAGTCCGGAGCCGCGGCGATACTCGATGGGAATCGACTCGACGCAATCAAGGACCGGGGGACTCTGACGGTGGGTATGACCCTGCAGTTCGAGCCCCAGATGTATCGCGACGCCAACGACGAGCCGGCCGGCTACGACGTCGAGCTGGTGAAGATGCTGGCCGAAGACCTTGGAGTAGAGCTCGACATCCAGGACCTGGAGTTCGACGCACTCATTCCGGGCCTCCTTGCGGAGCAATTCGACCTTGTGTCGGTTGGTCTCGTCGGACGACCCGCCCGCCTCGAGCAGTTGTGGTTCACCTGTCCGTATGTGCCCTATCGCCAGGTGGTGGTCACCAACAACGACTCCGGCATCACGTCGCTCGATCAGCTGAACAGTGCGGACGTCACCATGACGGCCCTCATCGGTTCGACCGCCGCCAACCTGATCACGAACGAGTTCCCGAATGCCGAGCTCATCGAGCTCGAGCAGGCGCCGGCGTTCCTGGAGGTGGCATCGGGTCGGGCCGACGGCATCGTGGTCGAGGAGTACCTGGCCATTCCCTTCGTAGCGGAGAATCCGTCCACCTCCGTCCTGAACCCGGATGATCCGTTCGCGCAGGAGTACGGAGCCTGGGCAGTGCCCCGCGGCGATGTGGTGTGGCTCGAGTACGTGAACGGCTGGCTCGGCTACTACATCTCGAACGGCACGCTCGACCAGATGTACACCGACATCATCGGCCCAACCGAAGGGCTGCCTGCCTGTAACTGAGCGTCTCGCCCTTGGCGAACCACAGTGACGGCCGTGCCGCCGGCGCCCTCGTAACGGGGGGCGCCGGCGGTATCGGTCGTGCCATAGTCGAGCGTCTCGCCACGCGGGGTGACGTCGTGTTTGCCGCCGATGTCGACGGTGCTGCTGCCGAGGCGGCTGCCGCAGAGTTGCAAGCCGATGGCCTCGATGTCCGACCGGTTGCGCTCGATGTTCGAGATGTCGCCGCGGTCCGCGCCGTCGTCGACCACATAGACGGGGAGGTCCCGCTTGGCACCGTGGTGAACAACGCCGGGGTTGGCACGGTGACTCCGCTGGTGGATGTGACTCCGGACCAATTCGACGAGCTCATGGCGGTCAACCTGCGTGGCGTGTTCTTTGTGCTACAAGCCGCCGCGCGGGCGATGGCACCCCGGCGATCCGGCACTATCGTCAATGTCGCATCCACCTCCGCGTTCACCGCCTCGACGTCTCCGATGGTGCCATACGACACATCGAAGGGCGCGGTCCGGATGTTGACGATTGCCGCTGCTCGGGAGCTGGCGCCGGTCGGCATCCGGGTGGTGGCGGTTGCTCCGGGCACCGTTCGCACCCCTCTGACCGAAGCGTTGTCAGACGACCCGGCCTTGCTCGATCGCCTCGCCGAGACTCACATCCCGCTCGGCCGTCTCGCCCGACCCGACGAGATAGCCGCCGCGGTCGAGTTTCTGGCCTCGCCCGCAGCCGGCTACATCACCGGCCATGTTCTCGTCGTCGACGGAGGCTGGTTGACGTGACCGAACGGAGCGGTGGCGGGCATGAGATGCGAATCGGCGCAAAGCTGCCGGACTTCGGACCCCTGGTGTACGAGCTCGGGCCGGCCGACTCCGCCCGCCGGGCCGAGCAGGCCGGGTTCGATTCGGTGTGGGTGAGCGATCACATTGTGATGGTGGAACAAAGCCGTTCCGATTATCCGTACTCGGCCGACGGGGCGATCACCTGGGATGCGGCCGGCCCCCGGCTGGAAGCAGTCGTTGCGATGGCGATGGCTGCGGCCGTGACCGAACGGGTCCGGATTGGTGTTGCGATTCTTCTGGCCGGGCTGCGAAACCCGCTCATTCTGGCCAAGCAGATCGCCACCCTCGACATGCTGAGCGCCGGCCGGGTGGACCTCGG
>JABDLU010000024.1 GCA_013002865.1 Acidimicrobiia bacterium
TGGAACTGAACACCATCACCATCGACGTCGGAGTGGGCCAGGCCTACTCCAAGGGCGCCATCCCCCTCGATGTCGAGGGCGTGGCCAACGTCAAGGTGTCCAGCCAGCCCGGCCTGCTCGAGAACTCTGTCGAGCGGTTCCTGGGCCGGGACACGGAGTTCATCCACGACATCGCCAAAGAGACACTGGAAGCCAACCTGCGCGGCGTGCTCGCCACGCTCACCCCCGAGGAGGTCAACGAGGACCGCCTCAAGTTCGCCCAGACCCTTATCGAGGAAGCCGACGATGACATGAAGACGCTCGGCTTGTCACTCGACGTGCTGAAGATCCAGAACGTCACCGACCAGGTCGGCTATCTGGAGGCGGTTGGACGCCGCAAGACCGCCCAGGTCCTCAAGGAAGCCCGGGTCGCCGAGGCGCTCCGGACCACCGAGGCCGAGGAAGAGGAGGCCGATGCGCGCCGCCGGGCCGAGACAGCGCGGGTGGAAGCCGATCTCGTCATCGTCGAAAAGGAAAACGGTCTTCGGGTCCGCAATGCCGAGCTCGAGAAGATCGCCATCGAGAAAGAGCGCGAAGCGGCCGTGGCGGGCGATCGGGCCCAGGCCATCGCCGAGCAGTCACTGGAGGATGAGCGAATCAAGCTGCAGCAGCGCAGGCTGGAGGCAGATGTGATCACGCCGGCTCGCGCCAAGAAGGAGGCGATGGAGCTGGAAGCCAAGGGAGCGGCCGCCCGCATCATCGAGGACGGCAACGCCCAGGTGCATGTGCTGCAGCGCCTCACCGACCAGTACCAGGCCGCCGGCACGGACGCCCAGAACATCTTTGTGCTCAACATGCTGCCCGAGCTGGTCGGCGAGATCGTCTCGACCGTCAAGGGTGTGAGCATCGACAAGGTGTCGGTGATCGATAGCGGCGGCAACGGGTCGCAGGGAGTCTCAAATGTTGTCGGCCAGCTCCCGGCGGCGGTAATCACCATCACCGAGCAGATCGAGAACGCCACCGGGGTCAACATCCTCAAGGCCCTCCAGAAACAGGAGCCGGTGCGAGTGGCCGCCGAAGAGACGACTCCCGAATAGCCGGCTCCGGTCCGGTATAGGTGGAGGGGCGCCCTGCGGGCGCCCCTCTCCCATTGCTCACACAACACATGCCCGGCAGCGGGGCCGGGGTAACGAGTTGAATTGACTGTTACCAATCGGGGCAGGCGGGCATGTTCCGGGTATGGGGAGTGACGTGACCGCACCCGAAGGGCAGATCGACGGAGCCGGCGAGTACCGGGCCCTGTACGACGCCCACTATCGGGACGTGCTGGCCTATTGCCGGCGCCGCACCAACTCCGCCGACGCCCAGGACGCCGCCGCCGAAGTGTTCACCATCGCCTGGCGCAGGCGTGATGAGATGCCGGCCGGAGACGGTGCCCGGCCCTGGCTGTTCGGGGTTGCCTACCGCGTCCTCTCCCACTCCTACCGCTCGGCCCGGCGCCGGAGCGGGCTTGCCCGCCGCCTGGTCGGCCTGGGCCACTCATCTCCCGACGGGCCCGACAGCCTGGTCGTGCAACGCCGCGACTACGAGCTGGTGCGGGCAGCCGCCGCTCGCCTGGCCCCCCTCGACCAGGAGGTGCTCCGGCTGGTCATGTGGGAGGAGCTCAGCCACGAACAGGTCGCCGCCATGATCGGTTCAACCGTCCCGGCAGCCAAACAACGATTCCACCGTGCCAAAGGCCGCCTGGCACGGGAGTTCAAGCGACTCGGCGGCACCGTCAATCCCATTGCTCGGGAAGAAGGTGGGTCATGAGCTACGAAGATCGCGTGCTTGCTCTGTTCGGGGATGCCAATCCCGTGCCGGGCGACGCCGACGTCACCGAGCTCAGCCGGCCCACTCTGCAACTCATCGAGCAGAGGGAGGACGCCATGTCCGACACCAAGGTACGAACTATCGACACCGACCGGCCCATCGTGAAGCAGGAGCGCGGACGCCGCGTGCTCTACGGTGCGGCCGCCGCCCTGGTCGCACTCATCGTGGGGACGATTTCCTGGATTGCCTGGACGGCTGTTGACGAGCCGTCCCCGGACAGCGCAACCGGCTTCGAGGAGGGCGTCGAGGTGATCGAGACGTTCTTCCAGCGCTGGACCGACGGAGACGCCTCCGGCGCGATGAGCCTGGTTGGCGACCAGGATTTCGTCGCGGGCAACGTCTTCCTCGGCCCGGAAATCGAATATGTGATTGCCCTCGAACCAGACGGGTGGTTCTGGTCCGTCACCGATTGTGCCGAGCAAGTGCCCGGTACCTTCAACTGCAGCGTCCGACTCGTTGGCGACCCGCTGTTTGATGCCCTGGGCGTCGCCGCCGCCCGAGCGCAGTTCACGGTCGAGGATGGCAAACTCGGCAACATGCCACGGATACTCGGCATCGACGCCGCCCAGGCCGACCAGCGCTTGGCGACCTACGCCGAGCAAGACAACCCCATCGGCTACGAAGCCAACTGCGTCGGCGCCAACGGCCGGGCCTGGGAAGGAAGCGGCGTGGTATACAACCGTGCCTGCGGCGCCTTCCTGTCGCAATACCTAGCCCCCCTGGCAGCGGAGCTAACGGCTCCCTGAGGGGCGGAGGAGAGTTGCAGGTTCCAAGTTGCAGGTTCCAAGTCGCCCGTGCGAGCGCAGCGAGTTGAGTTGATTACCTCCCCCGCCGAAAGTGGGGGAGGGGCAACCCTGCGGGTTGCTTAGGAGGGGCGTGAAAGCGCCTTCCTAAGCGAGTTGGTTACCTCCCCCGCCGAAGGTGGGGGAGGCAAGGAGGGGGGTGAAGGCGCGTTCCTGTGTTCTCGATTGGGGTTGCATGTCCCAAGCGGCGGGGGACTGACAAGAACGACAAAAGGCCAAAAGAGAAGAGGCCCCTTGCGGGACCTCTTCTCGGGCTAACACGGGAGGCGGGAAACCTCTCGGCTCTTAGTATCGTCGCCAGGGTGCAGAACTTGAGGGATTTTCAGAAAAACATTTCCCAGTCGAAAACCGAGCTGATTGCGCTGATGCAGGAGCGGTCCGTGCTCACCGACGGTCCGTACACGCTCCGGTCGGGCGAGTTGTCGAACTGGTACCTGGACGGGCGGCGCACGACCATGGACGGGCACGGCGCCACGCTGGTCGCCCGCTGCGTGCTCGGCGTGCTCGAGCCGGGCGTCCAGGCGGTGGGTGGCATGACGATGGGAGCAGACCCGATCGCGGTCGCCACGGCCGTGGTGGCCCACCAGGCTGGGCTGGTGATGCGGGCGTTCTCGGTCCGGAAAGAGGCCAAGGCCCACGGCATGGGTGGCCGCATCGTCGGACCGCTTCACCGCGGCGAGCCGGTTGCGGTGCTCGAAGACACCACGACCACGGGATCGGCCTTCCTCGAGTCAATCATCGTCATGCAGGATGCCGGCTACCCGGTGGTGCAGGCGATCGCCATCGCGGATCGCAGCAACGGGGTGGTTGCCAAGCGAATGGACGAGCACGGCATCCCCTACGTCGCCCTCATCACCCCCGAAGACCTCCTGCTGGGGTGATGACCACATGCTGACCGTGATCAGATCTCCCGGACGCACCTGGCTGGCCGCCATCCTGTCGGTCCCGTTCGTCATCCTGGGGCTCGACCTGCTCCTCCTCCCCAAGCTGTTCCCACAGTACGTGCGCCGACTCGACCTCCTCGCCGATGAGATGGGCCTCAACCGGATCACCGCCAACGGTCCGGAGGAGCCGTGGGGGCTGTTCTTTCTCGTGGCCGGTGCCGGGCTGTTGTTGTGGGCGCTCAAGGACCTCCTGTTTCCCAAGGAGCTCCTCGCCATCAATGAGCACGGGATCGCCTTCTCCAGCCTGCTCGGGCCCGCCGGGGGACGTATGTCGGTGCCACACAACGAGATCCTCGATGCCTCGCCGGCCGTGCTCGTCGAAGGCTCCGACCGCTCGCCGGCCGTCGCCGTCCGGGTGGCCGATCCGTCCCGGCTGCCATCCAGCCCGTGGGGGGCCGTCTGGGTGGACGACATTCTCGTCATCCGCACCGATGGCTGGACGGCATCGCCGCAACAGATCGTTGCGCTCCTGACCGACGACCGCGC